>CACBBC010000005.1 GCA_902537415.1 uncultured Alphaproteobacteria bacterium | reverse complement strand
TTTTGGCTGAAAATGGTTGTGACATTATTATTTTAGAAATGATGTACCATCCTGATAGAATGCTATCAGTCTTTGAAGCTGCAGCAAAAAGTAAAAAACCTATATGGGCTGGGTTCTCAACTCGATTGAGTGATACGGGTCTTGTGTTAAGTTTTATGGACGAAGATGATATTCCTTTTGAAAGTGTTGCTGAGATAGTCAAAGATTTTAATATTGATGTTGCTGGCATTATGCACACAGATGTAAACGCCGTAAGCAAGTCTTTAAAGGTATTAAGAAACTTTTTTGATGGACCACTGATGGTTTATCCGGACTCAGGAGGGTGGGTTTCACCGAATTGGGACTTTGATAAAGTAATACAACCCAGACAACTTAAATCCTTTGCTGAAAAATGGATTAAGGAAGGGGTAAATATTATTGGCGGCTGTTGCGGGTTATCTCCAAATCATATTAGAGAGATAGCCCAATTAAAATGAAAATGTCATTTAGGGTTTGTTTCGTATTACACCCATCGGCATGGAAGAAATACGCTTCATCTCTTTCGAAGAAAATAGTTCAGGATTTTTTATAAAATCTAACATCATATCCGACGCATCTCCTCCCCAAAAAACTTGTCCTTCGACTACAAATGTTGGTACGCCAAACACGCCATTTTCAATAGCCTTGGATGTGTTGGAACGCAATACCTTTTTAAGAGCACTTTCATCCTGTGTCGAATGTGTTGATGGTGCGTATCGGTTTACTACGGCTTCTAGTTTCTCTATTCCCTCTTTCTGATCCGGTTGTTGTCCTTGTTTGTAGATAATGTCGAATATTTCTTTAGTTACTTCATAGGTTGAACTTCCTGCGATACATGAAAGCAAGGCCGGCAGAGGGTTAAATGGGTGTGAAGGAGGCATAGTATATTCTATGCCTAACCTATCAGCCTTCCATTTGAAAAAACGATATGTAAATATTCTCTTAGGGACAATTTCTGCAGGTCCAAGTTGACCCCAATGTTTTAGAAGAGCGCCAAATACGACTGGATGTATTGTGATGTTAAGCTCATTATCAAACTTTTTAAATTGCGAAAATTGTAAATAAGCAAAGGGAGAAATAAAATCAAAATACCAATCAACTTTTTTCAAAATAATCTCCTAATTCACTTAAGCTATCATATAGAACGAACTTGTGCTTTTTTATTTAGTATAATAGCATTCCATCCTTAGGAAACACTATGTATAAACTTTACACAGCACCCACTCCAAATGGTTGGAAAGTAGCTATGGCCCTTGAAGAGTTAAGAGCTCAATACGAGGTGCAGCTTATAGATTTACAATCAGGCGAGCAACATTCAAACTGGTTCTTACAAATAAATCCCAATGGACGAATTCCAGTGTTAAAAACAATGGAAAAAGACAGTACCATTATTTTTGACTCAAACGCCATCCTTATTTATTTGGCAGAAAGATTCGGCCAGTTATTACCAATTAATGAACCTGATAGAACAGAAGTCTTACAATGGTTAATGTTCCAAGCAAGCGGGATAGGGCCAATGCAGGGGCAGGCAGTGGTTTTTGAACGGTACTTCCCAAACGATGTTCCTGCCGCGCGCAAACGATATCATAATGAAACAAGAAGATTATATGAAGTCTTAGATGTACGGCTCAGTCAATCTGAATGGCTAGCTCGGGACTTTTCTATCGCGGATATTGCCAATTGGTCTTGGATAAGAAGTCATAAATGGGCACGAGTGACGACTGAGGGTCTGGAAAGTTTGGAAAGATGGATGGAACAGATGCGTATACGTCCAGCTTGTGACAGAGGTCTTAACATTCCTCCATCGCCAGGAAAAGCAGATAAGGTAAAGTCTTTTGGAAGTGCGATGACTACGACATGAGTGAAATTGAGATTAATGGTATGGCTCATGTAATATTAACGGTTTCACGTTTTAGTGAAGCAAGACAATTTTACAAAAGCCTTTTGCCAAAATTTGGAATGATCTGTGTTATGGATGGACAGGATTTTTGCTATCATGTTGGAGGTAGAACGGCTATAGGTATAAGACGATGTGATCCTGAATTTTCAGCCGAAACCTTCCAACAATATAGGGTTGGTCTTCATCATCTATGTTTAAGGGCTAAAAGTCGTGATGATGTCGATAGAACTTATGAGCTTTTGACACAGATCAATGCAAAAGTTGTACGTGGCCCCGAAGAACGAGATTGGGCTCCAGGTTATTATTATGTATTATTTGAAGACCCAGATGGAATTCGGATAGAGGTAAATTTCATTCCTGGTGCTGGTCTATTAAAGGAGGGCGAAGAGTTTAAATCAAAAGATGATTACATTCGAAAGGATGGTAAGGATATAAAGTGATTAATATTAGGTTAAATCAAAATAGGGTAAAAAATGCAACAAAATTTGCTAGAAGAGTATACGGATTTCGTAGATAAAGTTACAAGTGAAGCTTCAAAATCATCTGATAAAATGAGGGAACGTATCAATTATCTCAATTCGAAAGATATCGAGATGTCACGATTGCTAACAGCTGGTATTGGTTTATCTGGAGAGGTTGGAGAGTTTAATGAAATAATTAAGAAAATAATGTTTCAGGAAAAGACTTTTGATGTTGTCGCGCATGAACACATGAGAAGAGAATTGGGAGATATAATGTGGTATGTGGCGCAAGCTTGTCTAGCGCTGAAGGTTGACTTAGTGGACATTATAAATGGCAACAAAGAAAAATTGTCAAAGCGATATCCACAAAAACAATTTAATGAAAAGTTTGATGCTAACAGAAATAAAGGGGATGTTTAATGTCCCCAAAATATATTAAGCACGGTTTCCACGTAGAGCGAAAAATAAACCTCCGACCCACATAAACACGTGAAGATTGTCGTACAAAATTACGTCTAGAAAACTTTCGGGTTCGCCAATCCATATCACGCCAGTCGTTATGCAACCTATAGTAAACCCGCTGAAGCGAGTTAGGGTGTCTCCCAACCAACTTGGTATTTTTCTTGTGTTAAGCAATCCACCCGCTATTAAACCGAGTCCACTACCTAACTCACCAAGAGCTACCACCCACCAAACAAGAACAGAAAGACCATAGGATTCCGCTTCAGCAGGGTCTATGGGCAACTTCATCAATCCCATTTGTATGAACAATAACGCTAAAGGTATTCTTAATAACCAATGAGACGTACAAAATTCTGGTATAGCGCTGTTAAACCGTTCTAATCTTTTCACAATCGCATTCATGTCCTCACTCCTATTAAGCGCAGTCGCAAACAACTGTTTTTAAATCATTGCATCCACAGACAGTCACGGAAGTGTCTGTGGACGCGACAAATTTTTTAGGACTAAAGGAGGTGTTTTTATGAGTTCCATCGCACAATGGATACTTTGCACTCTGACCACATTGGCAAATGAAATACGATTTTCCACTCACGACGTCAAGCTTAGTAAATTTCTTCTCTGTGCTACTCATATATTACTCCATAATCCCAAATTTCATATCAATCTTAGTTGACAGCTACTAAATCAAGCGCCTTGTTGCATGAGCTTATCGCACTAACGGACATTCCCATGTCATGCTGTCTTTTGCATTCAGATTGCAAATTTCTGATATCTGCTAGGGTCTTTTCGTTAAAAGATGCTGTTTTTAATGCTTTCTTTATCTTTGTATTGAATGCCGCCATTTCGCTACAACCACTTGCATACACGCTTGAGCCAGAAAGTGCGATGATGAATACTGTTGCAATTAATTTTCTCATTTGTAAATCTCCGTTTTGACTTTTTTGTACGCATTTAGTTAAGTCTATTTTTTTAAAAACCAAGCTAAAAAAAATTTTTTTCCAAATCTGAGGCAAAATGACACACCCAGTTGTCATCTTTTCGATCCAGAACATATCTGAGTGAAAAATAAGGAGATTTAATTATGAGAACCAGTCGGACTTCAACAGCAGCTATGAAAGCAAAGGGCCAATATCCAAGCGATAGAGAAACACTTCAAGACTCCGTTGAACTAATTTTCGGGTCAGATCCCGAAAAAATGAAAGAAATGGCAGCAAAAATGAGAAATAGGTTTGCTCAAGCAGCAATAGCAGGCGCTGTTGGTTCTGTAGTTTTTTATTACTTACTGCTTAATCATCATATCTAATGCAAAGCGGTGAACGAAACTTATCTCAAGCGCGTTTGTCTGAATTAATTGAACTAGCACTCAGTGACAAAGTAAGTTTCAAGGCTATAAAAGATGAATTCGGGCTTAAGGAGATCGAAGTAAAAAATTTAATGCGAAAAAATCTTAGATCGGGAAGCTACACTGCGTGGCGTAAAAGAATTTTTCGTAAAGGAAAGTAGGACGCTAGTTGAATATCGTGTGGTTCAAAAGAGATCTAAGGATGCTCGATCACGGGCCTCTATCAGGTGCTTGCGCGAAAGGAAAAATATTACCCCTTTACATTTTAGAGCCAAACTTCTGGAAACAGCCCGATGTTTCGTATCGGCATTTTCTACATCTTCAGCACTACCTCAGCCAACTTGACGAAATGTTCATTGAAAGAGGCGCTAAGCTAGTAATCAAAGTTGGAGAAGCGCTTCCTGTATTAAAGTCTTTGGCAACCCGACATAACGTCAAAGCAATTTTTTCTCACTATGAAACATGGAATAAATTTTCAAAAGATCGCGATTCAGCAATCCGAAAGTGGACCGATGAAAACTCTATAGACTGGAAAGAATATCAACAAAATGGAGTAGTGAGGAATTTAAATTCTCGTGATGGATGGTCAACCCTTTGGTACAGTCACATGCGAAAAAAAATTTATGAGGTACCTGAAAAAATATTATGTGTATCTGAAGAGTCTGATAATTTACCATCATGTCAAGACATGTCGCTAGAATTTGATGGTTTCGAACCAAGTTGTAACCTCGGCAAAATTGAGCCAGGTCTTGTTTTAAAAAGTTTTTTGACTGAGCGGGGTGAAAACTATCAGAGAGAGATGTCTGGACCTTTGCTATCTGTAGATGCTTGTTCTAGACTGTCTACACATATTGCCTTCGGGACTATTTCTATCCGAACTATTTTCCAGAGGACACAAGAACAAACCCAAAAAAAGCTAGACCTAGTTGGGGATAAATTAAAAAACTGGCGAGCCTCTTATAATTCATTCCAGAAGAGACTCCGATGGCATTGTCATTTTATCCAAAAATTGGAAGATTTAAAGAGTATAGAGTGGAAAAACATTCATCCTATTTATGATAAATTGGAAAGAGAAACCTCTTATTCGGAAAATTTTGAAAGATGGAAGCGTGGAGAAACAGGTTTCCCTTTTGTTGATGCCTGTATGCGATCATTGATATCAACTGGATGGATAAACTTCCGTATGCGAGCAATGCTTGTTAGTTTCGCTAGTTACAATTTATGGATAGATTGGAGGCAAACATCTCTTTATCTGGCGCGTCTATTCTCAGACTATGAACCTGGAATTCATTATTCTCAAGTGCAGATGCAGTCAGGTACTACCGGTATTAATACAATAAGAATTTATAACCCAATCAAGCAAGGATTGGAACATGATCCTCAAGGAAAATTTATAAAAAAATGGGTTCCAGAGTTAAGGCATATGCCTCGGGCAAACGTCCATACGCCCTGGGAGACACCAGAATTATTAGGTAAATATTATAGCCCCATTGTTGATGAGAAACTATCAAGGGAAAGCGCTTCAACAAGAATTCATCAACTGAAAAACTTAAAAATAGCAAGATCCCAATCGGAAGCTATTTGGAGGAAGATAGGTAGCAGAAAAATTTCTGAAAACGATTATCTTAAAGCAAGAAAAAAGAAGTCAAAATTACAAAAAGAATTTGAGTTTTAATGTTTCCATTTTCTTAAGACAAACTATATTTTTTTCATGGATAAATCAGGTAACAAAACAATAGCTTTATTTTATGGTTTATTGTGCCATGGCATTTTTTTAGTGGCTGGCGCAGTAATGTTTATTACGATTTTGACTGGGTTTCAATTTTCAGTTGGACCCTTCGAAGGCTTTAGTGCAGTGGTAATAAATCTTTTGTTGTTAATCCAGTTTCCTATGGGCCACTCATTCTTTCTATCTAACCGTGGTATGAAGATATTAGAGATTTTTGCGCCTAAAAGCTATGCCAAAACTCTTAGAACAACGGTCTATGCTACTATAGCTTCCATACAACTTATACTCTTATTCTCTCTCTGGAATTTTTCTGGAGTTTTTATTTGGCAAATTGAAGCACCAGCAAGCTTATACATGATCATACTTAACATACTTAGTTGGGCTTTATTATCTATTTCATCTATGCAGGCAGGATATAAAGTTCAGACTGGTTCCTTAGGCTGGACATCTGTATATCAGGGGAAAACCCCCATTTTTCCTGATATGCCTACTCATGGTCTTTTTTCGATAATAAGGCAACCCATTTATTTATCTTTCAGTCTAGTCCTTTGGACAAGTCCATCCATGAGTTTGGACTTATTTATCGTTGCGTTGTCATACAGTCTTTATTGCTATTTTGGTCCTTTGTTGAAAGAAAAAAGATTCCAAAAAATTTACGGTAAAAGATTTTCCGATTACAAAAAAAAAGTGCCTTATTTTATGCCATATATTTTCTGATGCACGTGATAATTTATATGGCAATAAATGTAACGAAAGAGTTGAAAAACCTGTTAGGACCGTTAATATCATACCCAATTAAAGGGTTTATAAACTAAACTTTTAGAAAGAGGATTTTTTTTGGACGATTACACTGATTTTTCTCCAGCTCCTATTCCCAGCAACGAAACTCGACGACTTGAGGCAGTTCGAAAGACGGGGGTAATGGATGTTGCCAACGAAGAGTTATTTTTAATCTACACAGAGCTAGCAAAAGAAATATCAAATATGCCTGTTAGTTACACTGGCCTTATCGATGAAGAAAGGCAGTATATGTTGTGTCACGTTGGCTTGCCCGAGGATGGGTCAGATAGTGCACCAAGAGAAAGAACATTTTGTCAATTTGCTTTAAACAGCACTGACCCGATAATAGTTGAGGATTGTAGTAAAGACGAGAGATTTAGAAATCATCCCGTTGTTACTGGAAACCCATTCGTAAAATTTTACGGGGGGTTCCCTTTAGTTACTCAGGGTGGACTTATATTGGGAACGCTATGCGTTGTAGATACGGAGTTGGGAAAAAAACTCGACGAAAATCAAATTACATTAATACAAAAGCTCGCAGCAAGACTAGCACATCAACTTGAAACACAGGGTGATCAGAGAGAAATTACTGCATCTCGAGCTATTGATATGCTCAAGGTGGTTATTAAACATAATCCAGATATGACTATTAAAGATACAATTAATTTTTTGACGGTAATTGAAGGTAGACCTATTGATGAATCAGGAAAACAAAGTCTGATAAAATACGAGTTGCTCGACGCATCTGGAGTGATGACTAAGAAAGCTAGGGAGTTCCAAAGTGAATTAGATCTTGATCAAGGAATATTCAAGAGAATATCAATTTCTAAAGAACAAGCTCAAGTCAATCTCGATAATATGCTTTCTGAACTGGGAGATGTTTAGATGTTTGCAGTGATTTATCAGTTTAAGTTTCCTGGTGTTAGTGAAGCAAAAGTAGCGGCGGGTTTCTGCTCAGAGTCCTTGGGTGGGAAAATAGCGGAGTATGATTTTCTTGGACTGAATATACTTATAAGTAAAGATGGTGATTTAAATATTCACGTGAAGTTTGAAGATGCTAAAGCTTTGAAAAAGTTTGAAGATGACTCAGAAAAACTACTTGGAGATTTGAGGAATAGTTTTGTTTTTAAAGAAAATAAGGTATCTGGAGTATTCGCCTTCACCTATGAAAAAGAAGCAGTTGCAACAGATATTAAAATTGAAGGTGCGTCTGTTGTAAGGAACTAATAGCCAAAATTTTTATCTGAATTGGTTGTTATATTTAGATGAAAATTCTCTAAAATTGGAAAAATTTGAAAAATGTGATAGTATTAAGGCTTGTACACTTTGCACCAATTTTATTTTTGTTTCTTTTTTATGTTCTAGACAATTGAGGGAAATCACTGAGATTAGTAGCACAAATAATGATCTTTCTACTTGGGGTCTGGGCGCTCTTTGCAGGTATCGTTGCACTTTTAGGCTACTCTTTTTCTTTCCCTCTTGAATTTAACCAATCAATGGAGGAAATTCCCTTTCATCGATGGCAAATCGTGCGCGTGAGTGTTTTTCTTACCTTTGGTTATCTCGCTATACGACATTTTTTGCTTGGTAAAGAAAAAATGTTTCCGATCCAATTTCTCGATATATATTTAAAATTTGTTGGTGGCTCCGGCCTAGTAATTTACTATCAGCAGGGAATAACTGAATATCGGGAGTATGCGACGCTCGGTTTCTTTATATTAGCAGCGTTACTCTCTCATTTTTTAGCAAGACCAGAATATAAAAAGATTTTTTTCAAAAGATAAAAATTCCATTGAAGATTGGTTGAAAAATAATACTATTGGATTCTAAACGATTACCTAGAAATGTTATTCGAGGGAAAAGTGGATCTAACAGAAGGATGCCCTAACGCTTCAGGCTGGTCGTTTCTATAGGTTCAAAAGGAAAAAATGAAGGGTTAAAAATGGCTAGTGTAAACAGAAGACTAACATCTATTTTGGCAACTGATTGTGTGGGATTTAGCAGTCTAATGGAAAAAGATGAAGAGAAAACACTAGATAATTTAAAGGCCTGTCGTTCTATTATAGATCCCTATATTGAAGAATTTGGTGGAAAAATTTTTTATACCGCCGGAGACTCTGTTATTGCTGAATTTGCGAGTCCCGTTTCCTGTGTCAACGCTGCGATAAACTTTCAAAAAGCTATTGATGAAAGAAATAAAGTAACCGAAGAAAGCTCAGTCATGACATGGCGAGTGGGAGTGCATATGGATGATGTGATTGTTGAAAAGGATAACATTTATGGTAGTGGTGTAAACATAGCTGCACGGTTGGAGGCTGCTTGCACTCCTGGCCAAATACTAATTTCATCAACAGTGAAGGATCAAGTTGATAATAAAATAGAATTCAAAGTTGAAGATGCGGGTACTAAGGCATTAAAGAATATTTCCGATAGTTATCAGACGTTTGGCATTTCTCCAACAGGTGGAAAAGTAGAGAAGACTGATGGTAGGAGCTACGCAAAAAAGGAGTCTGAGAAAAATTATAAGCCAAAGCTAGCTGTCATGCCGTTCTCGAATGCTAGCAATGACGAAGATAGTGGCTATTTAGTAGATGGAATCGTAGAGGACTTAATAACTGAATTTTCCATGATAAGAGAATTAGAGCTAGTCTCTCGACAATCATGTTTTGATTTTAGAGACAACGAGATGGATCTGAAAGCATTCTGTGAAAAGTTTGGCGTTGATTATGTTGTTGTTGGAAGTATTCGTTCATCTGGTAAAAGGGTAAGAATCTCAGTTGAATTGTCTGACGCAAAAGATGATAGCCAGATATGG
This sequence comes from uncultured Alphaproteobacteria bacterium, assembly GCA_902537415.1. Taxonomy (GTDB): domain Bacteria; phylum Pseudomonadota; class Alphaproteobacteria; order Rhodobacterales; family Rhodobacteraceae; genus CACIJG01. The sequence continues at coordinate 79,458 of CACBBC010000005.1, read as the reverse complement.
AGCCAAAAGTTTGATAAAATCATCGAAGATATCTTTGATGTACAAGATGAAATAGTTAGACAAATTTCTGGAAAACTTCTGGGAGAGATTGAATTATCGAGCTTGGAAAGAGCTCAAAGAAAACCCACTGAAAATTTGTCTTCTTACGAACTACTTTTGAAGGGCAAAGTTTTACACCACAAAATACAAAAGGATGCGTTACAAAACGCCTTAACCACCTTCGATGAAGCTATAAAAGCTGACGAAACTAACGGCCAAGCGTATGCTTGGAAAGCCTGTGCTCTTGGCCAGGGTATGAGTAGAGGCTTTATTGAGGGTAATATGGCTGAAATATGGAGTGAAGCAGAAGGATGCCTTAAAAAGGCACATGAACTTAATGACAATGATTTTGAGGTTCATCGCTTGATGGCCGAGGTTAATTTATCGGGTAGAAATTTTAGAGTAGCAGAAAGACATGCCTCCAAGGCTTACAAAATGGTTCCCAATGATCCTCGCGTTTTATCAGTTTATGGGGAAGTATCACTGCGATTAGGAAAAATCGATCAAGGCTTAGATGCACTGAAGCTAGCATTAGAGATTGACCCAATTGCACAAGGAAAAACAAACTCTGACTCCAGAACAGCTCCGGTAATATTTGGAGAGTTTTTGGCTAGAAATAAAGATAATTGTCTCGAGTTAGTAGAAAAATTAGAAGATATAGACTCTAAATCATGGCTTTTAACTGCAAAGCTCTGTAGTGATGAGGAACACGATATAACAGAAGAGGATTGGTATAAACGCGGAAAGGAAGAGTTTAATGATAAAGATTGGGCAGCTGAAGTTGATAGCTTTCGGCTCAATAATGAAGGAGCAAAAGAGTCGCTAATAGAGTTTGCTGAAAGTCTTTTTTAAAGGCTTAAATAAACAAGTCTAAAAAAATTTTAACGAGCTAATATATGTTCCGCTAACTTTATTCCACTCGAGGCGGCATCTAGAATTGTTCCACCTAAACACCAATCGCCGCAAATGCCGACATTTTCTTCGTTATAAAATAGCCAAGATTTCCCCAAAGATCGTTCGGTGAATCCATAAAGCCAACGGTGGCCAGCTTCGTAAGTTGGTTTAGGTAAGGAAAAGGGGACGGCATCTACTACCTCTTTAAGCAATAGCTCTTTAATTGTGTCTTTGTCATTTTTAACGACTTTCTTGGCAAAAGGTTCTTTTGTGTGAACAGTTAAGCAGAATAACTGCTGCTCACATTTGAATCGATTATTTTCTACCTGAATAAGAACTTTTTCGTTCGAGAAGTGTTTTTCTTTTACAGGTTCTGGATTTATGTCAAAGGAAAAGAGAGCTGCTGCAGAGCTCCTCATTTGGACTTTCTCTATTAGACTGTCAAACTTATTAATTTGTTTATTAATTAGAGATTTAGCTTGATTTGGAGGTATTGAAAGGACCAAGAGATCATAAGGCGTTTTTTCATGAACTCCATCCCTACATTCCATAACAATTGTCTTATTGTGTAAATTTAAGGAGATAGCCTCACAGCTCTTCCGTGTATTTAAATTTGTCCCGCAATAATTAACAAGGTCGGCAACTGAATTTATGGGCTCAAATAGATTTCCTTTACGCTGAATTATTTTTTCTTTCTCTGCTCTTTTGAATATTTCTAACCCAAATTTTGGCAATTCTTTATGACTGTAAAAATCAGGTAAGGAACTTGCACCATGATGAAATACAGCTCCATCAGTTCGTCGTGTACTCAGCCTTCCACCTATATTCCTGCCTTTATCAAGTATAAGAACTGAATGACCAGCTTCGGCTAATCTTTTGCCACATAATAATCCGGAGACTCCAGCGCCAATTACTACAATTTTTTTTTCGTTCATATATAGATCACAATCAGGTTTGAGGGTTTTTTTTGTTAGATTTATTCAAAATAAGAGATAAGTTATTCAATTTTGATAAATAAGCAATGAGGGGGTGACCTTTTTTTTCAGAACATTCTTTATGCATAAAAAAGCAATTTATACATAGGGTTAATTTTCTTTTTTTTCCAATATCTATTCTGGTTATTGGAATTGTTTCATCATAATCAGGATGAGGATTTTCTGTTGCCTTACAAAAATCACACATTGCTTCAGGTTGGTTATAAATAAAGTTTTGCATTTTTAGCTCTTTTCTAAGCATCTGAAGTCAGCTGGAGGTCTATTTCCTTCAAAATCAATATGACAGATATTTTTCTCATGACGTTGGCACCAAACTTGAATGCCAATTTGAGTAAACCCGACATCTACCTTTATATAATCTCTCAGAGCTATGTCTGGGTTATCTAAATTTTTATATTCTTTGAGACAGGCTTCGCAGACGATGGGCTCATTTACATTATATAATAGATTTTCGTAGTTATCGTTCAAAACATCTCCTTAACAATCAAAATAAGTTTTAATAAAAATTTTCAAATCAATACATGATCTTAGTTTTAAAAACTTAAAAATTAATATCGGAAAATCATAATTCTTTGTGTGCCCTCTCTCTAAGAGGAGCCTTAGTAATTTTACCATTTACATTCCGTGGAAGTGGTTCTGTGGTGATTGTAATCTTATCGGGAACCTTGTAGTCGGCAACTTTTTCCGACAGTTGGAGCCGAATTTCATTAGGCTCGAGCGAGGCTGATGAGGGAAACACAAAAGCATGTGATCTTTCGCCAAGTATGGGGCAAGGGTAGGGCACCAGAGCGGCCTCTTGGACTTCATCCATTAACATCATTAGGTTTTCTATTTCGGCACTAAAAATTTTATATCCTCCACGATTTATCATATCTTTTTTTCTATCATGAATTCGTATAAAACCATTTTCATCCTGGCTGGCGATATCACCAGACTTCCAGTAACCATTTTCGAAGGAGTCCTGAGTAGCCTTTTTGTTTTTCCAATATCCTGGTACAACCATAGGACCTTTAATCCATAGCTCTCCAGGCTCACCTTGATTTGTCTCTTCATTATTTTCGTTAACAATCTTAATCTTCCCGCAAGGTACTACAAGACCTACGCTATCACCTGGGTCATCGCAATTAATTGGAATGATAGTGGTAGGGGAAGTGGTTTCAGTTGCACCGTATGCATTATTTAAACTAAGGAATGGCAACTTTGAAGCCAATTTCTTTCTAACGGCATCAGGCATTGGAGCTCCCCCAAAAGCACCTATTCTCCACGATTGTAGATCTTCAGCAATTAACGCATTGCGATGAAGTAGTAACGCGTACATTGCTGGAACAAGTATTGAATATGTTAATCCATGTTTCTTTGCAAGACTTGCAAACTCTTGCACTTCAAAATGCTCCATTATTACAATTTTCCCCGCACATCCAATTAAGGTCAGAATTTGAGCTACTAATCCAGTAACATGGCTTGCAGGTACAGCAAGAATAGTGCATTCACCATCTTTAAGTCCGAGCTCCATTTGGAAATGAAGAAAAGAATGGACTAGCCCAAGATGGGTTAATATAGCTCCTTTTGGGCGACCGGTAGTACCAGAGGTATATAATAATATGGCTGGGTCCTCCTCATCGATATGTTTTAAAGTGATGTTCTTCTCACCGCCTTTTTCAAGTAATTCATTAAATTTAAGACATCCAGTTTGGGTCTCAGCTTGCGTAGTTATAAAAAGAATAGAGTTACCATCTTCGCTAAAAGGCTGTTCCTTCTCGGTTTCTTTATCAAATAAAACCGCGTGTACCCCTGCATCATCATAAAGAGAAATAAGCTCCTCTTTTTTATGTCTATGACCAACAGGCATAGCAAGTAACCCGATTTTGAATGAAGCAAATAGAGCGACTACAAACTCAATGCTATTTGCGAGATTGATAACAAGGATATTTTTCTCTTTTAGTCCAGATTTCAACAACCCTACAGCAAAGCTATCGGACAACTCATCGAGTTTTTTATAACTTACAGTTTTATCTTTGAAAACTAGAGCCGTTCGTTTTGGATATTTGTCAACGACGTTTTTATAAATTTCAAGAAAGTCATTTGGTCTATTACCAAAACATAAAAGGTCTCGATCATCATAATGAGTTTCGAATTTTTTTTTTAATCCTATTGAACTATTTTTTCGCATTAGCACCTTACAGAGAAAGCTTTCTTTTTATTAAACTTATTTTTAGGTTGTTTTAAAATTTTATTTAAAAATTATGCTGCCTGCAATGATTACGATATTATCAATAACATAGCTAATTGAGTGCTTGAATACAATTTTCACCACCAAGAAAAAGCCAATTTTGTATTTCTTTGGATTTTAGTTTCAATTTTAAATCCTTTGAATTGGTAAATAGCAATCTCGACAACAGTTGTAGTATCTATTTGCTAGTGACTGACCTAAATTTAAGAAAAAGCGTTGAATAATAGTGTATCGATTATTGCTTTAAAATGGCTTACTTTTTATCCATTCAACAGTTTCACGCATGATCGTGGGGAAATCCCTTATCTTAATTCCAAGACTATCTCTTCGTTTAAAATCAAATTGTGTTGGTGGTACGGGATCTCCTGACATCGGTTCAGGCATTTGCATGTCTGGTATTAACTTCTGACACTCCTTATAAATGTCATTCCAATGGAAACTTTCCAAGACCCCAAAGTATCGACCAGAAGCTGAAGGGTTTTCGTATGCTGCCATAAATAGCTTTGCTAAGTCTTGGAGGTGTATTAACGAAGCTGAGTCATTTGGCACTTTTTGGTGTCTTGGAGGTCCCCCTTCTAGAACACTTTTAATCCATAAAAATGGATTATGTTTTAAATGCTCTGGTAATATGGCCGGCCCGTACAATCCAGTGGGCAGAAAGATGGACAGGCGCAAATTATTTTCATTACAAAATTTGAGCGCTGCTCTCTCCATATATGTTTTAGCAGCTGACGTATACTTTTTTGAATTGCATTGCTCTTTTTCATCAGACCAATGATCCAGCTCGTTTTTTATTAGAACTTGGGGAATGGGGTTTGTACTAGAAGTAGAAGAACAAATTAAGATATTCTTAACGTTATTTATTTTTGCTGACTTAAGAATATTGAGGCACCCATCCACTGTGGGCTTAATGATTTCATTATAGCCTCTTTCATCATCAAGCTCTTTTGCAGGTGTTCCGTCAAAGCCTTTATATGTAGGTATAAGACAACAGATAATAGCTGCATCGGAATTGATGAGAGGATTATTTAATGAAGAAATTTTCGCCATATCTGCCGGGAAAAATTTGGCATTATTTCCCAAAGGAAGGCTTTTTAATCTGGTAATTCTCTCTTGCTTCTCGATATCTCTAAGTGTGCCATTGACACGATACCCTCTATCTAGTGCCTCTCTTAAAATGCTTGAACCAACTAAACCGCTAGCCCCAAAAATAGTTAATAACTTTTTCTCCATCAATTCACCTCTTAAAATTATATTTCGGTATTCCTCAGTTTCTTAAAATCAGTTTAGTCCTTTAGAAAAATTTCAGTTACACCAATACCTGTTGCTTGATAAGCATCATATATTTCATCAGCTCCGGAAATTTTTAGCGTCTCGGGATTACCTTGGGATCGTGTTGGCACAATTATTTTTCCTTTGAAACCGTAGCGCCTTGCTTGCTGTGTAGACCAATTTTGAGCGTGAAATTCTGGTAAAGCTAGGATAATGGCTTTTAATTTGCCAAACCTTAGCTTTGACCAAAACCCTGGATCCTCTGCATCAGCAAATGTAACCCTTTTCCCAAATTTTAACTGTTCCTTAACAAGATTAGTATCAGCATCAAAACCCACGACTTTTACATTTTTAGCTGACAAATTATCAAAAATCGCACTACCTACTCTTCCCATACCCAACACCATAACATCGGCTTCACCACATGTATGAGGTTGCTCATCTGGATGGTGTTGAGGTCTTTCAAAGTTAACCAAATACTTCTCAACAGCCACAAAAATCTCGTGCACTGAGTTATTCAAGATAGCGCCTAGGGCAAAGCTAAAGCATATAGTGCAGATTAGAACGGAGAATGTCTCTGAATTTAAAAGCCCACTTTGTTCCCAAGACGATATAAGTATCAATGAGAATTCTGAGTAAGTAGCTAACGAAATAACTATTAAAAAAGCTGTATATGCTCTTAGCTTAAATACCAACAGAAGGCCAAATAAAATAATCGATTTAATAAAAATGAGGATTGTTAGCAAGAATGCACTTTGAATAATTTGTAAATTTAGATCTAAGCTCATCCCCAACGAGAAGAAAAATGCTACTAATAAGATCTCTCTTATCGTCCATATTCTTTCCCCGAGCTGTTTTGCAGACTTATAGCTAGCCATTAACATACCTAAAGTGAGGGCACCTATTTCTCCTGACAATCCAGCATATTTAAAAAGAGCAGAGCCTAATAGCAGAGCAAGTAAGATTGTAGCAATAAGCTCTAATTCCTCACTAGGATTAAATTTCTCTAATAATATTTTTAGTATTGGGATTAATAAGGGTAAAGCAAGAAGGTAGAGAGTTGAAGGCGTCCATGATGTGTCATTTGTAAGTAACAGTACTATCAGCGCTAAGATATCTTGAAAAATTAACAATGATATAGCCAGTCTGCCATGAAAGGTTGTTAGTTCATTTCGATTTTCAAGAGCCTTTGAAGCTATAATTGTACTGGAGAAGGTAAAGGCTACACAGATGAGCAATTTGATTTCCAGGCTTAAACCAAGATTGAGAAGTAGAAGAAAAATTAAAAAAACAGCAGAAGAGTGCATCAAAAATACTAAAAATAATGAGGTATTTAGAAGTGATGATGGTTTGATTTTCAGACCTATTGAAAATAGAAGAAGCTCTACGCCAATTTCAGATGGTAAGTCTAATAATGATTGTCCGCTTCCATCATAAAGTGAGAATAAGTAACCGGATAAAATAAATCCCACTATCGTAGGGATATATATTAACCTACACAAATACCCAGCAAAAAGTGCACCAGCCATCCATAAGAGTATCGTTTCCAAGTTTCATTCCTCTATTATTGACTAAAGAGTAGTTTTAAAAGATATTCAGTCAAATTTGGTTCCTTATATCATTTTGGTAATGTTCTTTCCCCAATGATTTTTCGTTTTTGTGGCTCTTTAGCTTCAGGATGCCAGATGCCAAAAATACGCCGATGGCTACCAGAAAAACGCCTACCATTTTGATTGCTGGCACGGTCTCATTTAAAAATATAATTCCTCCTAGCATTGCAAGTATTGGCGTTAACGCACCAAAGGCTCCCATCTCTGATGCTCCTATTAATCGAACCCCGTAGTTGAAAAGAATGGTGGCTAAAATACCGATTATTAAACTTTGAATGACAATAGTTATGCCTATATCCAATAGAGATACATTGTTGAAGTTTACCTTTCCTGTGAGAAGTAGTATTGGGGTTAAAAATAGAGTGCCCCAAAACAAACCTATTAAAAGACCGTGAAGAGGAGTAAGTCCACTTTGCCGAAAAACAACTGAATAGACAGCAAATAATCCAGACCCAATAAGAAAAAGAATATGGCCCCTCCATACTCCTTCATCAGAATTAAATAATATTTGCCATAAGCCAACCAATAGCGCCCCGATAAGTATAACAAACAATCCGGCTCGACGAATTTGGTCTAACTTTTCACCTAAAATCAAAAAAGCAGCTAGTGCGGTCCAGAAAGGTAGCATACCGGGAGCAAGCACTCCACCGTCGGAAGCTGGTGCAAACGATAGTCCACTTGAAACAATGTATGGGAAAACAGCACTAGCACCAATCATTAACATTCCAGCTTTTAACCAAGACAGACCTCTGGGGATCAAATCATATTTGATCATAAAAGGTGCCATGATCAAGGTACTCGGTACTAATCTTAAAAATAAAATCTCCTCGACCGTAAAGTTAGTGCTTACAGAAAATCTAGTAGCAACTATGAAGACAGCCCAGATAGAAACTGTCATGAAAGCAACAATAATTCCTAAATATCGATGATCTAACCAAAGCATGAGTTATTTCTATATATATTCAAAGAACTTTCTAGGGTTATTTTTAAAAAATAGTTGTACTCTTATGATTCAAGGATCCATACTCTGAAGCATTTAAGGATTAGAAAGGTATTGAATGAATATAGATGGGACATGTCTATGTGGGCAAATTCAGTTTGAAGCTATTGTTGACCCAGAGACGACAACAATCTGTCACTGTACGGATTGTCAGATAAATTCTGGCACTGCATTTGGTTATGTTGTTGGTGCTATTAATGATAGTTTCAATCTTTTAAAAGGAGAATTGAGCTTTTATATTAAATTAGCAGACAGTGGAGCAAAACGTGAGTTGGCATTTTGTGGAAAGTGTGGAACAAGAATTTATGCTAAACCTGAAAATGGAAAATCGGGTTTTTTTGGGTTGAGAGTCGGGACAATTAGACAAAGAAAGAGCCTTCATCCGACGAGGCAAGTGTGGAAAAAGTCTTGTTTGGACTGGGTGCAATGTATCGAAACAGATCGGACATTTGAGACACAGCCAAAATTAAACTAATATAAATTTAATTGAGAATACTAAGGTTGAACTATGAAAAAAGGCTATCTGATTGGACAAATAACAATTACAAATCCAAAAAAATATCAACAATACGCTTCTGAAACAGAAAACATAATAAAAAGATTTGGGGGTAGGTACTTAATAAGAGGTGGCGATCAAATTATTGCTGAAGGAACCCCGCAGGGTAATCGTGATGTAGTAGTTGAATTTGATACTCTTGAAAAAGCAAAGCAATTCTATGAGTCAGAAGAGTATGCAAAAATAATTGATATACGCAAAGAAAACTCAACAGGATATATACTTATGGTAGAGGGGTACTAGTTTTAAATATATTGCTAAATTTTTTTAAATAGTCCATTAGTTGGAGTGTTTTCCATTTATAGCAATAATTATGACCACTTCATCAAAAAAAGGAATAATTACTCTAATTATAGCGACCTTCTTTCTAGCATTGATGGATGGTATGTCGCGGTACATGGCTGAACTTTATGATGTATTAAACATCAATATGTTCCGATTTTGGGTAATTGGCAGTTTTGTAATTTTAGTCAGCTTAAGAGGCCCGGGTGTTTTACTCTCAATTTTAAAGACAAAGCAACCAATTGCCCAGATTTTTAGGGGCCTCTTATTTATTTCGTCTTTATTAATGGCTATCTATTCATATACTCAAGTTGGATTAATAGTTACACACGCACTAATGGCGGTTTTCCCTCTCCTAACCGTGCTGCTGTCTGGGCTGTTTTTAGAAGAGGAAATTACAAGAACAAAAATAGTAGCAGTGGGGGTAGGCTTTTTAGGAGTAACTATTATTATTAATCCTGTAAATCTGGAATTCTCGTTAGTATCTGCCTTACCTTTGATCGCTGCAGTTAACTTCGCAATTTATGTGGTACTTACAAGAAAGGTAGCTTCTACAGATAATACTGAAACGAGTTTTTTTTGGGTATCTCTAGTTTCCGCAATTGCGATCACAATACCTAGCCCTTTATTTTATCAGCCGATAGAATTATCTGATTTATACTTTCTTATTTTGTTGTGTATGTTTAGCCTAGTAGGCCACTTTTTGCTTACCAATGCCTATCGCCATACAGAGGCTAGTGTATTACAACCATTTTCATATTTTCATCTTTTCTTTGCATCTATAGTAGGAATTATATTTTTCCAAGACCCTTTAACGATTTCAACCGTTGCTGGGAGTGGTCTAATTGTTTTTGGTGGGATTTTGATTTCTAGAAACAGTAAAATGTAAAACAGGAATTATCTTCAAGGGATATTAGTTTGTTTTATATCGATGTATCTTGAGAAAATGGAATGTAACTAAGGCTGGAAGTAAATATAAAAAAATGAAATTATGAAAATTGTTATGTGGGATTATAAAGATACTGATAACACATATATTTATATAGGGATGGATACTGCAGAAAATAAACAAGATGCCAACACATACTATTGGAGCGGTTGCAGTAGACCCATTACTTCTTTAATTGTACCTGAAATGTCTTTCGAATTTTTTAGTGACGCTGAGGATTTTGTTTGGGTAAATTCTAAGTATTTTTAACTGAAAAAATCTTCTCTCTTTAATTCTAACTCATATTTATTATTTCCATTATCTGGCAAAAATGTGTTTTTAATTATCAAGACTTAAATAATTAATTTACGCAGAAGAATTTTTTTATTTCTTTTTTTTAAAAATTTTGTATACATTCGGTTACGCACGTGTCTCTAACCCCTGAAAATTTCAGATAATGGTTATGCAACGGCGTAAATGTTTTTAATTCGGGGCGGGCTTTGTTCGATGCTTGCTGCATAAAGTCCCATCCGCCTAGTTTTGAGAGGGTTTGCGTTATTAAATAACGTTGTATGCCATAGCCGGTATTACTGCCATTGAAGCATTGAACGTTTTAAGCCTTTTATCGCGAGCTTTTTCTTTTTAGAACTTTGGTCCATGCCAATCATTAAAGGAGAAAGAAATGACGACACAAAATGAAACTAATTCGGCGCGAGCACCGTGGGGTCAGCATTTAGTATTAGACTTCAACGGTTGTCCCAAAGAGTTACTAGCAGATAAAGAAAATATACTGGATTGGAGTAAAGAGCTAGTACAGGCTATTGACATGGTAGCTTACGGTGAACCAATAATCGAGCATTTTGCCACGCATTCCCATGAGGCTGCGGGCTACACTTTACTTCAGATGATTGAAACTTCCAACGTTGCCGCACATTTTGCTGAAAATATTGGACAGGTGTATATTGATGTTTTCTCTTGTAAAGCATTTGACGTAGAAGTAGCGCTTGAAATTTGTAAAAAATATTTCAAACCTACTCAAGCCAATATGCATAATATGGACAGGGGGTTTCACAAGGCAAATCAGTGTAATGTAAGAAACTTTACCGAGGAGGAAAGAAATGAGCGCGCGGCGTAATTTTATAGAAGATGTTGAAAGCATTTATACCCTTAAAGGGAGTAAGGCATTCCAGGGTTTCGAAATCAATAGAACCTTATTTGAAGGAAAGAGCGAATATCAAGATATTGCAATTTACGAGAACGATACACTTGGTCGTGTATTAGCCATTGATGGTGCAATTCAGATCACAGAATGTGATGAATTCGTTTATCAAGAGATGATGACGCATGTACCCCTTTTTTCGCATGAAAAACCAGAGAATGTTCTTATTATTGGCGGTGGTGATGGTGGGATTTTGCGCGAAGTTCTTCGGCATGAAGGCATAAAAAGGGTTGTCATGGCAGAAATTGATCAGATGGTGATTGATGCCTGTGTGGACTATATACCTAGCGTTAATAATGGAGGTGAAGTTTACAAAGATACTAGAGTGCAACTAATCGTTGGTGATGCTTTTATGTATGTGAAAGAAACAGATTTAAAGTTTGATGCGGTTATAATTGACTCAACTGATCCTATTGGCCCTGGGGAGAAATTATTCAGCCATGAATTTTATAAAAACTTAGTAAAAATTCTTAGGGAAAATGCTGTGGTTTCGACCCAAGGAGGTGTCCCTCAATTCCAGCCAGGTGAGGTTGGAGGTACTTTATCTTGCCTAAAGAATGCAGGATTGAGCGCTAGTTGTTATATTGCTGCGATCCCAACGTATTATGGCGGATACATGACACTCGGTTTTGGAGTTCTTAATTCTACTTGGTCACTACCCCTTTTAGAAACACTAAACAAACGTTTTAAAAGAGCATGTTTTAAAACTAGACATTACAGTCCAGAAATGCATTTGGCATCTTTTGTTCTTCCTCCATGGATCCGAGATGACATTAATAGAAGATCCAAGAAAGAAGAGGAGGCAGTATAAAATGAACCATCTCGATAGCGACTATTTCGTAACATGTTCAAAAACAGGTGATCAATTTGCAGGAAGGCATATACTTGCTGATTTTTGGGATGTGGAACGAATGGGTGATTTAGATTTTATAAAAGAAACAATAGAAGAAAGTGCTCGCAAGGCTGGCGCGATGATCCTGCATTCTTACTATCATCCTTTTGGCGAAGGTATGGGCGTAAGCGGTGTAACAGTTTTATCTGAAAGTCACATAAGTATACATACTTGGCCAGAACGTAATTTTGCTTCACTTGATATTTTCATGTGTGGGCATTGTGATCCGCGGAATGCATTGGACTATTTACAAGAGATATTGAAGCCATCTTCAGTTGATCAAAGCCTGAACCACAGAGGAGTGATACCTGCAGTTGCGCGAATGTATGAGTAAAATTCAAAAATGGAGTAGTGCAGGAAAATAAATTCTAGAGAATCACTAAGCACTTACGGACAAATGGCTAGGATGGTAGAATTCGAACCTACGGTACACTGGATCAAAACGTAGTTATTGTTACAAGGAGTTATAAGGTTTCTAATAACTTTTTAATGTTATTCTTATACTTCTGATGCCTCTAATGAGTTACCGTGAAAATCACGAATAGTGTTGTCAAAAAGTTAACTTAAAAGAATAAAGTGCCTTCTTTTTGTTTATAACCTTATTACTTTGTAATTATGGATGTTTCCAATGCGTCGATAAAGTGAGTCCTCCAAATATTTATATTAAACGAATGTAATTGATCAAAAGCATTTAGCCATCTCCTCAAGCGTTCCTGCTTAGGCATTTTTAGTGCATAATTCAATGTTTTTGCTACTCCCTCCGGATCATGGGGGTTAACAATCAATGCGTCTGGCAATTCTTCTGCTGCGCCTGCAAATCTTGACAAAATTAGCACTCCTGGATCACTCGCGCGTTGAGCCGCTATATATTCCTTTGCCACCAAATTCATTCCATCTCTTAGTGGTGTTACAAGTCCAATTCTACTATTTCTAAAAAATCCCATAAGACTTTTTTGCTGGAATCCTTTGTTGAGATACCTTATTGGCGTCCAATCAAAGTCACCATACGCACTATTTATTTGTCCAGCACTAAGCTCTAATTTTTTTCTTATTTCTTTATATTGAAAAACAGAACCTCTTGAGGTAGGGGCTATTTGAAGCAAAGTTGTTGATCCGATGTGGTCACTATGATTTTTTAGAAGATGATTATACGCTGCGAATCTAAGCTCAAGTCCCTTCGAATAGTCTAGCCTATCGACGCCGATAATTAGTTTGTCCGTTTTAATACTTTTGACTAGTCTTTTTACCTGAGGAGAGTTATCAGTCTCTTCTGATATTTTTATAATTTTGTTCGTATCTATAGATATTGGAAAATGCTTTACCTTAGCCTTTTTACCTAAAGCAAATATTGATCCATCTGGTTCAACTGATCCTCCTAGCTCACTAATGATATAATCTAAAAAGGTAAGTACATGTTTTCTAGTTTGAAAGCCTATCAAGTCAAACTCTAAGAGTGCATCAACAAGTTCTCGATGATCAGGTAATGCAGTCAAAATTTCTTTTGATGGCCATGGAATGTGTAAAAAGAAGCCTATTTTTTGTGTACATTTAAGCTTTCTCAACTCTCTTGCCATCAATAAAAAATGATAATCATGCACCCATATCAAATCTTCATTATTGAGAAGTTTTTTGACTTTAAATGAAAATGACTCATTTACGGTCTTATAACTTTCAAATTTTAATTTAGAATAAGCTACCAAGTCCAATCTGTAGTGAAAAATAGGCCATAGTACTTCGTTACAATAACCGTTATAGTAATTTTCGTAATCTTTTTTGGTTAAATCAACTATGGCATAAGTTATTCCTTCATCCTTTTTTACATTTGGTTTGATTTCTTTTGTGGTAATTCTTCCACTCCAACCAAACCAAAGACCGTTTGTTTCCTTCAACGTATCATATAATGCAACGGCAAGTCCGCCAGATGCCTCAGGTTTTTTTTCGTTGGGATGCATGACCCTATTAGAAATAACGACTACTCTACTCATAACTCTCCTATTTGATTTACCTTGATTTTAGAAGTTGCTTCATTACTCCGTGAACGGATTTAACATTAGGTAAAAAGAAGTTGGCCTTACTCCTTTTATAATTTCCAACACGAACTGACCAGCCACCTTTATTGTTGACAGTTTCAAAACCATCCTCATCGGTTACATCATCACCGATAAAGATAGGTCTCCGTTTTATAAAAGGTTTAGTTTTCATAAAATATGAAATTGCCGTTCCTTTATTATGGCTCAGGGGTTTAACTTCCAAAACTTCCTTTCCTTTTAGGAAAGTTAAACTAGGGTCAGATTTGACAAGCTCCATTATTATTCGATTGATTTTTTTCCTATCGATCGTTGAATTTCGAAAATGAACAGTTAAATTTGAACCCTTGTTTTCAATCTCAATATTTTTTTGTCCAATAAGTAATTCTTTAATTTTATGGGCAATATCCTTTATGTTTTCGGTATTGGCCTGGTGCTCCTTAATTCGGAGTGCATCTCTCAATTGTGCTCCGTGGTTCCCAGCAAAAGAAATTTTATTTTTATCAAAAAGCCTATCTAGATCATCTAAAGTCCTGCCACTTATAAGCCCTAACGCACCTTGAAGTCTATTACGGATGGTGAGCAGTTTTTTCTGCAAACTAAAACAAGGCTTGATTAAGCCTGGACTGTTTTCAATCTCATATAGAGTGCCATCAACGTCTAGGAATAGAGCTACTTGTTGAATATCTTTCGGAAGTAATTTTACAGAGAATGGTGACGCCACGTTCAAGGGTTCGTATTCTTGATTGAAACGGGGTAATCTATCCAAATTATGAATTCATGCAGTTGATCTAGCACGCAAAAAGCAAAGAAATGTATTATTAACACAACATAGTTAAGGTATTTGCAAAATTTATTTCTTGCAATGATTACGTAACGTAAACAAAATAATTTATTCATTGGTGTGTATTAAATGTAAGTGATTTAACGGTTAGCTTTTCAATTTCTCAACATTGGTACTTGACATAAAATCTGTATATTTTGTTATCAGGTTTTATAAAACCCTTAAAAATATTTTTTATCCTTCTGATAGTTTTTTTGCGTTATCGTGAAAATCACGGAGAGTGTTGTCAAATTTGTTGTCAATTTTCCTTTTTAGTCTATCTGGTACTTTGCACCCGTGGAGCTTTGAGCCACCGTCTCAGAAATAAGATTAAAAAAGTTCCTCTGTGTCATGATGAATAAATAAGATGGATTTAAAAAAATTGTTTAAGAAAGTTGCCGCATATATTGTCTTGGTCAAAAAAAGTACGTTTGTTACAGCCATTTTTGCTGTCTATTTCGGTGTATCTGAAAACAATCATTCAGCTAATGCTCAGTTTTTTCAAAACATTACAGATAAAATAGAAAATAACGTACCAAGATTGTCTTATGGCGTGGCCGTAACCGATTTTAACGATGATGGAAAAATGGAGTTCATAGTTGCAGGGTTTCGATATCCTAATCTCGCACTGAGCTATGAGAATGGTTCATATACAAATATTAATTCTAGTGAACTATTTGCTGATGAAAAAAGATCTTCGATTGGAGTTGTTGCTTGTGATGTGGATCAGGATGGATACGAGGAAATTTATTTCTTGAATACCGACACTTATAGTGGAACGAAAAAATATTCAGATCGTCTGATAGATTTGGATAAAACGAATTACGATATCTTCAGTTTGAAAAAAAATCAGGCAAACTTGAACCTTACGGCGGGTAGGTCAGTGGCTTGCGTTGATAGACATGGCAACGGTAACTATGGAATTTATGTCTCCAACTATGGGGGTCCAACAAGATTTTACGAACTGAAAACTGGTATTATTCAAGACATAGCACCTTCACTTGGAATAAATTCTACGACCGGTGGTCGTGCTGTTGTAGCAGGGCATATTCTATCAGGAAAAGTCGATATTTTCGCTGCGAATGAACGAGGACCTAATTTTTTACTGATAAACAAGGATGGCACATACACTGACAAAGCTTTAGAGTACGGCATCGATGACACTCTCCAAAATGGGAGAGGAACGGCCTTATCAGATATTGGATATAATGGAAGCTTAGACCTTATTACAGGAAATTGGAATGGTTTTCACAGAATATACACCCATGCAAACAACACATTTGTCGATACAGCGTCTTTAAATTTTAGACAACCTTCGAAAATAAGAACCGTTATATCCGCCGATTTCGATAATGATGGGTTTGATGAGATATTTTTGAACAATATTGGTCAACCAAATAAATTATTTAGAATTCTAGATAACAATAAACTCGAACAGTTGGAATTGACAAATGCTCTAGAAAGGACCGGTCTGGGTACTGGTGGAGCAGTAGCGGATTTAAATGGTGACGGAATTTTGGAGCTACTTATTGCTCATGGTGAAAGTGCTCCTGAACCACTAAGCCTTTTTTCAGCTAATGTTAAGGACGATTTTCAATATTTAAGAATAGAACCTAAAAACTCTTACGATGCGCCAGCAAGAGGTGCTACTGTAACACTTAAGACAAATTTCAGAACCCACGCTAAAACTATAGATGCAGGCTCCGGGTATTTATGCCAAATGGAACCAGTAGCCCATTTTGGAATCCGTAAAAATGAAGAGATTGAATACATTCAGATAACTTGGACTGACGGTCAAAAATCAAAATACAAAATTCAAAAGCTGAACCACCAATATGTTTTCAACCAAGGTAAAACAAATTGATATGACTCGGTATATTTTCACACTTTTTGTAATGTGCTTAATAATCCCCCCAATAAGCTTAGGAGAGTCTCGAAGTTCTGATAGTTTAAAATTGATACGTTATTATGAAGAGTTACGAGCAGATTGGGGGAAAATATTTCCAAACAAAAACAGAAATGCTGGCGGTGCTCTATTTTTTAAATATATTTTAGATAATTCAAATTCTAGAGATGAGTTTTTCGAGAAGAATAAGATGTATTGTAGTGTCTCTGGGTCACTTGTACGGCCCGGTTCTCAACCTGAATTTGTTTCTGTCAGAGGCCAGGATGAAGAATTAATTTGTGGCTCGCTTTACAGATGTTGTTGGCCCTGCTCTTGTGATGTGATGAAATTTGTTCAGGTTCAGGCCCTTGAAAAAACATTTGATGATAAGAGGGAATTAATCAACGTATTAACAATAAAAAACCCGTGTGAAAAACCAGATTTTCCTGAAGAGGTCGATAGAGAGTCCATTTGTGTTGGCACTTCACTAAATAAAAAACGAGTGACTGAAATAAATGGAAGGCTAGTGGTTGGAGTGCTATTCGAAAGCAAAATCTGTTCACCTAAGGATATTGAAAAGATAAATAGAGAAGTCATAACAGGAAGCTACTGTCCACTTAGAAATAATACACCATTCAAAGAGGTCAGGGGAGGTATGGGGGACATTTTCATAAAAATGGCTAATTAAATTTTTATTTGATTTTGCTTTGAAAAGTGATCACTTACCGTCATGTTAGCAATAGATGGCTGGGGTGGTATGATTGGAACCTACGGTACACGGGATCGAAACCCGTGGAATTTGTTATCAGGATTCTCATAACTCTTTAAAATAGTTCTTATGCTTCTCATTTTCCTTATGCGTTATCAGGAAAATCACGAAAACCGTTGTCAAAAGTGTTGTCAATATTCCCGTCTTTTTCTAAAGTTACGCCTGGAATTTTGTTTGCTTCTTTTCTTTTTTTTTCGATCATTTTTCATTTGAACAATTTGATCTTCGCCAAGACTTTCCACCTCCTCTATAGGAGGTAGTTTTCCTTTGAAATTTTCAATTAGCGCTAAGGCCAAATCTTCATTAGAAAATCGAGTTAATAGCTCATTAGCAAACTTGAGTTCACTAGAACTATTTTTTTGGCTTCTTGAAAGGTAGTTTATGATCTTTTCATTATCTTTAAGTTCTATTTCTTCCTGAGAAAGGAATTTATTGATAGCCGGTCTTACCTTTGCAGAATTGATCAATTTTTCATATTTTCTCTTCTCGCTAGGTGAACAAAAAAGAATACTTCGACCCTTATTCCCAGCTCTCCCAGTTCGCCCGCTTCTGTGTATTAAGGTTTCTGGATTATGAGGGAGCTCAGCATGTATCACTATATCCAAGTTAACCAGGTCAATACCTCTAGCAGCTACGTCTGTCGCAACACATATTTTACACCTACCATTTTTTATGGATTGTAATGCCTTGAACCTCTCCGATTGATTCAATGCGCCAGATAAGGAGACAACAGAAAAACCTCTATTTAATATTCTTGAAGAGATATGCGTTACAGCATTCCGAGTAGAGCAAAAAATAATAATAGTCTTATCATCATGAAATCGGAGAAAGTTGAATATTGCGTTTTCAATATCATGTTTTTTTACTAAATATGTTTCATAAGAAATATCAGTATGGGCTTTGCCAAGACTAGTAGCTTCAATTCTGACAGCGTTTTTTTGGTACTTTGATGCTAATGACATTATTTTTTTTGGGATGGTTGCTGAAAACATAAGTACCCTCTTATTTGCGGGACTTTGATTTACAATCATATCTAAGTCTTGTTTAAAGCCCAAATCAAGCATTTCATCAGCTTCATCTAGGACAAGCGATCTTAGATAATTTAAGTGGAAAGTTTTTCGACGTACATGGTCATTAATCCTTCCTGGTGTTCCTATTAAAAGATCAACTCCTTTAGAAATATTTTTCCTTTCTTTTTTTATATCCATCCCGCCGATCGCCGTTGAGATTCTGATCTCAGTCTTAGAATACAGCCATGCTAACTCATTAAAAACCTGTAAAGCTAATTCACGCGTGGGGGTAACGATTAGGGTTTGAAGTTTGTTATCTGTATCCAGAATTTCTTTAAGTCCAGCAACCGATATTGACAACCCATAAGCAAGTGTTTTGCCAGAGCCTGTTTGGGAGCTCACCAGGAGATCTTTATCTTTGTTGCCAGGATCAAGCACTAAGCTTTGAACTGTCGTTAGTTTGTCATACCCTTTTTCTTTTATTGAAGATTGTAATTCTTTAGGAATAGATTTTGTTTCAAGCATTCGCACAATCTATAGAATAATAAAAATAAAGATATAGCTAAGATTTATAAATTTCGTCTTATCTAATTTTTTGATCAAAAGAAAGACTGCCACCTGCCCAAATTGGTAAATTCTCTTTATCATTGAGCCATTTTTCTTCGTCAGGGGTATTAGCTCTTCCTAACTCTGAATTTCTTTGCGGGTAACGCCCAAATTTTTCTAAAACCTGCCTATGTTGATCTACCGCTTTCTTATTTCTCTCTTCAAATAAACTGAAGTCAGGATAAGCACCAATTGCCATGTCAATTATTTCGCGTGCGCGAACAAGGTCGATTATTTCTTCTGAATGGGCCAAAGCCCAGGGAAGTAAATACAGTAGTGCTGGAGGCAATTTTAAAGTTTGTTTGATTTTCTCTTTACTAACTAGGTCTCGAACGAGCTCGCGTCCTATGTAGTCATACGAAAAAGCTTCAGCCGTCCCTCGAAAACATGAGCGAGATAGTTGATCTGCTAAGAGCACTCTAGCAACCTGGCCCTCAATTGTGAACCATTTATCCTCCACCAAAGTTTGTGGATCAGCTTTCAGTTCACGAATAACAGATGAAAATGGTTTGCAAATATCGTCTAAAGCAGTTCCACTTCTAAACCATATGCCTAATAGTAGTTCCACTGTTTCATCGTAAAAAAGGCTTTTTCTATCAATAGGATTATTAATATCGCAGCCACACATATAATTTAAAACACTGCTCGGAGAACGAGGATTATTAAGAGCTTTCAGGACTGCCGGTTTTTTACTAAATTGCTCAGGTGTAAGATCGTCTGGTAACATCATTTAAAATTCTTTTTTTATAGTGTAACATAACTTAACCAACTATCTATCATAACCAAAGGAGTACAGATGCGTGCGATTGGTTTAATGAGGCACGGCGGACCTGAAGTGCTAGAGCTTATTGAAGTGCCTGAGGTAAAAGCTGAAGCAGATGAGATACTGCTACAGGTGTTTTGCGCAGCTATAAATCCTACAGATATTTTAGCTCGTAATGGAGGTATAGCTGAGAGACAAAAACCTTATGATCCTCCATATGTTCCGGGAATGGATGTTTCTGGGAAAGTAATGGAGATTGGAGAAAACGTCAAAACTCATCTCAAAAAAGGCGACGCGGTCATGGCAATGGTCGTACCAAATGGTCAACACGGGGCATACCGCGAACAAATTGCTCTAAAATCAGGAGCAGTGGTTCCAATTCCCGAAGGGGTCAGTTTTGAAGAAGCGTGTACTTTACCAATGAATGGCTTAACGGCAAAGCTTTCTCTAGAACTTTTGAACTTGAACCCAGGCGATAAGTTAGCAGTTACTGGCTCTGCAGGAGCCTACGGAGGTTACATAATCCAAATTGCAAAAACTTTAGGTCTATATGTGATAGCAGATACGTCAGAAAAAGATCAAAATTTAATTAAATCACTTGGTGCAGATCTATCGCTTCCAAGAGGAGAAGAATTTATTAAACACATATTGGACCGGTTTCCCGAGGGAGTAGACGGCTTAGCAGACGGCGCTTTATTAAATGAAAAAGCAGTTGCAGCAGTCAAAAATGGAGGCTCTTTTACCGCAGTAAGAGGTTATCAAGGGACAGGTGAGCGTGATATAAATTTTACGCAAACATGGGTAAGAACTCAAGATTGCATGTATGAAAAATTGGATGATTTAAGGAAGCTTGTAAACGCAAATAAACTTTCATTGAGGTTGGCCGATACATTTAGTCCGTTTCAAGTGTCGGAAGCACATAAACGATTTGAAAGTGGCGGGGTCAGAGGTCGACTTGTAATAAAATTTAATTGATTTTAAAGAGAATGTGATCCTTATTCAAAAACATTTCATAGCTTTCAAAATCTGAAGAACATTCTAAGGAAACAGCAAACTTATCTTCTTAAAGAAAATGGCTGGAGTTTTAAGTGGTAAAAATGTTCAATGATTTTTTAACCATAGCGTTGAAAGCGTTGTCAAAAATCTATGGAGTGGCATTTGCAAGAATTGGGTTACGATTTAAAGTAGGTTTTATCGATCTCTTCATTTTCAGGAAGTAGAGCCGAAGTGAAACGTTCTGTCTCCATCACCATTGAATTAAAAAAGCGATCCATACCCCAAGCATCTAGCTGTTTATAAACATGTTCCTCGCTAACGGCTTGGAAATGAGTGCAATAAAAGTTGCTTTTAGTACCTTGCCATACTTGAATTACAGTAGCAAATTCGCCAACAGTAGTTTTAGCCCATTCTCCGTGGGTTACTACATCTGCATACGTTTCCCTAAAATACGATTTATATGCTTTTGCAGCTTCATCATTGTGAACGTCATGAATAGCCATAAAATTTTTAATCATCAAATGGATCCTAGTTAGATATTAGCTTCTTATACGAGATATTAAATGAAACCATCCATAACTTGAAGCTTACATTTTCTAAATTGGAAGTCAAAATCGCCCACTGAAAGTAAATGTTGTCAAAGTGTTATCAAAAACAGATTATTCTATAGACTATAGATTTTGATTGGGTAAGTAGTTAATCAGCAATATCAAAGAAAACATAGCACTTCAGCTAATGTTAGGAGTGGCTGGGGTGGTAGGATTCGAACCTACGGTACACGGGATCAAAACCCGCTGCCTTACCACTTGGCTACACCCCAACAGTATTGTTGTAATATCTTAGAGCATAGGATTCAAGAAAATTAATAGTAGCTCAGTCAAAAGATTTTACGACATCATCAATTGCTTTAATTTTACTTAATAGCCCTGATAACTGGTCAAGAGGAAGCATAGAAGCACCATCTGACGGCGCTGTCTCAGGCTTCTCGTGGGTCTCAATGAACACACCAGCGATACCAACTGCTGTGCCAGCTTTTGCTAAAGTTTCAATGAACTCTCTTGAGCCTCCACTCTCTGAGCCTTTTCCTCCTGGTTGTTGAATAGAATGAGTAATATCTAAAACGGTTGGGAACCCACTTTGTCTAAGAATTTCTATGGAACGCATGTCGCAAACCAAATCATTGTAGCCAAAAGTAGTGCCTCGTTCACAAAGGAGTAAATTTTTGTTACCTGTAGATATAAACTTTCCGGCCACCTGCTGCATCTCAGCGGGGGATAGAAATTGCCCCTTCTTTATATTGACGGGTTTATTCGTTTTACTAGCTGCAATGATTAAATCCGTCTGTCGGCATAGAAAAGCAGGTATTTGCAGAATATCGACTTCTTTTGCTACAAGCTCGCATTGTTCTGGTGTGTGCACATCCGTCAATGTGGATATGTGTAGACTGCTCTTCAATTTTTGGAAGATTTTAAGACCTTCTTCAATTCCAAGGCCACGCTTTGATAAATGTGAAGTTCGATTGGCCTTATCAAATGACGATTTAAAGACAAATTTGATAGCATTACGATCACAGATTTCTATTAATTTTTCGGCGATCATCATAGCATGCTCAAGGCTTTCAAGCTGGCATGGACCAGAAATAAGCGTCAATTGGTTCTTATTTGAGATTTTGAGACCATTTAGTTCAATTGTATGATCAGTAAGTTCAGTGTTATTCATATAAATCTCTTGTTTTAATTTACTTATTATTATTAATAAATTAATTATATATTTACGGCATTTCTTTATTCTTGAATAGGTTAAAATTATTTTGAAAATCTTTGTGCTAGCAATATTATACGGTCTGATTTGGATTTCCTTTTCAGGACATTTTGATTTTCTGTTGCTATCTTTTGGTGTTATATCAGTTCTGATAGTCTTATATATACTTCGACGTATGCGAGTAATTGATGAAACTCCTATTAAGTTCCAAATGAATTTATTCAGCTTTGTGACTTATTGTTTTTGGCTCCTCAAAGAAATATTGAAATCCAATATCGCGGTGACTAAGACAATATTAAGTCCACAAATAAAGATTAAACAAAATATGTTTGATGTACCTCTATCTCCCAAAAGTGAAGCGGCTCAGGTAATATTTGCAAATTCTATTACACTCACTCCAGGGACTATAACGGTTGAAACTGAGAAAAACAGTCTTTTGGTACACTCTCTAAATTTCTCCGGTAGCACTGAAGATGAAATAGCAGAGATGGGTAAGAGAGTAAGTAGATGCGAAAGAAGGGAAGCATAAATTTATGTTTTACGTTGCAACCATCTCAATCCTGATTTCATTTATATTGGTGCTTGTAAGATTATTTTTAGGCCCAACATTATATGACAGAGTTCTAGCGTTAAATGCATTTGGCACACTAGCCGTTTTAATGATTAGCGTCGTTGGTTTTTTATTTGGCAGACCCGATTTTCTCGATATCGCCTTATTATATGCACTACTTAATTTTATTGGCACAATCGCGATCCTTAAATTCTTTAGATATAAAGAAATTGGTGACAAAAAAGCCTTGAGTAGAAAGAAAGCGTAATGAGTTTATTGATAGACATATGTAGTTGGATATTTATCCTCTTAGGATCATTTTTGCTTTTAACCGGAAGCTTAGGCTTAATAAGGTTACCTGATTTTTGGTCAAGACTACACGGTGCATCTATTAGTGATACAGGAGGTGTGCTGTTTTTAATTTTGGGAATGATGTTGCAAGTCACGACCATATGGGTCTTTTTTAAACTTTTAGCTATAGCTATATTTATTTTTATTTCCTCACCCACGGCTTCGCATGCCATTGCTAATGCAGCATTTGTTACTCTGGGATACAAAAAAAAGAAGGGGGAAAGAAAATAGAGTTATTTATTATAATATGTTTCTTCATAGTTTTGGTTACCATCGCAATTATGGCATTGACGTTAAAGCATCTCTTTGCAGTAATAATGTTATCGGGTGCTTTTAGCTTAGTGTCTGCAATGCTTTTTGTGGTGATGGATGCTGTCGATGTCGCTTTTACTGAAGCCGCTGTCGGGGCAGGGGTGTCTACTGTTTTGATGCTTGCAACAATGGCGCTCACGGTTCGAGTTCAGAAAGAGACAAAAAGACCTATTTTATTTCCGCTTGTAGTTGTTTGCCTTGTTGGTGTTTTGCTAATTTATGGAACTCTTGATATGCCGAACTTTGGAGCTTTTGACTCACCTGCTCAATTACATCTGGGATCTACATATCTGAGTATCACTTACAAAGATATGGGAATACCAAATGTTGTAACAGGTATATTGGCGAGCTATCGAGGATATGATACGCTTGGCGAAACAGTGGTTGTGCTAACAGCAGGCCTCGGAGTTATTCTATTATTGAGTGGTCTCAAAGGAAGAAAAGATAAAGAGTGAGACTATGAAACATCATTTAATTTTAAAAGTTATTACAAAATTCATGGTCGGAGTTATTGTTTTGTTCGGACTATATGTGCAGTTTCATGGAGATTACTCTCCTGGAGGAGGTTTCCAAGCTGGCGTAATCATCGCGGCAGCCTTTATCCTTTATGGTATAGTCATGGGTCTGGAGAATGTACAAAAAGTAATGCCTATTTGGTTTGCACAGAAGGCGGCAGCTGTGGGCGTTTTAGTATACGCACTAACGGGTGTTTTCTCAATTATTGTTGGATTTGAATTCTTAAACTATCACGCAATTAGCCCCGAACACCCAAAACATGGACAGCACTACGGGATCATATTAGTTGAGCTTGGTGTTGGAATAACGGTGACCTTTGTGATGATCGCTATTTATTATGGGTTTGCTGGGCGCACTCCGCGTCTAGACGATAAAGAGTGGTAAGCCATGGACAGTAATTTAAACTTCATATATGGGCACTTGCCTTACTGGTTATTCATTATCCTGATGCTGTCAGGCCTCTTTATAGTTGTTTCAAGAGGAAATCTCATTAAGAAAATTGTGGGATTAAATATTTTCCAAACATCAGTTTTTATGTTTTATATATCAATAGGTAAAATGAAGGGTGGCACGGCCCCAATTCTGCTTGATAAGTCCGCTAATAATTCGGCAGTTATTTATTCTAATCCGCTTCCACATGTTCTTATTCTTACCGCAATTGTTGTCGGTATAGCGACTACTGCTTTAGGTTTAGCTCTAATAATAAAAATTCGAGAAGAGTACGACTCGGTTGAAGAAGATGATATCCAAAAAATGGATCAAAAAGACCTAAAGAAATACAATAAAAAGAATGTTCTGGAGACCAATAGTTAATGGCTTCAGAAATTAAACAGGGCACTTTAGAGTTGGTTAATCATTTACCAATTTTGCAAGTGATCATTCCGATGTTGATAGCACCTATATTGGTTGTACTTAACAATAAGACATTGTCTTGGTTGCTAAGCTTTGTAGGCACTTTAGCGTCTTTATTTATATCAATCTTACTAATACAAGCTGTCAGTGACGGCAGCATTCTCACTTATTACCTTGGGGGATGGGTGCCGCCAATCGGAATTGAATACAGAATAGACGCCGCCAACGCTATATTATTGTTTCTGATATCAATTATAAGTGCAATTGTACTGATTTTTTCGTATTCTTCACTTCACGCAGAAATTCCTGAAGAAAAACATACTTTGTTCTACGCCTGCTTTCTTTTATGCCTTACCGGTTTGTTAGGTGTAGTAGCGACAGCAGATATTTTTAACGTTTTTGTCTTCTTAGAGATTTCAAGTTTATCCACCTATGTTTTGGTAGCACAAGGGTCCTATCTTGATAGAAGGGCACTTTCTGCATCCTTCAATTATCTAATAATGGGCACTATTGGTGCAACTTTTTTTGTAATTGGAATTGGTTATATATATATGGCGACTGGATCTCTAAATATGATGGACATTGCGGAAAGAGTTAGCCAATTAGGTGATAACAGAACTATTCAAGCGGGATTCGCCTTTATTGTTGTGGGTATGGGGCTTAAGCTTGCTATGGTTCCTCTTCATGTTTGGTTGCCTAATGCTTATACCTTTGCTCCCACTGTAGTTACCTGCTTTTTGGCTGCAACAGCGACCAAAGTTGCACTTTATGTTTTGATCCGATTTGTATTTTCTGTGTTCAATTATGAAGAGAACTTTGTAAGTGAGCTCTTTTTTCTCCTTTTAATGCCTCTTGCAGTAATCGCAATGATCGCGGCATCAGTTATTGCCATTTTCAAACAGAACCTAAAGAAGCTACTCGCTTATTCTAGCCTCGCACAAATAGGGTATATGCTCCTTGGATTATCGTTAATGAGTCAAAAAGGCCTTTCATCTTCATTAGTGCATATGGTTAATCATGGCTTCACTAAAGCAGCGCTGTTTATGTCGCTAGGTGCTTTTATGTTTAATACAAAAAATGTATATATTAAAAGTTTAAGAGGTTTAGGAAAATCAATGCCATTTACCTCAGGTGCTTTCGTAATTGGGGGTTTAAGTTTGATTGGTGTGCCTGGTACAGCTGGATTTATTAGCAAATGGCTGCTTCTAGAAGCAGCACTTGAAACCGGGTATTGGTTATTAGCAATTCTTATTATAGTGTCGTCGCTCTTCGCAGTTATTTATATATGGAAGATAATCGAAGTTTTATACTTTGCAGAAAGTACAGAAACTTACAGTGAAGTAAGCGTTCTTACATTGATGCCTATTTGGATACTCGCCTTTTTTTGTATTTTTCTAGGCATTAATACTGGTTTAACAGTGGATGTAGCTAACATGGCCACAGAAATCCTTTTCAAGTAGGGTGTATTTTATGCCGATAGAGTTTTTGATATTTTTAACAGTTTTTACTCCGGCATTAGTGGGCGGGTTTAATTTAATTTTTAATAAAAAACCAAATGTCAGGGATACTGTTACTCTACTAGGTGCACTGATAACATTTTATTTTAGTGCAAACATTTTTCTCGGCTTTGATGGTCAGGCAACACAATATAAACTGGCTACCATAATGCCCGGGATTGATATTTCTTTTCATATTGAGCCTCTGGGCATTATATTCTCAATGTTGGCCTCAGGACTTTGGATACTTACTCATATTTACGCGATTGGATATATGAGAGGAGCAAAGGAGAAAAACCATTCGAGGTTCTTTTTCTTTTTTTCCCTGTCAATAGCCAGTGTTATGGGGATCTCATTCTCTGGAAATCTTTTCACCTTATTTCTATTCTACGAAATACTAACTCTCATTACCTTTCCATTAGTTTCTCATAAGGGCTCGAATGAAGCGTTGAGAGGTGCAAGAGTTTACCTATCAATATTACTAGGAACGTCAATTGGTCTACAGTTGCTAGGCATAATTTGGATTTATTTTTCTATTGGCACGTTGGATTTTGTAAAAGGTGGAATTTTAAATGGCTCCTTTGGATCATTAGAATTAACACTCCTCGTCGCGTTATTTGCCTTTGGGATAGGGAAGGCAGCTCTATTTCCGTTCCATAGGTGGCTGCCTGCTGCTATGGTCGCTCCTACACCTGTTAGTGCTTTGCTGCATGCTGTTGCTGTGGTTAAAGCGGGAGTTTTCACAGTTCTTAAAGTAGGTGTTTACATATTTGGTGTAGAGAGTTTGTCAGTATCGGGGGCAACAGATTGGCTAACTTGGTTAGCTTGTTTTTCGATTTTATTCGCTTCTCTGGTCGCGATGACTAAAGATAATTTAAAAGCTAGACTCGCTTATTCTACTATTAGTCAATTGGCTTATGTTGTGCTTGCTTTCTCTCTTGCGAATAGTCTGGGCGTTTTGGGTGGAGCTCTACAAATAGTTACTCACGCGTTTGGGAAAATCACTCTATTTATGTGTGCTGGTTCTATCTATGTAGCAACCAAGAAAACAAATATTAGTGATATGCAGGGATTGGGAAGAGTGATGCCAATTACGTTTTTAAGTTTTCTTATAGGTGCCATATCGATCATAGGACTTCCTCCGATGGGGGGGTCTTGGGCAAAATGGTTTTTAATATTATCATCTCTTGAGGCAGATAAACAATTCGTGGTTTTAGTCCTATTGATAAGTTCCCTTCTTAATATCGCATATCTTTTGCCATTAGTGGCAAAGGGCTTTTATCTTAACCCTTCAGATCAAAAAGAGTTTAAAAGTTTTAAAGAGCCGAGCGCATTTGTTTGGCTACCGCCCGCAATAACGGCTAGTATCTCATTACTTTTGTTTTTTTATGTAGGTCATATAAGAGATTTTATGATTAATTTCGGTTTAGTGAGCTGAGGAGAGAACATGAGATTTAACCCATTCATATTTTTTGAGAAAGCTAATCGACTTCGAGTTCTACTGATTGTTTTTTTAATTCTGTGTCTTTGCTTATTCGTAATAGATTTTTTTGTTAAGAGATATGTCTATTTTGAAATTGAGAGTACCTATAATTTTTATAGTATTTATGGGTTCATAATGTTTTCAATTATAATATTTGGATCACGATTGCTAAGGTTGCTTTTGGGAAGGCCAGAAAATTTCTATGCCAAAAAAGCAGTGGATAGTGAAGATTATCCAGGCATGGAGGAAAAGTAAGATGTTAGCAACACTTCCTCTCCCAATTTACTTTTTGATAGGAGGACTAATATCAATCTTTTTGCCTAAAGGAGCTGTAAAGTCTTCTTTCGTCTGCCTAGTTCCTGTTATAGCGCTGTTAGTGTTACTTAATGGAGGTTGGGATGATGGTTTCAAGGTGCAATTTTTGGATCTTGAACTGAACTTTATGAGAGTAGATAAGCTTTCGACTGTATTCGGAATTATTTTCTGTATAGCTGCTTTTTTAGGAAATATATTCGCATTCCATCTTCGCGAAAGTACACAGCCCTTTGTAGCTCTTATTTATTCAGGAGCAGCTGTAGGAGCAGTTTTCGCTGGGGATCTTGTTACGCTTTTTGTTTATTGGGAGCTTACCGCTATATCATCTGTTTTTCTAATATGGGCTCGGAAAACCGAGGGCTCCTACCACTCCGGTATGCGCTACCTTATCATTCAAGTATTGTCCGGGGTCGTTTTGCTTTTCGGTGTTGCTCTTTTTTACTTTGAGAAGGGATCAATATCTTTTAGTAAAATGGAACTAGATAGTTTAGCTACAGCTTTAATTTTTGTTGCTTTCGGCATAAAGTGTGCTTTTCCATTTCTGCATAATTGGCTTCAAGACAGCTATCCGTCGGCTACTATAACGGGTACAGTTATACTCTCTGCTTTTACAACAAAGCTTGCAGTTTACGCTTTGGCACGAGGGTTTCCAGGAACAGAACTTCTCATTTATATTGGCGCAGCTATGACAATATTTCCTATTTTCTTTGCAGAAGTTGAGAATGATTTAAGAAAGGTATTAGCGTATAGCCTCAATAATCAACTTGGTTTTATGGTCGTTGGAGTAGGTGTGGGAACGGAATTAGCGCTTAATGGCACTGCGGCACACGCTTTCTCTCATATATTGTATAAAGCACTGCTCTTTATGAGCGTTGGCGCCGTTCTTTTTAGAACGGGTACTTCTAGAGCATCGGAGTTAGGAGGCTTGTATAGAACTATGCCCTTAACAGCAACCTTTTGCCTTATTGGAGCCGCATCGATATCTGCTTTTCCTCTGTTTTCTGGATTTGTTAGTAAATCACTAATTATGAGTGGAGCAGGAAAGGAACACTATCAGTTTATTTGGTTAATCCTTGTTTTTGCGTCCGCTGGTGTTTTATCGCATTCTGGGATAAAAGTTCCCTACTTTACTTTTTTTCATCATGACTCAGGCAAAAGACCGAACGAAGCACCTGCTCACATGTTATTAGCGATGGGATTGACGGCAATTCTTTGTATTTATATAGGTATTTTCCCAAATAATTTGTATGCAATTATGCCTTTTGAAGTGAAATATAACCCATATACGTTTGAACATATTTTAACGCAGTTGCAACTATTATGCTTTGCTATTTTAGCATTCATTATTTTGAGCAAACTCAGGCAGCTGCCTTCTGAAACACGTTCAATAAATCTTGATTTTGATTGGACCTATCGCGTGTTCCTACCATTTTTATTACGTAAGATAATATTTATTCTCGAATTAGTAGAACAAAAAGGACTAAGGCTTTTCAATAAGTCTTTGCGGTTGGTTTTAGATAAAGTATATCATGTATCTGGTCCAGAAGGTGTTATGACAAGAATACTTACCTCTGGAACTATGGTTCTCTTCATTGCAATTGTACTATTAGTCGTTCTGGGAATTATTCTTTTTTAATAGAACCTCTTTTTCTTTACCAAACCTGAGGGCTGCAGACCTTTTTTTATTCTGTCGATATTTATCAGAATAGATTTAATAGAACTTCTCAATCGTGTCGGAGCAGATATATGAGGAGTAACAGTCACTTTATCATGGAACCAAAAGGGGTGTTCTGGTGGCAAAGGCTCTTCGTTAAAGACGTCTAAAGTACACCCTGAAAGCTTCCCACTATCAAGTGCTTTTAGAAGGTCATTGTCTTCGATTAATCCTCCTCTCCCAGCATTGATCAAAATTGCTCCAGTCTTAACGATTTTAAGCGAATCCGAGTTGATAATGGTTTTTGTTTTCTCTGTGAGTGGTAGTAGTAGTATTAAGTAATCGGAAGTGGAGAGTATTTTTGTCAAACCTTCCGGTCCTATTAATGATCGTACTCCCGGAATATTTTTTTCTGTTGCAGACCAACCTGTTACCTTAAAATCAAGTTTCTGAAGTTTTTCTGCGGTGGCTGATCCAAGAGTCCCAAGACCTAAGACTCCTATGTCAATTTGATTTGCAAGTAGCCTTTCTTTGTTGTGCGCTTTCCATTCTTTTTTTACTGGCTTAATATATTTATCGAGGTCAAGATGATATCTCAATACATGAGCGGTGCACCATTCGGCCATGCATTCGGTCATTTCTAGATCAATTAATCTCACCAACGGTTGCTGGATTGTTTTGTTTAAAAGCGTTTTTTCAACACCTGCAAATATTGAGAATATCACCGTATCATCTGGGAAAATGGAAAAGTCGGCGATGTCACTATCATCAGCATATATTATTGCATTAACCTCATTGCTTCTGGATATGTCTTCTACTATGTTATAGTTCAAAGATTGGGCTTCGATTTCTTCTGCAAGAGCCTTCTTGTATTCTGCAGTTTTAGATCCAGTTGAGATAAAAATGTTCAAATCAGAAGCCAACATTCTTGTGCACGTGTGCACTTTGAATAAGTCCAAAGCTCAACATGATTACAATCATTGAAGATCCTCCATAGGAAACTAGCGGTAAAGGGATACCCACAACTGGCAATAGGCCCATAACCATTGCGATATTTATAGAGAAATAAGTAAAAAAAGTCATGCAAAGACCTGTTATCAATAATCGAGAATATTTGTCCGTAGTTGCTAGTGCTGAAAAAATGCAAAAAGCAACAATAAGGCTATATATGATAAGAAGACCAATTGTACCAAAAAATCCAAACTCCTCTGCAAGAGTAGTAAATATAAAATCGGTATGTTTCTCCGGTAAGAAATTAAGCTGACTTTGTGAGCCTTGCATATAGCCGCGTCCAAAAAGACCCCCTGAACCTAAGGCAATTTTTGATTGTGTAATGTGATAACCTGCTCCTAAAGGGTCCGCTGATGGGTCTAGAAATGTATCTATTCTTCTAAAGTGATAATCCTTAAGTAGCTGCCAATCTGTACCTCTACTCTGAAATAGGGTAAAAAGTAGAGTAAAGAAGCTAAATCCTCCAAATAAAAAATATCCAAAATGTACCCCAGCAATGAACATTACAAAAATACCTATCATAATTATAACCAACGCTGTGCCAAGGTCTGGCTGTCGAAAAACTATTAATGCAGGAATTATTATTAGTAAAAGTGGAACTAAAACATAAAACGGATGTGATACCTTATTGACAGGAAGCTTATGATAATAATAAGCAAGGGCCATTACCATTGATATTTTGAAAGCTTCCGATGGCTGTAATTTTATTATTCTTAAATCTAACCACCTTTTTGCACCCATTCCCGTATCACCATAAAAATAGACAGCTATTAGTAATGCTAAACCTAGTATATAGCAAAAAGGAGATATCTTCTGCCAAAAGGAAATACTGATCGCTGACATTACAAAGATTAATATGAAGCTTATAAAAAACCTATTTATTTGAGGTTTAGTCCAAGGCTCCCAACTCCCACCACTAACAGAATACAGCATTAAAAATCCAAATAAGGCTGTTGCCAGAATTAGGATCTGTAGTGGCCAATTAATGTAAATTATCTTTATGAATGGGTTCATCTTAAATATTTGGATTTATGTTAGTTTTAGAATTTATTTTTTTCTCAATATCCAAAAGCCTATTACGTGCCTCTACTTGTTGTTTTTCTGGATAAGCAGTGACAGGAGGAATACCTCCGTAAAGTTGAAAAAGCATTATATCCCTTGCAATTGGAGCAGCTACCTTGGAACCACTTCCTCCATGCTCAACTACTACGCTAAGCGCGTATTTAGGATTTTTAAATGGAGCAAAACATGTGAACAGAGCATGATCTCTCATTTTCCATGGCAAATCTTCATTTTTGATCACGCCTTCCTCTCTCTCCTCTCGCGTTATTCTCCTTACTTGAGAGGTGCCTGTTTTACCTGCAATTAAGAAATTCTGATTAGTAGTTCTAAAGTTAAATGCTGTACCGTCTTTTTCATTTAAAACGTCAAACATTCCCTTTCTAATAGCAACCAGAGTATTTTCTTTTATCGAAAGAGCTTTGGGATTATCTAGGTTTTTATTAGAGTTTTTAATAATGTTTGGGGTCACCTCTTTCCCAGATGCCAGTCTGGCTGTCATAACAGCTAACTGTAAAGGCGTTGCTAAGCTAAATCCTTGTCCGATGCCCACATTGAGAGTGTCTCCGACAAGCCAGCTGGTGCCAAATCTTTCTTTTTTCCATTTTTTTGTGGGTACAAAACCCTTACTTAAACCGGTCAATGGTAGGTTGTATGCTTGACCAAGACCTAGCTGTCTTGCCATATCCCCAATTCTTTTCACTCCGACTTTACGAGCAAGCTCATAAAAATAGACGTCGCATGACTTCTGAATAGCTTCTTGGAGGGTTAGTTTTCCGTGCCCACCCTTAAGCCAGCAGTGAAAATTTCTGCTTCCTAACTCATAGAATCCGGCACAAAATATTTTATCATTTAATCCAATAAGTCCTAGTTCGAGAGCTGCTGCAGCTACTACCATTTTAAATGTTGAGCCTGGGGGATAGGCTCCAGAAGTAGCTTTGTTCAGTAAAGGTTTTCGCTCATCATTCAGTAAAGCGTTCCAATCAGACTGCGATATTCCTAATACAAAGTTATTTGGATTATAGCTAGGGGTTGATACTAGTGATAATATATCTCCACTCTTTATATCAATAAGAACCGATGATGCGCTCATCCCCTTCAATCTTTCTGATGCAAACTTCTGAAGATTGGTTGC
The DNA here is from genome assembly GCA_902537415.1 of uncultured Alphaproteobacteria bacterium. Lineage (GTDB taxonomy): Bacteria > Pseudomonadota > Alphaproteobacteria > Rhodobacterales > Rhodobacteraceae > CACIJG01. The sequence continues at coordinate 46,167 of CACBBC010000005.1, read as the reverse complement.
TATAGTCAGGTGTATGTTTTCTCCAGATTTACCTTGAGTTCTGTTTAGTTCTCTCATTACTCGTCCTGAGGCGTTAACCTCAACTTTACTGACCCCTGCTCTTCCTCGTAAATGGGCCTCTAATTTTTTCTCAACCCCTACTTTCCCTATTTGAAACTTTGGGATTTGAAGAACTGGGTCAACTGGTTTCTCAGATTCGAGGTCTTTATCGGATATCGGTCCAACATAACCTACAATATGAGCGTATGACTCGTATTCTTGGTAGTGGCGGGTTAACCCTACCTCTGGAATTATGCCTGGAAGACTTGGTAAATTTACTGATATGTGCGCAAAATCTTTCCAGGTAAGGTTTTCGGCGACGGTAATCGGTATGAAAGAACTTCTTTTTTTCATATCTTGCAATATTTTCTCTTGACGCTTTTTGTCTAACTCTATAATGCTTGCAAGCTTCTTTAATACTTTTCTAGGATCACCAGCTTGTTCTCTAATGAAAACTATTTTGTAATTTTGTTCATTTAAGGCAATTGGCGTACCCAATCTATCAAAAATAAGCCCTCTTGAAGGAGGAATAAGTCTTAGGTTCACTCTATTAGCATCTGCTAGTAACTTGTAATCCTCAGAGTCTTCAATTTGTAGTTTTCTGATATTCCATCCCAAAAGTGCTACCGTGCTCGCTTTTAATAATCCAGCAAGCACTATCCTTCTATGTACTCGCCTGATTAGCTTTGATTTTAGGGTGGTGTCTTTAAATTTTGACATTATCTTTTATTCGCTCTTACCAATTTATAAGGTATATCAAATAAGGGATAGCAAATTAAAGTAAAAATTGTCTGATTGACAATTGTAAGCAAGCTAAGTTTTGGTAAAAATAATAAGTGGTGTAGGAAAAGATTGAGTGTTTGAACACAAGAGAGCAAGATCAAAAATATCAAATAATGAATGTAGAATGGTAACTGCTCTATTTGTATTTTATAGCGTCTTATAATTACAAGACTCGTAAACATGAGAATTGTAAATAGTCCGATAGGCTTCATATGTAGAACATCTGAAAAGAGCAATAATGTCAAAATTGCATACAAGTTTATTATCTTTGGTCTATTTAAAGCAGAAGCAAAGATTAAGCATAAAAAAAGATCTGGGTAAAATGAGTTAGTGTTGTTCAAACCCTTACTTGTTAATGCGGTAGGGAAAATAATAAATAAAAGTCCCAAAGCAAAAACAAGAGTATTAGTCAAAAGATTCGATTGATAAAATTTCATTTTCTAATACTAAAAATTTTCCATTCCTACCAAGTCGGGTTCTGTCCAGTCCACAACTATTTTTTTTGTGTTCAAAATTCGCAGAAATTCCAAAGACTCAAAATTAGCAACTGGCTTTACTCTCAACTTTTTTTTATTATCAATCAAGATAGTTCCTATAAGAATATCGGAGGGGAAAACATTGCCGTCACCTGACGTGAATACCCTATCCCCAATATTAATAAGACCTTTTTCCTCAACAAACTCTAACAAAGGCCATGGACTATTATCTCCGATCATAAGACCTTTTTGGTTACTTCGCTTTATCTTTATGGGTATTGCAGAGGAAATGTCCGTTAAAAATAATACCCTAGCGACCTTCTGTCCAACGCCAGAAATTCGACCAACAAGCCCAAGCCCGTCTACCGCCGCAGAGCCATTTTTTATCCCATCCTTCGATCCAATATTTATAACACCCGATTGATAAAAGGGACTACCACTGTCAGCCATCATTTCTCCTGTTACCCATATGAGATCTTCACTCAGCTTTACATTATTTAACGCTCTGAGCTGTGCATTTTTTTGTTCCAGCTGTAAGGCTTTTTCTTTCCAACCAGTCATATTCTGCAGATCTCTCTTAAGTTCTTTATTCTCTTCTAAAAGTGTTGAGTAAATTTCAAAATACGTTACTAAGTCCCCAACCACTTTAATCGGGTAGTTTAGAGGTATTGTAAGGGGGGAAACAAAATCAATGATTTTTGTTCTTATTAGCTCTGTTCTAGTATTATCTACTCGCCACAAAATAAAAATAAGAGTGAGGCATACAAATATAAATGTAGTAATTGGTATGCTCCATGACTTAGATCTATAGGGTTTAGACTTATTAGCCATTTTCCTTAATAAATAAGCTTTTAACTACCGTAATCTATCACATGAGCCAGCTGCTTTTCAAACTCTAAAGATTTTCCGGTGCCTAAAGCAACACAATTTAGTGACTCATCAGCCACTGAAATCGCTAAACCTGTCTGCTCTCGTAATGCCAAATCCAAATCACCCAAGAGTGCACCACCTCCTGTGAGCATGACTCCTCTGTCGACTATATCTGCTGCCAAGTCAGGAGGTGTACTCTCCAGAGCGGTCATCACTGCTTCACAAATCTGTTGTACAGGTTCAGATAGCGCCTCCGCTACTTGAACTTGAGTAACTTCAGTCTCTTTTGGCACTCCGTTTAAAAGATCTCTTCCTCTTATATCCATTGAAGCTCCTCTTCCGTCTTCCGGCATGCGAGCGGTGCCTATTTGAGTTTTTATTCTTTCTGCGGTAGCTTCTCCAACCAATAAATTGTGTTGCCTTCTAAGATATGAAATTATAGCCTCGTCCATCCTATCTCCTCCAACTCTCACTGATCTCGCATAGACGATATCTCCCAAACTTAAAACCGCAACCTCGGTCGTACCACCTCCAATATCAACAACCATAGATCCTGTTGGATCAGTTATTGGCATTCCTGCTCCTATGGCAGCCGCAATCGGTTCAGCAATAAGTCCAGCTTGCCTCGCTCCTGCTGATAAAACAGACTCTCTAATTGCTCTTTTTTCCACCGGAGTTGCTCCATGTGGAACACAGACAATTATTTTAGGCCTAGCAAACATTCCTCTTTTATGGACTTTTTTTATAAAATGTTTGATCATTTCTTCTGCAACATCGAAATCAGCGATTACTCCATCGCGCATAGGTCTTATTGCTTGTATTGATCCAGGTGTTCTTCCAAGCATAAGCTTAGCATCTTCTCCAACTGCAAGGACCTGTTTCTTCCCATCTCTCATATGGAACGCAACAACAGATGGCTCATTAAGAATTATACCCCTCGATTTTACATATACAAGCGTGTTAGCTGTGCCCAAGTCTATAGCCATATCGGAAGATATAAAACCACTTAAAAAAGAAAACATGTGCGACACCTATAATTTTTTATCACTTATATTGATTTATCAAAATTTATCAACTTTCAAATTAAACATTTGAAAATTAGTCTCTATCAATTGAACTGCTTGGATCTGTCTGTATCTCTTTACCATCTTTCCAAATAGCATCAATTATCTTTCCATCTTGGAACGTCATGACACCTTTTCCTTCTCTCTTACCATTAAGAAAGTAGCCCTCATATCTATCTCCGTTAGCATAGATGGCAATGCCTTTTCCACTCATCTCCCCAGATACCCAGTCTCCACTATATGAGAAGCCATCTTCCATTTCCATGCTTCCTTTTCCATGTCTTTGATTATTTTTAAATGTGCCTTTATAAACGGTACCGTTTGGAAATATTTCTTCTCCCTCTCCTTCTTGAATTCCGTTTTTCCAATTCCCTTTATATACGTAACCATCCGAGTAAGTCATCGTTCCAAAACCGTTGTTTTTTCCACGGGAAAATTCACCTTCATACACTAATCCATTAGCATATTTTGCTGTACCTTTACCTTCAATAACTCCATTAACCCAAGAGCCCTCATACGAACCTCCATCACTGAAGAAAATTTTGCCTATTCCGTTTGGTTGATTATCTTTAAAATTTCCCTCATACTCAGACCCTGAAGAATACGTGATTTTACCAGATCCATTCATTTTCCCGAGCAACCAATTCCCCTCATATCTGAAGCCGTCTAGACCTGTAAGAATACCTTGTCCATGTCTTAGGTCATCTTTGAAATTTCCATCATACTTTTCCCCAGTGGTGTAGATCGATACTCCTTTACCATTTCTCTTCCAGTTTACTAATCTACCTTCATATCTATCTCCATTTGACTGGATAAGTTTTCCAATTCCATTAATTTTTCCGTTTTTCCATTCTCCCTCGAGAACTACTCCATCTTTTGTAGTCAGTTTGCCAAACCCTTGCTGCAGACCTTTTTCCCAATTTCCTTCATAAGTAGAGTTATCTGCATAAATTAATGTTCCGTTACCCTGTTTTTCGTTATTTTTCCAATTACCTCTAAAAATGGAACCATCTGAATAATTCATCTCTCCATAACCGTCTCGATTATTATTAGAGAATTTTCCTTTAAATATTGAGCCATCTGTCATAGAAAGCACACCATCGCCCTCCATTTTACCGTCTAGCCAGCTTCCTTCATATTTTGTTCCGTCCGAAAAAGTCATCGTTCCTTCTCCATCGGGTACACCTTGCTCGAAAAAGCCTTCAAAAATTTGACCAGTTGGATATCTGGCAACTCCCTTTCCTTGAATCTGATCGTCTTTCCATTCTCCTTCATATGTAAAACCATCCGGCATCGTATATTTCCCTAAACCATTTCTTAGCCCATTTTTAAACGATCCTTCATAAACGCTACCTTCATCATATTGTTTGACTTGATCTTGAGCTAAAGTTGCTGCTGGATTTTGCAAAATAAATATCAAAACTACTAGTGACCACAACTTCCCAGTATAAATTTTCAATAGAACCTCCGAGTACATTTTTGCTTCTGAAGTTTCGATTTCAAACTGAAGGAAAACCCTTCAATACTTCTGCACATCATCAAAACTAGATAGACTTCGAGTGCCATTTTAACTAAAATTAGGAAAACAGCAAATTTATTTTGGATCGTTGGTGATGAGTGTTTATCAGCTTAAAATTTCTTTAGTCCAGTCTAATCCTACCGTTGGAGGAATAGATCTCAATTCGGAATGTGTTTTGACCAAAGCTAATGAGGCAGAAAAAAAAGGATCAGATCTGATAGTTTTTCCTGAAATGTTTCTAAGTGGATACCAGCCTCTGGATCTCGTTTCTAAACGTTCTTTTTTGGAAAATATCTCTATTCAGGTTCAACAAATTGCTCAGAAAACAAAGAGTCTTGGTGTTAGAATTTTAATTGGAGGTCCATGGCTTTTGGATGGAAAGATTTATAATGCATTTATCTCTATTCACAAAGGATTTATAAAAATAGTCAGCAAGAAATCGCACTTGCCTAACTATGATGTTTTTGACGAGAAAAGGTTTTTCGTCGCAGGAAATGAATTAGAACTCTTAGATCTAGGTACACTAAAGATTGGGTTTCCTATATGTGAAGATGCGTGGCATCCAGATATCATTTCCAAACTTAAAGATATGGGAGCCGATATAATAATTATTCCCAACGGTTCGCCATATGAATCCAACAAACTATCTGAAAGACAGCAGATAATTAAAAGTCGATGTGAGGAGTCTAACCTACCTATCATTTACTTAAATTTGGTTGGTGGCCAAGATGATTTAGTATTTGATGGTGGCTCATTTGTATATGACAATAGAGGTACTATTGTCTGTCAATTTCCACAGTTTTTAGAAAAAACTGAGCAAGTTATTTTTGAGCAGAGAAAAAACGGTTGGGTTCCATTACCTGAATTAGTAGCGGAAATTGGTTCTGGTGAAAGCCAAGACTATAAGGCTGTTGTGCTTGGGCTAAGAGATTATGTTTTGAAGTCAAATTTTCACAAAGTTGTTATTGGCTTGTCAGGAGGAATCGATAGTGCCCTTGTAGCGGTTATGGCGGTGGATGCATTGGGCGCCGAGAACGTAGTCTGTTTGGCATTGCCTTCAAAGTTTAATTCGAGTGCTTCCTTAGATGATGCAAAACAGTTGTCTGAAAATCTTGGCATTACGCTTGAGACAATAGGTATACAAGAGATTATAGACAAAGTGGATCAACGTTTATCACGGTTGTTCCAAGGTAAGAAAAGAGATGTAACAGAAGAGAATATCCAATCCAGATTAAGAGCTGTTTTGTTGATGGCATTTTCGAATAAAGAAAAGCACCTGCTTTTGTCTACTGGTAATAAGTCTGAAATTGCAGTGGGTTACTCAACTATTTATGGCGATATGGCAGGGGCTTACAATCCTCTTAAAGATATATATAAGACAAAAGTTTACAAACTGAGTAAATGGAGAAATCTTGTCGCTAAAACCGATGAGTTTAGAGTGGAAAAACCCATTCCCGAAAATATTTTACTTAAAGAGCCTTCTGCTGAGTTAGCCTTCGATCAAAAAGATACTGACTCTCTACCAAGTTATGATGAACTTGATACCATTTTGGAGTATCTTATCGAGGATGATCTAGCGGTTCAGGAAGTTGTTAACAAAGGCTTTTTAGAAAAGACAGTTGTAAAGGTTAAAAATCTTCTTTACTTGAGTGAATACAAAAGATATCAAGCCTGTCCTGGACCCAAAATATCTAGGAGGCCCTTTTCGCTTGGTAGACGTATACCAATAGTAAACCATTGGAGAGATTAGATTTGACAAAAAGAGTTTTGAGATTTGCTCCGTCTCCCACAGGTTATTTGCATGTTGGAAATATCAGAACAGCTTTGTTCAATTACTTGCAAGCAAAAAAAGTTGGTGCTGAGTTTATTCTAAGATTGGATGATACGGATACGGAAAGATCTTCTCAGCATTTTATTGATCAAATAAAGAGAGATTTGGAGTGGTTAGGAATAAATTGGGATAGAGTTGAACAGCAGTCTTTTAGAATAGAAAGATATAGAGAGGTGTTAAATAAATTTAAAGAGCAAAAAGTAGTTTATGAGTGTTTTGAAACTTCTTTAGAGTTGGAGCTTAAAAGGAAAAAGCAGCATAATCAGGGCAAGCCTCCAGTATATGATAGAGCAGCCTTAAAATTGAATGTTGCGGAGAAAAATGCTTTGAGAGACAAAACTGACAGTTATTGGCGATTTTTGTTGAACGGTGAAACTGTAACTTGGAGAGATGAAATTGCAGGAGAAATAAATGTCCGGACTTCTGTAGTGTCAGACCCTATATTGGTTAAGGGAAATGGTCAGTTTCTCTATACTTTAGCTTCCGTTATTGATGACTCAGATTTTGGTGTTACTGACGTCGTTAGAGGTATTGATCATTTGACTAATACGGCAGTTCAAATAGAAGTTTTTAGGAGTTTATCTGCAGGTCTGCCAGTTTTTGGACACCACTCTTTGATTGTAGATAATTCTGGAGAGAATTTTTCCAAGAGAAGCGGTAGTTTATCAATTAAAAGTTTAAAAGAAGCAGGAATAGAAGCAGGAGCTATTGTTTCGAAATTAGTTTCTCTGGGGACTGGAGATGGCCTCGACTTAAAAAATAATATTGATGAGTTAACCCCAAAATTCGAATTAAGAAAATTTAGTACAGCTCCGGTCAAATTTGAAAAGGAAGTTTTACAAACCATTTCTCGTAAACTTATAGCCAATTTGTCTGTTAGCGAAATTTTTCCCTATCTTGACCTGATTGGTGTTCCAGACAATATAAAAGAAAATTTTTGGATAATGGCAAAAGACAATATAAACTCTAAGGACGACTTAGTTGAGATATGGAAACTATGTAAAGAGGGCACTAATAACCCGATAATAGCCCCTGAAGACAAGCAATTCATTGAAGTAGCAATGACCTTAATTGGTGAATATCCACGCGACAATGACAGCTGGAAAACATTAACGGATAAGTTAAATAATTTAACTGGAAGATCAGGTAAAAATTTGTTTATGCCTCTTCGTTATTTCCTTACGGGAAAGAGCGATGGACCTGATATGAAGAAGCTTTTTCCTTTAATGCAAAAAATACAAAGATATCGGCTAAGTTGAGAATTTCCTGTATTTGACTCTTTGAGGAATAACCGCAGCATCTCCCAACCTTCTTTTTTTATCATCTTCGTAATCATTAAAGTTACCTTCAAAGAATGTCATATTGCTCTCTCCCTCAAAGCCTAGGATATGTGTGCACAGTCTATCCATGAAGAATCTGTCATGTGATACAACTATTACGCAGCCTGCAAAATCTAGTATAGCTTCTTCAAGTGCACGAAGTGTTTCAATGTCGAGATCGTTAGTCGGTTCATCTAATAATAATACATTTCCGCCTGATTTAAGTAATTTTGCAAGATGTACTCTGTTTCGTTCTCCACCTGACAATTGACCTACTCGTTTCTGTTGGTCAGGGCCTTTAAAATTGAATGCACCAACATATGCTCTGGAATTTACTTCCAAATCACCCAATTCAATTATGTCTAAGCCACCTGAAATTTCTTCCCATACAGTCTTTCTATCATCGAGCTTATCTCTACTTTGATCGACATAACTTAACTCAACGGTCTCTCCAATACTAATGTGACCGCTAGTGAGAGAGTCGCCGCCTGTTAAAATTTTTAAAAGAGTTGATTTTCCAGCACCATTAGCGCCCACTACTCCTATAATCGCTCCTGGAGGAATAGAAAAACTAAAGTCCTCAAATAGCATTTTATTCTCAAAAGTTTTTGTTATCTTTTCAGCATCTATAACTTTTGAGCCTAAACGTGAGCCATTGGGAATTATAATTTGGGAAGTTGATATTTTTTCTTTTTTATCTTCATTCAGCAAATCCTGATAAGCACTAATTCTAGCCTTCTGTTTAGCCTGCCTAGCTTTAGCTCCTTGTCTAATCCAATCAAGCTCTTTTTTTAATATGTTATTTTTAGCTTTTTCAGTTTTTTCTTCCAATTCTAGTCTCGTACTTTTATTTTCTAACCAGCTAGAATAATTTCCTTCGAAAGGAAAACCTTTTCCTCTATCAAGTTCCAGTATCCACCCAGTGATTTGATCTAGAAAATATCTGTCATGAGTTACAATCAAGATTGTACCTTTATAAGCTATCAAATGTTGTTGAAGCCAACTTACCGTTTCTGCATCTAGATGGTTGGTAGGTTCGTCTAGTAAAAGCAAATCAGGTTCTTCCAGTAGTAACTTGCATAAGGCAACTCTTCTAATCTCACCTCCAGATAGTGTAGAAACAAGCGAGGAGTCATCAGGACATCTCAATGCCCCCATAGCCATATCAACTTTTGAGTCGATATCCCAAATTTGGAGTGAGTCAATTTCATCTTGAAGCTGTGTCATTTCTGTCATTTTTTCATCTGAGTAATCATCTGCTAGTGATGCGGCTAAGTTATTAAACTGATCAAGAAGTGATTTTTTGTTGGATACAGACGCTAAAACATTCTCTCTTACGGTTTTGCTTTCGTCGAGCTTTGGTTCTTGTGGAAGGTAACCTACTTTTATGCCTTGAGCTGGGTAAGCTTCACCGTTGAATTCTCTTTCTATTCCTGCCATTATTTTTAATAGAGTTGATTTCCCAGCACCATTCACTCCCACCAAACCAATTTTAACGCCAGGCAAAAATGATAATGTTATATTTTCAAAGCACTTTTTCCCATTTGGGAAGGTTTTCGTCAATTCTTTTAGCGTATATATATATTGGTATGAACTCATGTCCTAATTGCTATAATAGTATTATCGTTTTGTCATATGTTTTTTATTGAAGGAGTAAAAAAGACTTGCAACTAGGGCTGGAGGCAATGCTTGGTAGGATTGGGTATAGAAGGTCTATAGGGATATTAGGAGGTTCATTCAACCCTCCTCACCTAGGCCATGTTCATATAAGCAAAGTATCCTTAAGAATGTTTGATCTAGGACAGATATATTGGGTCTACACAAAAAAAAATCCTCTTAAAAAAGTAAGTCCATCGAGTTTTCATGATAGGGTCGAGGAAACCAAAAAACTGGTTGAATCACCCAATATTAAACTTTCCTCAATTGAGATAAGACACAATTTTCAGTACAGTTTCCAGCTTTTGAAGTTTATAAAAAAAAGACATAGACATATAAAATTTATTTGGGTGATGGGTGAAGATAATATTATTCATTTCCATCTTTGGAAAAACTGGAAATGGATAGCTAATAACGTGAGAATTGCTGTGGTAGCCAGAGGGAACAGTAGATCATTGGTGAATTCATCAACTTTTGCTTTGAAGTATAGGAGTTTTAGACTTATAAGTGGGCAATCGACACAACTACAGCATTTTAAGCCTCCAATATGGTGCATTGTGGACTCAAAAAGACTAAATCTTTCCTCAAGTGATCTTAGATCAAATGCTTAGTAAAAGAAGATTTATTAAGTTGAGTGCTTTATCGGCACTTACAGGCTTCATTCCCTCAAATGCTTTAGCAAAAACAACAAATATTTTTACCAATTTAATTAAAAAATCTGGCTTTGAAAATAATACAAGTTTTATGGCAGTAGACCTTAGATCGAATAAGCTTGTTGGTCGGCATAATGAGAAACTTAGGTTACCTATTGCTTCCGTTACTAAAATGGTGACTGCATTTTATTATCTTAATAATCACAAACTTGACAGATTTAAAACTGAATTGTTCATTGATGGATTTATAAAAGACAATATACTGCATGGTGATTTATACCTTAAAGGTTACGGAGACCCTACGCTAAAAACGGATGATCTTTCCGTTTTTATTGACTCTGTTAAAAATTTGGATGTAACAAAAGTTGATGGAAGCCTTTTCTACGATAATAGCTATCTGCCTGACATAAATTACATAAATAGGAATCAGCTTCCTCAGTATGCATATAATCCAGGTATGGGAGCGATTAATCTTAATGAGAACCGCATTCTATTTAAGTGGAAAAGGTTGGAAAAGGAGAAATATAAGACATCACTAACTGCTCCAGGCTTAAAAAATATTGCACAAGTAACAAATATCACCATTGATTTAGAAAACAATAAAGGTCCAGTATATGATTATGAGCTTGGTGAGAAGAAATTCGTTGAGAAATGGTCGGTAAATAGGAGGATATTAGGTAAAAAAGGTAGTCGATGGTTACCAGTTCGAGAAAGTTCCTACTATGCTACCGAAGCTTTGAAACAGCTTCTGGTTGATAGAGGTATTGAGATTACGAATATAAGCAGAAAAAAAGTATCCGAGAATAGTAGGCTACTGTGTACACACTACTCTGTCGATAACAAAATAATATTGAAAAGCGCATTAAAATACTCAAAGAATATGGTTACAGAGTCACTCGGACTCATTACAAGCAGACTCGTTTCAGAAAATCTTTATGACCTTGACCAGTCTGCCATAATTATGACCAGATGGTTTCGTAACATCATTGGCAAACAAAACTCTTTATTCCTAAATCATAGTGGGTTATCTGCAGGTAGTTTTTCCACCTCAGAAGATTTTAGAAGGTTTTTAATGCAAGACAATGTTCAAAAGAGTCTTTTGCCAGTTTTAAAACGTATTCCAATTTACACATCAAAAGGAAAAGTTAACTCGATTGGCAATATAACGGTTAAAGGTAAATCTGGAACCATGCATTATATTAGAGGATTAGCAGGATACGTATGTAAGGAGGATATTCCCGTGATGGCATTTTCCATATTTTCAGCTGATTTAAAAAAAAGAAAAGAAAACTCTAGCAATAACTTTGAAAAGCCAAAGGGATCGTCATCTTGGCTCTCCAGAGCTGTAATCCAAGAAAGACAAATAGTTCGAAAAATAATAGATAGTATATAGGTGTTGATTTTAGACAGTAAGGTGTCTTGCTCTAGCACCTCTTTCTATAGCGGCTCCATGTAGGCGGTCTATGTTGAGTTCGTATCTTATTTCTCTTAATAATTGTAGCTCAATTTCTTTAAGGCGCCCGTCTGCGGCAGCTACATCGCAAGCTAAAGCGTAAGCTGTTTCATAGAGATGCTCAGGTAGAGAGACCCTTATCAAACCAAAAAGCGCATCCAGTCCATCTTCCTCTTCAAATATGTCAAACACAGTCTCGGCTATAGTTTTTACACGGGCTACATCATAATCTTTAAATATTGGTAAATGTTCAACAATTTTGATTATCGAGGCAAATTCAATTTTCGTGACACCTTGGTGCGACGTTCCTTCTGCTATCATAATAGCTACCAACGCATCTTGAGGGCTCAATATTGTTGTACTTGAGTTTATATCCATTTAAATGCTAGCAATTCTTTGACTTTTATATTATACGGATCTCACTTATTTGAACAACATTTATATTTTTATTTCCTTTGATGTGGATTGGTGAACCTTATGGAAAATATACCCAATAATATTAAAGTTTGGCCTGTACAAGAAGCAGTTGGTCTAAACAAATATTTGCAAAATATCAATGAAAGTAAAGATAAGGTTACTTTTCAGACTGGGTATGGTCCATCTGGATTACCTCACATTGGAACATTCGGTGAGGTTATGAGAACCTCAATGGTTATGCATTCCTTTGAAAAACTATATGGAATTAAAACCAATCTCTTGTGTTTTTCAGATGATTTGGATGGTCTTCGAAAAGTTCCTGACAATATACCAAATAAAGAGTTAGTAGAACGAGATTTAGATTTACCCCTTTCAAGGGTAACCGATCCCTTTGGTACCCACAAAAGCTTTGCTGATCACAACAATAGTAAGTTATGTGAGTTTCTAGATAGTTTTAATTTTGACTATAACTTTATTTCGTCAACCGAATGTTACACTACAGGTGTTTTCAACGAAGCATTAGTACAAGTCCTAGCTAAATATAATGATATTATGGAAATAGTTTTACCTTCTCTCGGACCCGAAAGAAAATTAACCTACTCGCCTTTTTTACCAATAAGTAGAAAGTCTGGTAAAGTTTTGCAAGTTCCAACCCTCGAAATTGATACTTCAACACATTCGATAGTGTATAAAGATGTTGACGGGGAAAAAGTTAAAACTTCAGTCACTGATGGGAATGTAAAACTACAATGGAAAGCCGATTGGGCAATGAGATGGTTTGCATTGTCTGTAGATTATGAAATGTACGGCAAAGACTTAATTCCATCTGCAAATTTAGCATCAAAAATATGCAGAGTGCTAGGGAGAAATGCGCCGTATCAGTTTTTTTATGAGTTATTCCTTGATGACCAAGGGCAAAAAATTTCAAAATCAAAAGGTAATGGCCTGTCAGTTGAAGAGTGGCTAAGATATGGATCAAAGGAGTCTTTGAGCCTCTTTATGTTTCAAAAGCCAAAGACCGCAAAAAGACTTTATTTTGACTCCATTCCAAGAGCTGTTGATGATTACCATAAGTTTTTAGAAGTGTATCACCAACAGAGCGAGGAGGATAAATATCAAAACCCTGTTTGGCACCTTCATCGAGCCAATCCTCCTAAGTCAGAATTACTTGTTTCTTTTTCTATGCTAATGAACTTAGCGGGGGCAACTGGATCAACAAGTATAGAAACTCTTCTTTCATTCGTAAGGCAGTATGTTAACGAAAAAGGTGATCCTATGAACGCCACAATGCGCGGAGCTTTACAAAATGCCATAAATTATTTTCGTGATTTTCTTGAATCCAAGCTAGTTTTTAAGCAGCCCTCAGCTACTGAGCGTATCCCTTTTGTTGAGCTTACAAAAAAACTAGAAGGATTACATGAAAGCTGGGATGCGAGTGAAATTCAGCAAATTATTTTAGATGTGGGTAAAACAAATGGATTTGAAAACACTAGGGATTGGTTCAAATTGATATATGAAGTTCTATTGGGAAGTCAAAGTGGTCCTAGGCTAGGCAGTTTTTTTGCTCTCTTAGGTAAAGAAAAAACAGTCGAAAAGTTGAATGAGGTATCACAATGAGGTTGAGACTTGGTATAAAAAAAGTGTGGATCATCGCATTATTTATTTCTTTATTGGGCACTTTAGTCTTTGCTGATGAAAGTGAAATGGTACGTAATACCATAAGTTCACAGATCGAGGCTTTCAAAGAAAATAATATTGAGAAAGCATATACATTTGCGGCGCCCAACATTCAAGCACAGTTCTCAAACCCAGAAGTTTTTGGTATGATGGTCAAGAACGGATACCCTATTATATGGAGGCCAAAGAGCTTTAAATTCACAAAATTTCGAGACCTTGGCAATAAATCTATTCAAAGAGTGTTATTCCAATCCTATGATGGCCGCCTGGAGACATATGACTATATTCTTGAAAAATATGATGATCTGTGGAAAATAGCGGGGGTTTTAACAATAAATTTAGCAGGTGAAACTTAGTGGTTATCTCGCAAAAGGATCTTTTTTTATTTCTAATTCTGTTTTTTCAAGCTTCTGTATTTGGTCTCTTAATTTAGCCGCTTCTTCAAACTCAAGATTTTCTGCAGCCTTAAGCATTTGCGATTTTAAATCTTCCAGATGACTGGATAGATTATGACCAATCCCAGGTGTTTTCTCCAAATCAGCCGTTACTCTAGCTTGGTCAGTGTCCCCTTTATATAGACCCTCCAATATATCGTTAACATTTTTCTCGATTGTTTTAGGTGTTATGCTGTTCTCAACGTTGTACTTTTTTTGTTTATCACGGCGTCTATCAGTTTCGTCTATTGCTTTCTTCATGCTTTTGGTGATTGTGTCGGCATACATTAGGACCTTTCCGTCAATATTTCTAGCGGCCCTTCCAATTGTTTGTATCAATGAGGTTTCAGAACGCAAAAACCCTTCCTTATCAGCATCTAATATTGCAACTAATCCACATTCTGGAATATCTAAACCCTCTCTTAGAAGATTGATACCCACCAAAACATCAAAAGTGCCTATTCGTAAATCACGAAGAATTTCTAATCTTTCTAAAGTATCTATATCAGAGTGCATATATCTAACTCTAATGCCCTTCTCATGAAGATATTCGGTGAGATCTTCAGCCATTTTTTTTGTCAGTACAGTGCAAAGAGTCCTAAGATTTCTCGCTGTTACTTTGCTAACCTCTAATATCAAATCATCTATTTGAGAGTCAGTAGGTCGAACCTCAATTTCGGGATCTATTAGACCGGTAGGTCTGATAATTTGCTCAGTGAAAACCCCCTGTGTTTGGTCTAATTCCCAAGCCCCAGGAGTAGCAGATACATAAATTGTATGGGGCCTCATAGCATCCCACTCTTCAAATTTTAATGGTCTATTATCGGTACACGAAGGAAGTCTAAAACCATACTCCGAAAGAGTACTTTTCCTTCTGAAATCTCCTTTAAACATACCACCAAGCTGTGGTATACTCACATGGCTTTCATCTGCAAAAACAATTGCATTGTCGGGAATATACTCGAAAAGTGTAGGGGGTGGCTCCCCTGGTTTCCTACCTGTAAGATACCTTGAGTAATTCTCAATACCATTACACATACCTGTTGCCTCGATCATCTCTAAGTCGAAGTTAGTTCTTTGTTCTAATCTTTGTGCCTCAAGAAGTTTATTTTCGTTATTGAGCTGTTTAAGTCTGATCACTAGCTCTGCTTTTATATTTTTTATTGCCTGTTGTAGAGTCGGTCTAGGTGTCACATAATGCGAATTTGCATAGATTTTTGCTTGGGACAGTTCCGCAAGCTTTTTCCCAGTTAACGGATCAAATTCAACAATTTTTTCAAGCTCGTCACCAAAGAACAAAAATCTCCACGCTCGATCTTCTAAATGAGCTGGCCATACATCTAGCGTGTCACCGCGCACTCGAAAATTCCCTCTTTGAAAATTTTTGTCATTTCTCCGATACTGTTGCTCAACCAAGTTTTTAACTACTTGCCTTTGATTAAAAGTACCTCCTTTATTTAAACTTTGTGTCATGGAGCTGTAAGTTTCAACTGAACCTATACCATAAATACAAGAAACGGATGCGACAATAACTACGTCTTTTCGTTCCAACAGGGATCTTGTCGCTGAGTGCCGCATTCTGTCAATTTGCTCATTTATTTGAGCTTCTTTTTCAATGTAAGTATCGGATCTTGGAACGTAAGCCTCTGGTTGATAGTAGTCATAATATGAGACAAAATATTCCACTGCATTTTCTGGAAAGAATTTTTGGAATTCTCCAAAAAGTTGCCCTGCCAATGTTTTGTTAGGAGCAAGAATAAGCGCGGGACGTTGTGTTGACTCAATAATTTTAGCCATTGTAAAAGTTTTGCCCGTGCCAGTGGCCCCAAGTAAAACTTGGTTCTTTTCGCCCTTACATAGCCCCTCAACCAACTCGTCAATCGCGGTAGGTTGATCACCGGCAGGTTTAAACTCTGAAACAACACGCAATTCATTTTTTTCGATGATTAACTCATTCATATTGGACAGACTTTATAAGGTTACTTTTATCGTTGGTTTATGATTTTGCTATTTAAAACTTCTGTAATTCAATATAGTATCATTCGAGAAATTTAAACTGATTTTTAGGAAATTTTATGGTAGCGCGAATATTTAAAACATCGAAGACCGCGATGCAGTCGGGCACGGGTAATACAAATCAGTGGTTTTTAGAATTTGAAAAAAACGATCATAAACCGATAGACCAGGTTATGAGTTGGATTGGCTCTAGTGATACCACCAGTCAAATAAAATTAAAATTTGAAACTAAGGAGGAGGCAATTCAATACGCTAAAAGCAATAAGCTCTTATATTTTATTGACGAGGGCTCAGAAAAAAAGATGAATATCCGAAAGAATGGTTACGGTGATAATTTTGATTACAGCAGAAGAAGACCTTGGACTCACTAGCATTATTATGAAACTCTTAAACTGTTTAGCTATAATCTATACTGACTCAATTAAATTTAATTTACTATAAAGTGTTCCTATGATACCACTGCCCATACGTGGCCCCGTAGCTCAGCTGGATAGAGCAACTGACTTCTAATCAGTAGGTCGTACGTTCGAATCGTACCGGGGTCACCATTTTTGTTTTGACTAAAGAAAGTCGCTCAGTGGGTTAGCCAGTGTATTCTTTTATATTTAAAAATGGTATTATCTTACTGTGTTTAGCAATGCTAGGTTGGGCAGGCAACACGGTCGCAGGAAGGATGTCAACTGGTGAAATTTCGCCCATGGTTGTTGTGTTTTTGCGATGGTTTATTATTTCAATTTTTTTAATCTTATTTTTAAATAAGAATTTAATTTTGTCTTTTAAGTTAATAAGTGGGAAGCTCGTTTGGCTTTGCTTGATGGGCTCACTTGGGCTCACCGGGTTTAATGCATTGTTTTACATAGCTGCTCAGAATACAACAGCAATAAACTTAGGTATTATTCAGGGCATCATGCCCGCAATCATATTAGTTGGGTCAGTAATTATGTTCAAGGAGGCAGTTAATTTTACAAAGGTTACTGGAGTGATAATAGCATTTTTTGGCGTCCTAGTAGTGGTAAGCCAAGGCGACTATGAGAGAGTAATTTTATTATCTTTTAATTATGGAGATTTAGTGATGCTATGTGCCTGTTTTTTCTATTCTGGCTTTACCCTTGGATTGAAAAACAAACCGGTAATTGATCCTATTGTACTCATGACTTATTTCTCGCTGAGTGCCTTGATATTTTCGATTCCACTACTGATTATAGAATACTATCTAGGACTTAATCAGGTTCCTGCTACAAGTACTGCTTGGCTTACTATACTTTACATAGCTTTTGTCCCCTCTTTTCTAGCTCAGATTTTTTTTATAAGAGGTGTTGAGCTAGTTGGAGCATCTAAAGCGGGGTTATTTATTAATTTTCTACCTATCTTCGCTGCGATCCTGGGAGTGCTTTTGCTCGGGGAGAGGTTATTCTTTTATCATTTAATCTCATTATTCATTGTTTTGTTAGGTGTTTATCTTTTTATGGTAATTGGGGATAAAGAAAAAAATACATCGTATTAAAAGAATTGGACTTCAAAACTTTGTTGTGGCATCAGATATTATCCGAAACTACACTCAAGCGATTGTGAAAAATGCAACTGAATGAAAACAAATACTTTAGGGATATTTTAGAAGAAGAAAAAAAGTTGGAGTTTGTTATCGCCAACGAACTCCAAAATCCAGACAGACAGAAGGCTTTCACTTTTTGTTTTGAGGATATATCACTTGATATAACTAGGCAGCTTATTTCCTCTAAGCAATTTTCTAAACTTAAAATGCTTGGAGAGGCTATAGACATTAAAGATAAAAAAAAGAAGCTTTTTGAGGGTTCTTTTTTGAATGTTACTGAAAATAGGTTCGTAACCCATTTTCTTGAACGAAATTCAAACTCAGTAGTAGATAAAACCAACAGGTATAAGTCTTTCATTTCTTTCCTAAAACAAAAGAAAATAAAGAATTTAATTAATGTAGGAATAGGAGGATCGGACCTTGGCATAAAAATGGTTTATCATGCACTAAAGCACGAAAGTAAGGGACCTTCCTTAATTAACATATCGAATTTAGATTTCACAAACCTTGAAAATACTCTAGAAATGAAAGATATCAAAGAAACATTCTTTATCTTCAATTCCAAGTCGTTTTCTACAGAAGAAACACTAGTTAATCTAAGCTTTGTCAAAACTTTGCTCAATAATGAGGGCTTGGATCTCAATGACCATATGGTGGCTGTCACATCATTTCCAGAAAAAGCGTTGGAAGCTGGTCTTAAAGAGCATGCAGTTTTTCACGTGCCTAATGGGGTAGGGGGTAGATTTTCAATGTGGTCGCATTTTGGTTTAGGCTTAGTTGCGTCTCTAGGTATAGATGTTTACGAACAACTTCTCGCAGGAGCCCATAAAATGGACAAGCATTTCTTGGAGGAAAAGCTTGAATTAAATTTACCCTATATTCTTGGGTTAACAAGGATATGGAACAGAAACGTTCTAAATCTACAAAATCTCGCAATTGTTCCTTATGAGAATGGTCTAAAATTTTTTCCAACTTGGTTTCAGCAAGTGGAAATGGAGAGCAATGGGAAAAGCTTAGATGCTCTAGGTAACGAGCTAGAGTTACCTGCAGCACCTTTAGTTTTCGGGGAAATTGGAACGGAGTCTCAACATAGTTTTTTTCAGTTACTTCATCAAGGCATAGAAAAAATTCCAGTGGAGTTCTTAGTTCCACTTGAGGGTAAGAATGTAGTTAGTAAAAATAAAAAAGATTTAGAACCCCATTCAAGGTTAGTTGTAAACGCTATTGCACAAGCAGAAGCCCTCATTAAGGGAAAACAGACACATAAAGAAAAGTATAGAAATATGACAGGCAATAGGCCGTCAATCTTTATAAGCTGGGATAGAACCAATGCCAAGTCTTTAGGTAAACTACTTTCTCTGTATGAAAATGCAACTATTGTATGTGGCTTGCTTTGGGGAATTAATAGTTTTGATCAATGGGGTGTCGAACTAGGAAAAGAGATATCAAGAAATATTTATACTGGTCAAAATTTGAAAGACCTATCTTACAGTGCGAAGAAAATATTAAAAGGTATCATTTAAATTTATTATTTTTTTAAGAGAGTTTTAAATGCAGCTTCAAATCGTGCTTTATCAATTTGTCTCGATAATCGCAAGTTCATTACTTTATCCTGAATCGAATTGCTTTTTTTAGACAGTGTCTCGTTCATGAGAAGTTTTTTGTCTATCCTTTTCTTGTCTTTGTCATTTTTCAATTATCTATGTCTTTTAATAAGTGGTTTATGATTTTATAGGAATCTTCTGCGGAGTTTCTTTTTTTGGCTCTTCTCTGTAAAGATGAATAGACAATAGCCCATCTTTAAACTCAGCTCCGTTGACTCTTACATTGTTAGCTAATCTAAAGGTTTTAGTAAACGCTCGTTTAGCTATTCCCTTATGAATATATTCATGTTGTGGATCCTTATCACCATTGCCACAAACCACCAATTCACTTGATGTTGCCTCTATAATAAGATCGTTAGAACTGAAGCCAGCGAGTGCCAAAACAATTATGAAACTGTTATTTGAAAGCTTTTTAATATCGTAGGCGGGATAGGTGGACTGTTTTACAGAAGACATGCGTTCAATTTCATCAAAAAGACTGTCAAAGCCTACAAAAGAACTCATATATGGTGATGACAAAAAACTCATGATTTCTTTATTTTCCCTTTTTAATTTTAATAGTCTGATCAAAATAAGAAATCAATATAGAAATGGAAAACTGATCACTTTTAAGGTTGAAAAAATGAGGTTAATAACAGTTTTTCATCCTCAGCTGAAACTATGCTTTCAAGTACTTAGATAGAGAAATCTGTAATAAGTAGCTTATTAAGCCGAATAAAGTAATCGATAAAATTCCGAGTGTAAAAAGGCTAGCAAACATTAGGTCAGTTTTTACTCGACCATTTGCTAAAATCATAAGATATCCCAAGCCTTGAGATGACCCAACCCATTCCCCTATAACTGCTCCGATTGGTGCATAGACGCTAGCTAACTTTATTCCGGAACATAAAGAAGGAATGCTATGTGGAATTTTTAAATATAATAGATTTCTCCGGTTTGTTCCTCTCATTGTCTTTGCGAGGTCAAGATATCGTTTTGGTGTTTGAGAAAGACCATCATGAAATGCTGAAGTAACAGGAAAATAAATAATCAAGATTGCCATAACGACTTTTGACAAAATACCATAACCAAGCCATAAAGTAAGTAATGGGGCAATTGCAAATACTGGAATAGATTGGCTAAATATCAACAGTGGTCTAAGTATTAAGCGTGCAGTCACGAATATTTCAAGTGTTAAAGCAGTAATCATGCCTAATATTATCCCTATGGTGAGCCCAATTAAGACTTCTACAATTGTCACAATTGAATGTTCATAAATAAGCTGTGAGTTTTCTTTAAATGCGACTAAGACAGAGTAAGGTGTTGGAAGTATATAGGGTGGAGGGTTTGCTAACCTTACCGCTAATTCCCAAAAAAAGAAAATTGATAAAAAAGTACAGACTATATAAATTATAGCTTTCATGATCGGTTGCTTTTTATTTTTTCTAGTAACGAATATTGCAGATCGAAAACCAATTTGTCGGAATATGTTTTAGGAAATGGTGGTTTGAGACTTCTATTGCTTGTTGTCTTTTGCCGGCCAAGAATGTAGATACTTTCACACAGTCTTGCAGCTTCATGGGGATCATGAGTTACAAACAAAACGGTTTTTCCTTTAAGACTTTCAAATGTCAGATCGATCATCTCTTCTCTGGTATTTGAGTCTAATGAACCAAATGGCTCATCTAATAAAACTATAGGTGTATTTTCCATTAACGTTCTTGCGAGAGCAGCTCGTTGACGTTGTCCTCCAGAAAGCTGAAAGGGATATTTTTTTTTATGATCCATCAAACCAACTTTTTCAATAATTTTCAGTTTTTTTTCTGGCGAGAACTTTTCTCCTCGTAATTTATTGCCCAAAGAAACATTGGCGCTTACTGTCGCCCATGGAATTAACAAATCATTCTGGGCCATGTAGGAAACACGATTTGAGATAGGTAAGTGATCATTACTTTTTATGCTGCCGTCAAGTTTTACATGGGTTGGCAACCCAGCAATTAATCGAAGAATAGTCGATTTGCCAATACCTGATGCTCCAAGAAGGCAAGTCCACTGATTAGCCCTTACTGCAAGCCTTAGATCTCCAAACAAAACTTCACTTTCTGATCTTACACTTCCGATCAATTCTATTGAAGGGGAGATGGAAGACATCATATATTAGTCATTTCCCAAAAATTTTTTTCGAGGAGTGTAGCTATTTTAAATTTTTGAGAAAGATCACGAAATTTACCTAAAGATGTATAGTTGCCACCTAGTCTTGTAAGAACAGCATTATCAATTAAGGTTCCTACTTCCACACATAAACTTTGATAATCCTTTCCTGCATATGTAGTAATCCACTTTTCATATACCGAACTATATTGGGACGCTCCTAAGCGCTTACCTATTTCCCCATAGCCCAGCACACATGGTGCGAGTGCTGCCATAAGGTCCAAAAAATCCCCTGAAAAACCTGCATCCATAACGAACCTTGTATAAGCTAAATTCTGATGCATTTCATTTGTCTTTTCAAGTTCGTCAGTTGAGATGCCTTCACTGTTACAAAATTCTATATGCAATTTTATTTCCTCGTCTAAAAGTGCGTGAACCACCTTGGAACAAGTGTGCATCTCAGTTATGTTACCGGACTTTGCAATTGCAAGACCCCAAGCTCTAGAAAAATGTTTTAAAAAGATAAAGTCTTGTCTCAGATAGTTTAGAAAAGCGCTTTTTGGTAAAGTTCCATCTCCTATTCTTTCTACAAATGGATGCCACGTATAAGAAGTCCACTCAGTCTTATGCAAATCTCTCCAAGTTGAAAAAACGTCACTGTAGTTCATCTAATTCCTCGTTACATCTATAGCTATTCTAGAAATCGGAAAAGCCTTATTTATTAACTTATTTTGAAGAAGAAAATCTTGGAATTCTAGATATCTTCCGGCATCAAATGCAGGAGGTCTCAAAGCAAAACGAGGTATCGTATCCGCCCATGCCATTCTATTTAATTGATCATCTAGTTCTTTAGAAGTCGACGCAAATATTTTCCAGCTTTCCTCAGGATTATTTATAATAAATTGGGTTGCTAGCTCCGTTGCTTTAAGAAATTTACGAATTTTTTCTTTATCAATATTCTTTGAATTAGCAACATAAATAAGCTCGTCGTAAGGAGGAACTCCTTCTTCCTCTAGGAAGAAACATTTTCCGGGTACGTTCTCAATCTTCATTTGATTTAATTCAAAGTTTCTAAAAGCACCAATAACAGCATCAACCTGACCAGACATTAAAGAAGGTGAAAGAGAAAAGTTTACATTTACTAGTTCTACATCTTCTAATTTTACACCATACTTTTCTAAAATTGCAGATAGTAGAATTTCTTCAACACCTGCAACAGAGAAACCGATCTTCTTTCCGGACAAACTCTGCGGAGTGTTTATAGGACCGTTCTCCAAAACTAATAGGCAATTAAGTGGGGTTGCCACAAGGGTTCCAACACGAATAAGTGGCAATCCTTGTGTAAGTTGCAAATGTAATTGTGGTTGATAGCTTACGGCTAAATCAGCTTGACCAGCAGCGACAAGCTTTGGTGGAGCTGATGGGTCAGCAGGAGCGATTATTTCAATTTCTAGGTTTTGATCAGAAAAATAGCCCTTTTCTTTAGCAATTATTATTGGACCATGATCGGGATTTATAAACCAGTCCAACAAAAGGGTCATTTTATCTTTTGCAGCCAATTTATTTGCTGTGAGAAGTAAAAATAAGAGTATAAGTCTTAAGATCATTATTGGGTCCCTTTAATTTTGTTAAAAAATTTTTAATGCGTGAAAGTGGTTGGTCGGTCCATGGCCTTTCCCGACAGATAGTTTATTTGAGTCTCTAATAGCACCAGTAACAAACTCCTTTGACTTTGAAACTGCCTCCTCTATTGAGTAGTTTTTAGCTAAAAAACTTGCGATAGAGGAGGATAAAGTACATCCTGTTCCATGTGTATTTTTTGTATTTATTCTTTTCTCATTGAACCAGAAATGATCTTTTTCAGTTACTAGTAGATCATTACTTGTACTGCCTCCTGAGTGTCCACCTTTTATCAAAACCGACTTAGATCCCAAACATAATAGAGCTTTGCCTTGATTAACCATATCCTCTTTGGATTTTGCTACAGAAGAACCCAATAGAACTGCTGCCTCAGGTAAATTAGGTGTTATGATTGTTGCGATTGGTAACAGATGGTCTTTAACAGATTGGATTGCTTTTTTATCTAACAAAGGTGATCCTCCTTTTGCCACCATAACTGGGTCAACTACTGAAAATACTTTTTTATATTTTGCCAATGTAGTGCCAACTTCTTTGGCGATTTCTGCGTTAGCGACCATTCCAACCTTAACTGAGCTTACACAAATATCACGAAAAATAGCATTAATTTGAGACGCAACAAATTTTTTTGGTATCAAATGAATTCCTTCCACTCCCATAGTATTTTGGACTGTTAAGGCAGTAACTGCTGCCATGCCATATACACCATTTGCCGCAAATGTTTTTAAATCAGCTTGTATTCCTGCACCTCCCGATGGATCAGACCCAGCTATAGACAGAACATTTTTCACTCGATTTGACATTTTTAGTTCACCGGTTTGTTATCTTCAAATACTCGTCGAATTTCATCATGCAATAATTTTGTTTCCATGTAAGGATCATCTTTACCACAGATCGCCGATACTACTGCCATCCCTTGGCAGCCGGTGCTAAATATCTTTCCACAGTGTTCTCTTTTAAGTCCACCGATAGCTACTGATGGTAGAGATGTTGCATTTACGATATCGCTAATACCGTCTAACCCGATATACGCATTGAAATCCGATTTTGTTGGTGTTGGAAATACTGGACTTATACCTATATAGTCCACTAAAGCGGGGTCTGCAGCTTTTGCATCTTCAATTGTTTCACATGATAATCCGACGATTTTATCTTTTCCAACTTTACCTCTTATCTCAAAGGTGCTTTTATCATTTTGACCTACGTGGATACCATCTGCATCTATCGCTAAAGCCGCTTCAACGTCATCATTTACTATCAATGGGATCTCAGTATCCTTTAATATTTTCTGTAGCTCTTTTCCAACACCGATCCTATCTTTCGTAGATGCTTCTTTATCTCTAAGTTGAACCATCGTAATCCCGCCTTTTACTGCAGCATTAACTGTATTCAATAACCCAAAAGTTGCACAGAGATAAGGGTCAGTTACTAGATAGAGTTTTAATTTAGCGGCATCAAACACTATCAGCCCACTTTAAATTTGAAAAATTATGAGGGTTCACAAGGGAAAGTTGATCTAAAAAATGCGTTCTAAATGAACCTGGGCCATTAGCACTTAATTTTGCTTTATGTCCTGCTTCAGCGAACAGAGTAGCAGCACTAACGCTAGCAGTGTAGGGATCAGTGATCGCTGTGAAGGCGCCAACTAGACATGTTAAAGAACATCCAATAGCTGTAACACTCGACATAAAAGATGATCCGCCTGATACTCGAGTAACCCTTACACCATCTGTGATTATGTCTATTTCTCCAGTCACAAAAATTGTACAATTATGCTTTTTTGCAAGTTTCTTACTAGCATTTAAGGCTGTTTCAACTCCTTCTTGAGAGTCTACACCCTTTGCTTCAGTCTCTTCGCCTTGTAAGGCTAAAATTTCAGACGCATTCCCTCTCACAACTGAGGGTTCTAGGGATATCAATCTTGCTATTGAGGTTTGACGGTATGGTGTCGCAAAGTGTGCTACGGGGTCCAATACCCAAGGGACTTTTGCTTTATTAGCCGCCTCAATTGCTTTTTCCATACCTTCGAGCCAATTTGGTGAAATAGTACCGATATTTACGGTTAGTGCACCCGCTACTGGAGAAAAATCTCCACTCTCTTCTGGAGTATGTATCATTGCTGGAGACGCTCCAACTGCCAAAAGCGTATTTGCTGCAATATCCATGGAAACATAATTAGTTATACAATGCACGAGAGGATTTTTTGCTTTTAATTCTTCAAGACTATTCATTGAGGTCTCCAATGATTTGTGGCCGATGTGAGGAATGCGCATATCTAGTGACTCCTTACGCCAGCATTACCCGGTTCAAGTTTGAGGGTTATTCTCAGCCTCACAAAACAAAGAGGCACCCCTGTCAATCCACTAGAACATCCTAATTAATATTAAAAGTCAAGAGAAAGAATTTCTAGGCGTTTATTTTCAAAAAAGAAGGAGAAATTATAGTCCCAAATAAATAGGTGACAGGGTATCTATATTTTATTTAATTGTAATAGGTTAATTAAAAAACGAAATGCCTTGGTATTTCTCAGATTTTTATTTTAATATTTTTAGGATACTAAGATCATTACGATTAATTGTACTACAAAAACTACGAAAATGAATAATGTAAAATTCACAAAGAATAATGGTGTCGGGATATTAATACTAGACTCGCCCAAGAGAAAAAACGCGCTTAATTCAGAAGATATGTTGTTGCTAAGAGACATACTTTCTAGAGAGGCGCAATCTGATATTTATGCACTTATTATCTCAGGAAGTGGTGACGTTTTTTGCTCGGGAGCTGACCTTTCTGAGATTATTTCAATAATTGGAAAACATAAAAAAGATCAAGAGTTACAATCAAATGACATGTCAAAATTGTGTGATGCTATTCAAAACTTTCCTCTTCCCACTGTGTGTGCTTTAAATGGGAGTGCATATGGTGGTGGTGTAGAAATAGCTTGTGCCTGCGATTTTAGAATTGCTGTCTCAAATATTGAAATTATGGTGCCTCCAGCAAAGATTGGAATACATTATCACCCTGCCGGAATAAAAAGATTTTTATATATTTTCGGAGCAAGCACTACCAAGAGATTATTACTCACAGCAACAAAAATGTCAGAAAAGGAACTCAAAAATGTGGGTTTTTTTGACGAGATAATAAATGAAGGTGAGAATGTCATTGAAAGGGCACTTGATTTTATTAAGCTATGCAAAGAGTTATCGCCTGAAGCTGTAAGAGGCATGAAACTGTCTATAAATGACATAGTTATGAATAGCGTGAATACCCAAAGTTTCAATTCACGTATCAAGCAAACGCTTGAGTCTCGGTACTTAGAACGTCAACTGAAGTTTATCAAAGAAAAAAACTCTTAGTAGATAAGTAGAAAACTTTTATGCAGAAAGCATACCTTCAAGTCTCTTTGTTATTAGGCTGTCAGCTTCACTCATTATTCCGTCTATTAGCTCTTTACAGCTTGGTATGTCATTAATAAGTCCAACTACCATTCCGCATGACCACGCCCCTGCTTCCATTTCTCCATCAAGCATTACTTTAGGATATACACCTGCCACTTCATCCATAATGTCTTCAAATTTAATATTAGAGCCCAGCTCTTTTTCTTTTTCTAATAATTTTTCTACTGCAGAATTATTTAATACTCTTTCTGTATTTCTCAGTGGACGCATAACAAGTCTCGTATCTAATTCTGTGGCATTAATTATCGCCTCTTTTACTCTTTCGTGACATGGAGCTTCCTTAGTAGCCATAAATCTTGTTCCCATATTCATTCCATCCGCTCCCATTGCAAGCGAGGCAACTAAGCTTCGTGCGTCTGCCATGCCTCCTGAAGCGACGAATGGGATTTTCAATTCTTCAGCTGCTCTGGGAAGTAGAATCATATTCGGCATATCGTCTTCTCCAGGATGTCCTCCGCATTCAAATCCATCAACAGACACGGCATCACATCCTATAGCTTCAGCTTTGAGTGAGTGCCTAACAGAGGTACATTTGTGAATGACTTTTATGTCTGCTTTTTTTAATTGTTCCATATAAGGTTGGGGATTTCTTCCCGCAGTCTCTACGATCTTAATTCCTCCATCTATAATAGCATCAATATATCCAGGGTAATCAGGAGCTGCTACTGTTGGAAGAAATGTTAAATTTACTCCAAAGGGCTTATCCGTCATTTCATGGCATCTCGCTATCTCTTTTGCGAGATCCTTAGGGGTTTTTTGGGTAAGTCCAGTGATTATGCCTAATCCACCAGCATTTGAAACGGCAGAGGCGAGCTCGGCAAATCCCACATAGTGCATACCACCCTGAATTATTGGGTGTTGAATGTTGAATAATTCTGTTATCCGAGTTTTCATTTTTTATTCCTATTTTTCTTTAATGCTATGATATTTACGTTCAAATATAAAACTATTTTTTTTCTAGATACGGTAAAATGGCAGAAAAATCCATACCCTTTCCGCCCTCGGAAATGAAAGTTTCATATATTTCAGTAGCGTGCTTACCTAATTCAGTAGGGGCTGATACTGCGTTAGCAGCTTCTTGAGAAAGCTTAAGGTCTTTTAACATCAATTCAGCTGCAAAACCAGGTTTATAGTCTCTGTCCGCAGGACTTTCTGGCCCCACAGCAGGAGCTGGGCAATATGTATTCACAGACCAGCAAGACCCTGATGATGTTGATACAACATCAAATAACCTATTCCAATTTAGATTTAGTTTTTGGGCCAAATTAAAAGCTTCGCACACTCCTATCATTGAAATTCCCAAAATCATATTATTACAAATCTTTGCCGACTGACCAGCTCCTGGCCCACCGCATAGCACGGATTTCTGACCCATTATTGCAAAATATGGTTCTATTTTGTCATAAGCATCTTTTTCTCCCCCAACCATAAATGTCAGCGTGCCATTTTCTGCACCTACAACACCACCAGAAACTGGAGCATCTATTACTGCTATTGAGTTTTTCTTAGCCTCTTTTGATACATGCAAAGCACTTTCCACGTCCACTGTTGAACAATCAACAAGTATTGTTTTAGAGGTACACAAGGGTATGAGTTCCTCATATACATTTCTCAAAATATTTCCATCAGGCAACATAGAAAAAATAATACTGCATTTCTTTGCTATTTCAGTAATGGGGTCTTGAGTAATATCTCCGACATTGGTTGGAGCAACGTCAAAACCTAATAACTCATGACCAGCTTTAATTAAATTTCTTGCCATGGGTGCACCCATGTTCCCAAGCCCAATAAATCCTATTTTCATGTCAGTGTACTCCTTAGTTTAACGGTGAATAGTCTGAAAAAACGGTTTGAGGTCTTCATCTGAAACTTCATTTAGATTTCTATTTTTCCATAGCGGAGTTCGGTCTTTATCGATAACAGCTGCTCTTATTCCCTCTTGGAAGTCTCCAAATTCTTGTGATCGAGCAGTAAAACTATATTCTGCATCTAGGGCGTCTGAAATATTATTCCGAACCTTTTCCATCTTTAGCATTGATATTGTATAAGCTACTGAAATTGGGGAATTAAATCTTAATGCACTCAAGTCCTTTTCAAAAAATGGGTGCTGTAATCTGGACTCTATATTCTTAGTTGAGACGTCAACCATAGCGTCTGAAATTTGTGAAAATGAGTTCTCTATTTCCGAGGACTCTGTACTTTGATGAAATTTCGTTATCCAATCAATATTTCCAGTTTCAACAAGTTTTACTTTTAGATCCTCCCACTTGGTTTCTGGTATGAAGTAATCAGCAAACCCACAATAAATTGCATCACTTGCTTTCATCCTTTTCCCAGTTACACCCAAAAATGTACCTATATTTCCAGGTAGTTTTGCAAGAAGAAAAGAGCCTCCAACGTCGGGAACTAAACCAATGCTACATTCCGGCATTGCTATTTTGCTGGTTTCCCCCACAATTCTATGACTACCGTGGCATGAAACACCGACACCTCCTCCCATCGTGAAACCTTGCATGAAAGCTACAAACGGTTTCTTATAATTAGCAATCTTTTCATTTAGACGATACTCGTCAGCCCAGAACTTTTGACCGTAAGCAAAGTTTTTATTAAACCCATTTTCGTATAGGATCTGAATATCACCACCAGCACAAAAGGCTCTATCTCCTTTAGCGTCGATAATTACAAGGGCTATGCCTTCGTCGGTTTCCCATTCAATCAATGCGTTCTCAATAGAGAGTATCATTGAATAGGTTAGTGAGTTTAACACGTCGGGTCGATTTAAAGTTATATGGCCTACATAGCCTGATTTTCGTATAAAAATATCCTCCGACATTTTTACTCAGACAAAATGGCTCTTGCTATAATTACTCTCATAATCTCATTTGTTCCCTCCAGAATTTGATGAACACGAAGATCACGTACTATTTTCTCTATGCCATACTCTTCAAGATAGCCATAACCACCAAGTATTTGTAGGGCGGTATTAGATATTTCAAATGATACATCAGTAACTAACCGCTTTGCCATTGCGACAGAGACGGTTGCATCCGGTTTTGAATTATCTAACTTCCAAGCAGCGCTCCTCAAAAAAAGTCTTGCCGCCTCGAGTTGTGTTGCCATGTCTGCCAATTTAAATTCTATAGACTGAAATTTACTGATAGGTCTACCAAACGCTGACCTTTCCTTTGAATATGATTTTGCAATTTCATAGGCCTTTTGCGCGCCGCCTAATGAGGCAGCGGCAATATTAAGCCTCCCCCCATCTAAACCCTCCATAGCGTATTTGAAGCCAGCACCTTCCTCTCCTACAAGGTTTGCAGCAGGAATTGAGCAGTTATCAAATTGCACGATTGCAGTAGGTTGTGCTTTCCACCCCATTTTTTGCTCTTTTTTTCCGAAACTGAGACCGTTCTGTCCATTTTCAACCAATACCATTGATATACCGTTAGGTGTTTGATCTCCAGTCCTACACAGTACAACGTATAAATCTGAAAAACCCCCACCTGATATAAATGATTTTGATCCATTAAGGCTATATCCCTCATTTGTTATTGCTGCCTTGGTTTTTAGCGCAGCTGCGTCAGATCCTGAACCAGGTTCTGTTAAACAATATGAACAAACATCATCTAAGCTTACAATATTCTTTAAAAATCTATCTTTTAGTGCTTGGTCGCCTCTCTTTGAGATTACCCATGCAGACATATTGTGAATTGAAATAAAAGAAGAGACAGAGGGGCAGGACATTGCTAGAGCCTCAAATACAAGCGTTCCGTCTAAGCGTGACATTCCAGATCCACCATCTTCCTCAGAGACAATCATCCCTCCGAGTCCCAAAGTTCCAGCTTCTTTGAGAAGTTCTCTGGGAATTTCTTCTTTCTTTTCCCAGTCTATTGCATTTGGTGCAATAGTTTCTTCACCAAATTCCCTAGCTGTGTTATAGAGAATGTTCTGTTCTTCTGATAAGGAAAAATGCACTAGTTACTCCATTGTCGGAATTGAAAAACTCGCTCCTTCCTTAATGCCGGTAGGCCATCGGGACGTAACAGTTTTTGTTTTTGTATAAAAACGAAAGGCGTCTGGTCCATGTTGGTTAAGATCTCCAAAAGCAGATTTTTTCCAGCCGCCGAAAGTGTGGTAAGCTAGCGGAACGGGTATGGGTACATTCACGCCTACCATTCCTACATTAACTTTATTAGCGAAATCACGAGCAGTGTCTCCATCTCGAGTAAATATAGCAGTACCATTTCCATATTGGTTCGTTTTAACAAGATCAAGAGCTTCCTCATAATTTTTAGTTCGTACAGTAGACAGGACGGGTCCAAATATCTCTTGTTTATATATTTCCATATCTTTTGTGACATTATCAAAAAGACAGGCACCTACAAAAAATCCATTTTCATAACCCTGCATTTTGAAATTTCTTCCATCGACTTTCAGAGAGGCTCCTTGCTCTACTCCTTTATCAACAAGTCCCAAAATTTTATTTTGTGCTTCTTTTGTAACTACGGGACCAAAATCTATATCTTTACCAGCCGTGTAGGGACCTATTTTTAATGATTCTATCTTAGGTATAAGTTTTTCAACTAATTTATCAGCTGTTTTTTCCCCAACTGGCACCGCCACAGAGATAGCCATACATCTTTCGCCAGCAGCTCCATATCCAGCTCCTACCAACGCATCAGCTGCCTGATCCATATCTGCATCTGGCATGATCAGCATATGATTTTTTGCTCCGGCAAAACATTGTACTCTCTTTCCATTAGCGCAACCTCTAGTATATATATATTCTGCGATCGGGGTACTCCCTACAAAGCCCACAGCTTGAATTGTTTCATTGTCCAAAATAGCATCTACAACCTCTTTGTCCCCATTAACCACTTGCAGTATTCCCTCTGGTAATCCTGCCTCTAATAGTAATTCGGCTAAAGCCATAGGTACTGATGGGTCCCTTTCAGACGGTTTAAGAATGAAGGCATTACCTGCTACAATTGCAGGACAAAATTTCCACATTGGTATCATTGCTGGAAAATTAAAGGGTGTAATTCCAGCAACGACTCCTAAAGGCTGTCGCATTGAATACATATCAATTCCCGGTCCCGCACTATCTGTGAATTCTCCCTTAAGAAGGTGTGGTGCTCCTATACAGAACTCAGCCACTTCTAGTCCTCTGATTATGTCACCTTCTGCATCCGGTAAGGTCTTACCGTGTTCGGATGACAGTAGTGCCGACAATTTATCCATGTCTCTATGAAGTAATTCAACAAATTTCATTACAACTCTCGCACGCTTTTGAGGGTTGACCTCTGCCCATTTTGGCTGCGCTACACTAGCTAATTCGACGGCTTCGTTGAGCTCGTCGCGTGTTGCATATGCCACCTCGGCTTGCACCTCGCCAGTAGCAGGATTAAACACTTGCCCGCTTTTGTTTGATTTTCCAGGTACTTCTTTACCGTTAATAAAGTGGCCTATTGCTTTCATTTAATCCTCCGATTATGTCTTTAAAAATATAGTGTATCAAATAACTATAAAATGTAATAAAAAATTTCATGGGTTCAAAGAGCCCTTTTCATTAAGAAGAAGGGCTGTTTGAGTTTAGATAAATGGTATCAATGGCACATCAAAAGATGAGCACGCGGACAACAACATCAACGAACCTAGTAAAATAATTTTCTTCATCTTAACATCTCCCAATTATATTTAAGATGATTAAGGTTGTTTTAGTATTTCGTCAACCACTTTCAATATACTGGATGAATCAGGTTTTGTTAGCGAGTTGAAACTACTGTGGAAGTGTCCATTTTTGTCCAATAAAACTTTATAAAAATTCCACTTTGGTTGAAAGTTGTGTTCTTTTTTCAACCATCGGTAAAATGGGTGGGCATCTTTGCCTCGTATCGAAGTTATTTCTGTCATGGGTAGAGTAAGATTAAATGATATGTTGCAAAACTCTTTAACTTTAGAATTACCTGACAGCTCCTGATTGAAATCGTTGGATGGTACAGCGATAACTACTAGCCCTTTATCTTTATAACTTCTGTGTAATTTCTCTAAATGTGAATATTGATTTGTAAATCCGCATCTTGAAGCAGTATTAGTAACCAATACCGCTTTACCTTCATACGCCCCTATATCTAACGAGCCCCCATCTATACTTTTAAATGAGAATTCGGTTGCATCTGTAAGTGCCGGAGCGACGCTCGAAAAAAACAATATTATAACCTGCAGTAAAAGTTTCATATTTGTGACCTGAGAAAGTACAAATAGATTTAATTTTAAAAAAGTAAAGAGAAAATTATTCGTTGTTTTTCCTATGAGATTCCAAAGCCAAAATCAACGCAACAATAGCTATACAAATAATAAAGACAAAAACAAACATTGCGCCAAGACTACCTTCCATTTCTATACCCTCTTTAGTTTGAAACTCAATATATTATTAACTACTTTTTTTACTATTAAAATCGAAATCTTCTGCTCTAGAAACATTTTTATGTGTTACAATGAAACAAGCGATAGCAAGGAGGAGAACCGCACCAGCCTCGTATATGAGGTTTTGTGGATCAGAGCCCTTTCCCTGTAAGATTATCATACGACTAAGAGCGGTAATCGCAATGAATAAAGGGAGAAGTATCGGTATTCGTCGACTTTTGTAAAAAATTGCTACCATCCCCAGAACCTCGGTATAGATAAAAAGAAGTAAGAGATCTGCTAATTGAACCTTCTGTTGTAATATCAAATAGTAAATTTCTTGACCGGTAGCAAAGACAGTTGCTATGCCGATTAAAGTTAAAAGTACTTTTTCTGTAATTTTTATAGTTTCCTCTATCATTCTAAATTCCTTTTTCTTTTCTCTTCAATACCCGATATGCCTTCTCTAGAAGCTAACTCTGTCAATACTTCGTTTATAGATATTTTTTTTGATCTCAACAAAACGAGCATATGGTACAAAGTATCAGCAGCCTCTCCAATAATCTCTTTTTTTTTCTTTTTGACGCAGGCCACTACAAGTTCTATTGCCTCCTCTCCAAATTTCTCTGCACATTTTTCTGTTCCCTTCCTCAAAAGCTTTGCGGTATGTGATTTGTTTGGAGACTCAGTTATTTTTCCTTGAATTGTTAAATCCAATCTTTCAAGTATTTTGTTCATGTCATCCTCATGGGTACGTTTGATTTATTAAGAAACTCTTTTACTTCCGATATAGAAATTTGATTAAAATGAAAAACTGATGCAGCTAGCAATGCTGATGCTCCACCGCATGTAACAGCCTCAAGGAAATGTTCTACCTTGCCAGCGCCTCCTGATGCTATTACCGGTATCCCTACAAGATCTGTTATGGTTTTTAGGAGCTTTATATCATATCCATCTTGAACACCGTCTTTATCCATGGAGGTTAATAAAATCTCTCCGGCACCATTTTCTTCCATAGTTTTTGCAAACTCTGTAACTTTGATACCAGTGGACCTAGTCCCACCATGTGTAAATACTTCCCAATCGTTTATACTCAAATTAAATTTGGCATCTATAGCTACGACGATGCATTGACTACCGAATTTATTCGCAGCTAGAGATATCAATTGAGGATTAGATACGGCAGCGCTATTAAAACTTACTTTATCTGCGCCATGATTAAGTAACTTTTCAACTTCAGTGTCTTGTCGTACTCCTCCTCCAACCGTTAAAGGCATAAAGCATTGTTCGGCTGTTTTTCTTACAATTTCATATGTTGTATTTCTATTCTCTTGAGAAGCTGAAATGTCTAAAAAACATAATTCATCAGCACCTTTATCGTTATAAATTTTTGCTATTTCGACAGGATCACCGGCGTCACGCAGGTTTATAAAATTTGTTCCTTTGACAACTCTACCATCTTTAACATCCAAGCATGGTATTATACGCGTTTTTAACATTTTAATCCTTCAAAATTCTCAATGCCTCTTCAATTCTTAAAGCTCCAGTATATATAGCTTTGCCAGCGATAACTCCCTCTAAGTTGGGAATATTTTTTTTTACGTTTTCAAGATTTTCAGGGCCATTTATACCTCCTGATCCAATTACGGGAATACTTACATTATCCGACAGTCTTTTTGTAGCATTAGAATTCAATCCTTTCATTAAGCCATCTCTATCTATGTCGGTGAAAATTATTGCATCGACACCACAATCTTCGAAACTTTTTGCCAGCTCTAGAGTATTTTTATTTGATGTAGTTTTCCAGCCTGCAGTAGCGACCTTATTTGACCTGGAGTCTAGCGCAATTAAGATGCCATCAAATAGTCTACATGCTTCTTGAACTACAGAAGGGTTAGAAACGGCCAAAGTCCCTAAAATAACACGATCTACACCCTTCGACTTCCAGAATTCTATTTCCTTCAGATTTCTTATCCCACCACCGACTTGAATTTTTAGGGATGTAGAATTTCTTATCTCTTCGATGGTTTTTACATTTTTCTTACTCCCAGAAACGGCACCATCTAGGTCTACTACGTGTAACCAATGACAGCCAGCCTCTTGAAATATCTTCGCTTGCGCAATAGGATCATCATTGTAAACGATTGCAGTGTCTAGATCTCCCCGCTGCAGTCTTACGCATTGCCCTTCTTTCAGATCAATAGCTGGATAAAAATTCAACTTAACTTTCCTTATCTAAGTTTTTCTAGTAGATTCACACTGTGAGTTTATTACAATGTAATTAATTTTTTAACAAGGTTTAAAGACTTTCTAGCGGAGATAATAATGATGAAAACACTCATAGCGATAGTAGCTTTTTTAATGATTAGCACTCATGTTTTTGCAGAGGTTTTTTCAGGTACTTACAAAACTTTGCCAAGTAAAAAAACTGGAGGCTGGGCTTATGTGAAGTTTGGAGCGTGTAAAGAAAACAAAAATCTTACGTGTGGGACTTTGATAAAGGCGTTTTCTAAAGATGGGAAAGCGATAAAGAATTACGAACACAAAGGTAAGTATGTTGTTTGGGATATGAAAAAAGAGGGCAATAACAACTTCTCTGGGGGTAAAATAAAAGATTATAGTGATGGGAAGGTCTACAATTCAAAAATGGAAATACTATCAAAGAATAAACTCGGCGTGTCGGGATGTGTTTTGTTTATTTGTCAGGCACAGGAATGGAGAAAATTAAATTAGGTATTTCTAATACATAGGATCCCATTCGATAAAATTGCTTATAATCTTTAGCCCCGGAATTTGGCTTTTTTCAGGATGAAATTGTAGACCAATTATATTTTCTTTAGCTATGGCTGCTGCTATGTTCTTGCCATGATTTGTAGTAGCCACAATATCATTGTCTGAACAGGCAATAAATTCATAAGAATGAACAAAATAGAAATGATCATTTGTGTTAATGCCATTGAATATTTGATGGTATTTTTTAAAAGATAGGTTGTTCCAACCCATATGTGGTATTTTTAAATTCTGCTCTACATCAATTTTTTTCACTTCACCACGGATCCAATTTAAACCTGGATTATTACTTTGGCCCTCATGACCTGTTGTTGCGAGAAGTTGCATTCCAACACATATTCCGAGAAATGGCTTTTTCTTTTCTATTACTATATCAATGAGAGTTTTATAAACATCGGTGTTTTCATGCAACTTTGACTTACAAAAAGAAAATGATCCAACTCCTGGTAAAACTACTTTATCTGCTACTCGAACATCTTTGTAGCAAGAAGTTATTTTAACATTTACATTCTTAAAATTCGATGCAGCAGCTTGGAAGCTTTTGAGAGCAGAATGCAGATTGCCACTTCTATAATCGACAATGGCAATGTTCATTTTTTATAAGCTTCCTTTTGTAGACGGTATCACCTCCACACCTTTATTTTTTTCGATGGCCATTTTAATAGATTTACCCATAGCCTTAAAAATGGACTCTGAGATGTGATGTGAATTGAAACCATCAAGCATTTCCACATGGAGTGTGGCACCTGAGTTTGTGCTAAACGCATTGAAAAACTCACGCACAAGCTCTAGATCAAAATTACCAACTCTGTTGGTTGGAAAGTTTACTTTCCAACTGAGAAATGACCGTCCTGAAAAATCTAGAGCAACCCTTATCAAGGCATCATCCATAGGAAGTAAAAAAAAGCCGTATCTATTAATTCCTTTTTTATCCCCGAGAGCCTCGAAAAAAGCCTTTCCCAAACAAATTCCACAATCTTCAACAGAGTGATGGAAATCAATATCGATATCCCCTTTTGCATTTAATTCGAGGTCAACTAAAGAATGGAAAGTAAGTTGTTCAAGCATATGATCAAAAAAGGGGATATTAGTATTAATTTTACCTCTCCCAACACCGTCTAGGTTTAGAACCAAATTAACCTTGGTTTCAGTAGTAATTCTTTCTATTGTAGAAGTTCGCATTTGCTTACCATTAATTTTTTTGCCTTTAATTCCCCGCTTCTTTAGGATATAAAAAAAGGGCTAATCAGGTGATTAATTGTCTTTGTAACATCAAACTTATTGCATTACGAGAGAAAAATGGTCTCAAAAAATTCTAGAAGAAATCGGACTATGCTGTTGATCGTAGGAGCGGCGTTTTTTAGTTTAACACTCTATTCCGGTGAAATAATAGCTGCGTTAGTGAAATCAAATCTACTAACGATTAATCTTGAAGAAATAAGTGATGACGGTGAAAGCAAAAACAGAAAGATGCTTGCAAATCGACAGCTTGAAGAGGTGACCTCTAAACTACTGAATACAGAAAAATCGTTACTCGATAGCAGCCAAGAACTATCTAAATTAGAAATGGCTAGAAAGGGTCTGCAATCGGAAAAGGAGAAACTCGAGCAAAGTATTGAAAAGCTCAAATTTGAATTGGTAGACCAACAAAACAAAAAAAAATTAGCCGAAAATAAAAAAGGAAAAACTAAAAGTGAGCTGGAACTACTTAAAAACGAAAACGAGCAGTTGAAAGAAAAAGTTAGCGCTTTGGATGAAGTGGTTCTGGAAAAAAATAAACTGGAAAGCTCACTAAATAATTTAAAGAAAAAAAATAGAAGTTTATTAGAACAAGTAAAGAGTGTCCCTGATAAGGAAAAATTATTAGAAAGGTCGGAAGAACTTAAGCAGAAAATAGTTTCACTCAATGAACAACTTACTACTCAAAAAATGCTTATCGAAGGCTATGAGTCAAATCAACAAATCCAACTAAATAGTATTGGTAGCCCTGAGACTGATAGCAATGACAATTACAAGAAACTAATACTAGATTTAAAGAAAGAACATAGAAATGAGGTTGGAAGATTAAAAAGTGAGATAGCACGATCAGAAAAATATAGAGTTAACTTCGACGAATTAAATGGTATTAAGGTGGTTTTTTCCGGTTTCATGGGCTATGACCTAGAACGTAAAGAGATAATTTTTATGACCAGAGAAG
Organism: uncultured Alphaproteobacteria bacterium; assembly: GCA_902537415.1. GTDB lineage: Bacteria > Pseudomonadota > Alphaproteobacteria > Rhodobacterales > Rhodobacteraceae > CACIJG01. The sequence goes on along the minus strand of CACBBC010000005.1, from coordinate 8,186 downwards.
GTCAAAAAATAATGATGGTACAAGACAATTTTACTGGTACTTTGGTTGGGGAATGTGGGTTGCCGGTTATATCCAGTGAGAATGAGACTAGGTGTGCAGCAACCATAATAGCTCGTTTACTGTTTCATAAGAGTGGTCCAATAATGAAAGGCTTGGAAATTGTTGAGGTAAGAAAAAAATAAACAAACCCATGTTGGCATGCTCATTGCAATTTTATTGCATGATCATTATGAATTTACGATTTCTTGAATTTAAAATCTCGTTTTTTATTTTCCTATTCACCTTACTAATAAACTTTAGTGGCGTTCACTCTCAGTCTGTGAATAGTCACCAAGATGCATTACGGTGTGAGTATCTTGCAAAAGATGCGGAAAAAAAGTACGGATTACCAGAAAATATCCTATTGAGTATATCCAGAGTTGAATCAGGTTACCAAAAAGTAGATGGAGTTATAAGAGCTTGGCCATGGACTTTGAATGCGGGGGGAGATAGCTCGTATTTTCAAACGAAAGAAGATGCTTTACGGTCTCTGGAAGAAAGAATTAAAAATGGCGTTACAAATATCGATATTGGCTGTATGCAGCTTAATTTTCGTTGGCACAAAGATTTTTTTAATAACTTAAGTGATATGATAAACCCAATAAAAAACGTTGATTACGCAGCAAGATTTCTAAACAAACTGCACCAGAGGCATCGTTCATGGGAGAAGGCGGTCAAATACTATCATTCTTCAAAGAGCAAATATAATGTAAAATACTATAGAAAGGTTAAAGCAGTCTGGAAAAAAGAGAATAACGAGAGCTCATTGGCACCAAAGCTATTAGCAGCTGTTCTTGAACCTAAGCCTAAAAAAGCAAACATTTTTATAAAGAAAGAAGAAAGGGTGCCTTTGATCAAATTGAATAAAAAAGATCAATATTTGCAGATTAAAGAGTCTGCATCTTATAAACAGGATATTGAGGAAAATAAGTCTGAGGTCGTTAGTGCGGTGAATTTTCATACGATGGTAGACACTAATACTGACTTTGATTTTACGAGTTTTGTCAAAAGTATAAGTCGGAAAAATACAGCATTACCTAAATATATTCGTGATAATTGGACAATTGTGTTATCAATAAGGAATCAACTTGAAAACAGCAAGTAATTTTAATGCATGAATGAGACAGAAAAAAAACTATTGGATGAAATCATAATATTACTGAAAAAACATCCAGATTTTGATCCTCCCTTTTTCAGAACGGATGGAGACCTAGTTATACCTCTAAATAGTGCATTGAAAAAAAATAGAGAAGCCCATCGAAGGTTTGCAAATGCATTTAGTCAGATGATGAAAAGTGATTCAAGCAAGAGGCGGAAAAATAAGGCTTGGGTTTAAAATTTATCGCGGTTTCAGGTATGATTACAAAAGAACGTCTTCTCGAAATATTGGATAAAAGTAAGCCAGAGGACAAAGTAAGCTTCTTTACTGAGATCGCGCTTTCTTCTTTAATTATAATGAATCTCATAGCTGTCTCATTGGAGTCCGTGCCTAGTTTGAGTGAAAAATATTCTAGATCTTTTCTTTACTTTGAAATTTTTTCTGTGGTAATTTTTGGTCTGGAATACATAGCGCGTATATGGGCTAGCTCTGAGAAAAAAGACACAAAGTATAGTTCGGGCCTTGGGAGGAGGTTAAGCTATATTTTTAGTTTTACTGGAATCATCGATTTTTTAGCGATCGTGCCAAGTATTCTCGCAATATTCATAACCAGTGTAGACTTGAGGTGGTTAAGGGTTCTAAGGTTACTTCGATTACTAAAGATCTCACACTATTCCACAGCACTTGAAGACCTTTGGTCAGCAATAAAGCATGAAAGAAGCTCATTCGTAGCCGCTCTATATCTTTTCGCTATTGCGTTATTCTTTTCATCTGCAATGATGTACGTTGCTGAGAATACCGCTCAGCCGGATAAATTTAAATCAATTCCTGAAACAATGTGGTGGTCTTTAATTACGTTAACAACGGTTGGTTATGGAGATGTGTCTCCTCTCACACCTTTGGGAAAGATCATCGGTGCAGTGACAGCTATAATGGGTGTTTGCGTGGTTGCACTATTAACTGGTATCGTAGCAAACGCATTTGCCAATCAAGTGGCAAGAAGAAAAGCGATATTAGAGGCAGAGGTAGCTAATGCTCTTTTGGATGGTGAGATTTCGGCCCAAGAGCAAGAGAAGATTGAATCGTTAAGAAAAAGATTTGATTTGAGCGAAGATCATGTGGATGCAATTATCGAGGTTTTCAAGGACACAAAAAAATAAGAGGTCAATGATTGTGTTGGCATATATTGTGCAACTCCCTTTTTAAAAGGAGAAAAATATGGCTAGCAAAACACTCGAAAAAGTTTCAGACAAAATAATTTTAGATGACGATTTTAATTTGGCTTTCAAGCTAGTTTTCTTTGATGAAAATGATGAAGAGTTAGAACCAGCTCAATATAAAGCTCTAAGTACTTTCAGTGTTGAAAGAGAAACGTCCATACAGCAATAAATCTGTAGACTGTGAAAGTATGTCGGTCTAAGGTTCCGCCTAGCTTGCAGTCATTGCGTCTAATTTGGCTCTCCTTTTCCTTTCTGAAGAGGATGGGATATTCAACATCTCCCGGTATTTAGCTACTGTTCTCCTAGCAAGCTTCACACCGTTTTTGCTTACCATTTTTGCTATTAGGTCATCACTTAGCGGTTTTTCACCTTTTTCTTCATTTAAAATTTTCTTTATCATATTTCTGACTGCTGCAGCTGACTTACTATTCTCCTTGTCGTCAGTTTCAATGGTAACACTGAAAAGTGATTTTAGTGGAAACGTTCCCTTAGGAGTAGAAACCATCAAGCCGTTTGTCACTCTACTTACTGTGCTCTCATGCATTTTTACTGCCAGCGCAATATCTTTTAGAGAGAGAGGCTCAAGAAAGTCCAATCCTTTTTCAAGAAAATGCTTTTGCCTCTTTATTATTTCTGCTGTTATTTTTAGTGTTGTAATATTTCGTTGCTCCAGAGCTCTTTTCAGCCATCTGGCTGATGAAAGAGCTTGGCTTGCATAGCCATCTATTTTTGAGTTGTCGCGAGCTACTGGCGATAACTTTTTGGCATAGTCTTCATTTATATTTATTGATGGGAGTGTTGAGCGATTAAGATCAACTACCCAGTCTTCAGCGACTTTCCTCACTAGAAGGTCTGGTTTATGTATATTTGAAGCCTCAGACAAGAATACAGACCCTGGTTTTGGGTCAACACTTCTGATTATAACAAGAAAGTCTTTGATTTTTCTTTCATCGCAATCAATCTTTCTCATCAAACTGTTTAAATCACCCCTGCCAAGTAAAGCAAGATTGTCCAAGAGAACTGAAAGACCGTTACACATTAAGCCTTTCTCAATTATTTGAAGTCGTAAGCATTCCGATAAATTTCTTGCAAATAGCCCGGTGGGCTCTGCACCTTGCAGCTTTGTTAAAACATTCTCCAGATCAACATAATCGAGGTTTGTTTCAATTTGAATTTCATCTAATGATTTTCCGAGCCAACCTGAAGGTTCTATCGCCTCTAAAAAATATCTTGCAATGACATGTTCCCTTTGCGAGCTTAATAAATAGGGCAACTGATCTTCAATGTGTGCAATTAATGACTTTTCATGATTAGGTACGGTTGAGGCAATTAGGTCCCAATCTTCGCCAGTTTTTGATTTATTGTTAATAACCGCTCCATAGTCGATGCCCGCATTATCAAACCTATTATCATAGTCTTCGTTATTAGTGGGATCATCCGAAAAATCAGTGGTTTCTTTTGCTAGAATTTGCTCACTATTGGAGTCATGTTTATCTTGTGAGCTAATTTCTGAGTCATTTTTTTCTGATGCCTGAGTTTCTTCTTCGACATTGATAAAAGGATTATCAAATGTTTGCTCTTCTAAAAATTGCTTTAGCTCAAGGTTAGTTAACTGAAGCAATTTAATAGCTTGTTGGAGCTGTGGAGTCATTACTAATGACTGTTTCTGTTTTAAATTTAAAGACTGTGATAATTGCATTTCAAATCTCCTATTAAGATTATGAAAGCAGGTTTCTTTCAAACTTCAAAAAAATCAATTTGACAAGCCTTGATGTCAGCTTTTTGAAATAATTATTCAATAAAAACATAGTTTTACGTCAAACCCTTTAAAAATAAAATTTTGGTATGTCAAAAAAAAACTGTTAAAAATTAAAAGCATAAGTTAACTTATGTAAGAGGTAGAAAATGTTTAGAATAAAGCAGAGAAACACACCAGAAGGCCCCTGTTTCACGTGTCGATTGATTAGATCATTTATATTGGCCACAGTAATGCTCATAATTTTAGGACTAGTGGCTAGTGATAGGATTTACTTATTGAATTTCATTTCCACAGAATTAATAGCAGCAATTATTATGGTGCTTGGGGTTCTTTTATTCTTGTTTAAGCTTTGGCAGTGGAAAAAAGATAAAATCGAAAAGAAAATGTAGTTGAAGGAATACTATCTGTCTCTTACTAATCTGACCGCAAGCTCTTTAATTGGAGAAAACCTATTAAAAGAGAAACCAGTATGAAAGTTAACACTTACATAGAACTTACTATTAAAAATGCTTTGGTCACCAGTCCAATAAGGGGCATTGTCTGTATTTGGAAAGATCTCCTCATTTATTTTCGGAGAAGAACACTCTTTGCAAACTATCGACTTAAGCTCTGCTTGTGATGGTAATCGCCATTTTCCACCGAGTTGTTTATTAGCAATATCTAGAGCTGTTGGAACCATATCCAAAGAAAGGTTGACGATCTTTCCCTCGCATTCATTGCCGTTCCATCGCTGGCCCACTGTGCACCTTAGCCACTCAATTTTACGTTCTAAATCCACAACTATGTGTTCTTTCACAATAAATCTGCTATCACTGGCGTGCAAATTTGAGCCGGTTATAATTGTAATAAAACATAAAATTGTAAGTCGTAAATTTGTCATCGCTTTAGTTCTCTTGTATTTGTTTGTAACACTATTATATTGTTAAACAAGATTGATGCCAAAATTTCAGCAATTTTTTATAAATTTTAATTTTGGTATTATAATTGCAATGATGTTTGTTGCAGGTAAGAAAACATAATGAGCATAAAGGAAAAACGATGGATATAGCTTCTCTTCTAGGATTAATTGGAGCGCTTGGATTTATTATATACGCGATGGTTTCAGGAGGTGGCGTTGGTCCCTTTATAGACGTTCCTTCATTAGCCATTGTTTTTGGTGGAACTTTCTTTTGTGTCATGTACACGTGCCCTTTGCCAACATTTCTTGGCTCTTTTGGAGTCATGGCCAAGGCTTTCTTTCCACCTGTGAAACCTCAAGATGAATTAGTTACAAAAATGGTTGAGCTTGCTGGAATAGCAAGAAAAGATGGAATGATGGCACTTGAGGGTCAAGATGTCCCTGATAAGTTTTTTTCCAAGGGATTACAGATGCTAGTTGATGGAGCAGATGAGGCAAAGCTAACAACGCAATTAAATCAAGAAATTAAAGCTATGAAGGCCCGCCATGAGTCAAATCAAAATGTTGTAAAGGCATGGATAGATATTGCTCCGGCTATGGGTATGATCGGTACACTGGTCGGACTAGTCTTGATGCTAGGAAATATGGCAGACCCAAAGGCAATTGGGCCAGCCATGGCTGTTGCTCTTTTGACTACTCTATACGGAGCTTTTATAGCAAACGTGTTATTTTTGCCAATGATAACTTCCCTTGAAGGTTATACCGCGTATGAGGTTACTTACAGGGAAATGGTTGTTATGGGTTTAAGAAATATAGCAAGAGGGGAGTCCCCAAGAAATATTCAGGACCAGATGGTAGCTAATCTACCACCAGCAGTTCAACAGAAACTTGAAGCGGCCGCGTAATAGAAATCTCTAGGAAATCTAAAGATGGCAGAAGAAGTAGAAGCAGAGATAGAAGAAGAGGAAGAGGAATGTCCCAAATGTCCTCCGGTTGGAGCCCCAGCATGGATGGCAACCTTCGCGGACATGGCTACCCTTTTAATGGCCTTTTTTGTTTTAATTCTCTCATTTGCAGAATTTAACGTCCCTAAATTCAAGCAGATATCTGGTTCATTAAAGAACGCATTTGGTGTCCAGAGATTGGTCCCTGTAGTAGAACAACCAAAAGGGACCACGGTATTATCTTTAAACTTTAGCCCTTCTCCTAGTCCATCAGTTACTAAGCAGATGACGCAGCAGACCACTAATCTAGAGAAAAAAGAACTTGAAGTGAAAACGGAAGAGGATGAGGGAGGAGAGAAGGACAAAAGCGCTAAAGAACTAGTTGAAGCCCTTCAAGAGGCTGTTGATAAGGGAGAAATTAAAGTCGAAGCGATTGGTGAAGCTGTAAAAGTGGAAATTGGTGATCAAGATACAGCAGCAAAAGATCTGCCCAAGTTGATACAAGAGACCTTAGAAGCTATTGAAGAGGCTAAGAATAAAACTGGAAATACTGATCAAGAGGTGCTTTTTGGTGGTCTCGAAGAAAAATTAAAGGAGCTTGCATCTCTTGCCCAAACAGAAGCGGATGGCGAAACAAGAGGATCATCAAAAGATTCTGGTGCAGGAGTAAATGACGATGATAAATCTGCGAAAGAAGCTTCAGCTAATCAAGCTGCTAATGAACTTGAAGTCGCTTTAAAAAATGAAATTGATAAGGGTTTGGTTAGTGTAGAAAGAAAAGATGGCAAGGTCTTTGTTACCGTTGGATCTGGGGGAGCTTTTTCATCGGGATCAGCAGAATTAACGTCCCAGGCTCGACAGATAATGGCTAAAATTGCAGATAAAGGGGTAGGGGATACCGGCACAATAACTGTTTCGGGTCATACTGATAATGTTCCATTAATGTTTGGTGGTAACTTCAGAGATAACTGGGATCTAGCAGCAGCTCGAGCATCTAGTGTCGTACAAGAGCTCGAGAAAGCAGGTAATATTAGCACGGATAGAATGAAGGCTGTAAGTTTTGGTGAGTCAAAGCCAGTAGATTCGAATGATAACGCTGCCGGACGAGAAAAAAATAGAAGAATTGAAATCGAAATAAATTTTTAATCTTACAGTTTATTATTTTCTGTTACATAGATGTGCTTTCAACTAAGCCATTTAAAATTTGATAGAAATCTGATACGTCAGTATTGCACCTCCACTGATATATAGACAATCTAGCAATGTTTCTATTTAACCTCTCAATCGAATCCATTTTAATTAATGTAAGTTTTCATCTGATAGTAAAGTTGCAAACATCACTCGGCAGAGTTGCTGATGTGATAGATAGAGAAAATATTAGGCCTCAGTAACTCAGGCATCTTGCTTTGCCTTTATTAAACGTATTAGTTGGTTTCCATTGAGCCAATTCTCTCAGATGCTTTAAGATTCCTGTAGAAGGAGCCTGCATACAAATTTGCGCGATTTACTATTTTTAAAAAGTCTTCTTACTCTGCGAGGCGTAATGGCTAGGGCCCAACATTAATAGAATTTGGGAACTATTGAATTCAACCGATGGTTGGCTAACATCGAGCTCGGTAATTTACAGATTTTCAAGAGTTACTGCGCAGACTAATTAGTTGCTCCATAATCCGCACAGATAATATTTTATATTTTTGGCTATAGAATACCAATCATAAAATGGACTTTGGTTAAGTATATTTTTACAGTCTATTTTCAAAACCTTTTCCAAATAACTTGACTTATTATTTTTCTTATCATGAGGTATACAGCTTTATACAGGCTGCAAGCTTAATATATTCCCCTCAAATAGTTACATTTCTCCCAGAAAACTTAATCCAGACAATATGAAGAGCAGTCCTCATTGGCAAAAACTGATTTGATCTCGTTTACTATAAAATTTTTAGTTAAGTTGGGTAAAGAAAATTGGATTTAACCCCCCCCGCTAGCTTTTAGTGAATAATTATCTTAAAGATAATAGGCCTTTAAAGAAGGGGTAACACCACAAAATTTAGAGAATTTTAAATTATCTATCGCGCAGATACTGTAGAGTTTCCTAACGATACTAAATGTGGACAGCTGGCACCTATGTAAATTGTTGTGAAGCTTTCATAACGTTGCCAGATTTATTCTTTTTCCTAGGTTTAGGAACTTCCTTTTTATATGGTTTTACAAGGGCATTAATGAA
>CACBBC010000004.1 GCA_902537415.1 uncultured Alphaproteobacteria bacterium | reverse complement strand
AGCATTAGCGAAAGAGACCTGGGTACTATTACCATATGTTGTTGTGAACTTTTGGTGGTTAACGCAAAGACCGAAGAGTCTTTGGTACCCAAGTTTATCTCTCTATCGCCAACCAGCTTTAGATGACTGGGGTAGTGTATTTGAGTCCGTCAGAGAAGACCTGATTAGTAAAATATTATAAAGAGAGAATAAAACGAACTTTCAAAATAAAAATGTCGTCATTAGAAACTGTTTTTACAAAAGAAAATTTGTAAAACTTAGTAAATACTATGAGTAGGTAATCAGCTTGATTGAGAGAACTATAAATCGGTATATCGTGGGCATGAAAGAGAGCATATTCTTACTTTTTCTATTTTTACTTATCCTAATGATGAAAGCCTTTTTTACCATACATGCTAAACCTCTTCCTGATGAAGCTTACTATTGGCTTTGGTCAAAAAATTTAGCGCTTTCCTATTTTGATCATCCTCCATTAGCAGCTTGGGTACAGGCTCTTTTGCTTTCTTTCTCTGATAATAAGTATTTTGCTATAAGAGCGCTTCCAGTCATAAGTTTAGGATTTGTATTAGCGATCATAATTCTGTGGCAACGAATTATGTTTAAAAGGCTTAATTTTGGGTTATGGCTTAAAAATGTGGTGTTATTTCTAGCATTCCCAATATACGCTATTTTCTTTTCCCTATCGTTCCCAGATTACCTTCTTATAACATTACTATTTGTAAGTTTGTTCTTCCTTTTTGTATATTTCGAAACTAGCCACAAATTAGCTCATAGAATTATTTATTGGTATTTAGCAACACTTTTTTTTTCTTTAGCGTTACTTACAAAATATAATGCTGTTTTACTTGGAGTGGGTGTTTTGTTTTTTATCTCATATTATAAAAAGCAAATAAATGGTCCCTCATTTCCCAACATATTAATTTCAATTATAATAATTTTTTTAATTCAAATGCCTGTTCTTTTGTGGAATATAAGCAATGAATTCGCTTCTTTTTCCTTCCATATGGCTGAAAGATTGGATCAAGGAAAAAATTTTCTAGCTCCGTTTAAAAATATTTTAGGCTTTATATCTGGAGTGATTATAGCTTTTTCCCCCATCTTTATTTTTAATTTAAATAATAAATACTTTTCTGAAGATTATAGTGAGAATAGGAAGAGCTTCATTAAAATGAGTAAGTTTATAGTAGTTTGGTCAGTAATCTTCTGCTTATTTTTATCTTTTTTTACCAATGTTTTGTACTATTGGTTGACACCAGCAACAGTCATACTCATTCCTTTTTTGGTTAATATTTTAAGATTAAAAGTATGGCAATATCTCCACATTTTTTATGGGATAGTTATTTCATTAATTTTAGTAATAAATATCACTGTTTATCCGATTAGTGCTTTTTTTGGTAATGTAGATCGAGAGACAGCAATATTATTTGGCTGGGACGAAATAGTAGAGGTTGTAAGCAAAGAAAAAAAATTACGTGGTATAAAGAAAGTTGTTTTTTCTGACTATAGAATAGGATCTCTATATATCTTTCATTCAAATGATTTTAATGCGGATGTTGTTATGGAGGAAAGAAGAACACAGTTTGATATTTGGAGAGAAGAAGAAAACTCTTTTGGAAAGAGAACTTTGATTATTGCTGATAACGATTTTCCAATAGGTCAAAAGATTTCATCTCACTTTGAAAAGATTGACTTTGTTAAAGATATAGAAATAAGTATAGGAAATATGCTCGTGAGGAAATACCAAGTTTTTTTGGGAACCAATCCATAATTAGCTCATAATTTTATAGATTTCTTCTTTGGCTAAACTGGTCGGGTTTGTATAACTATAAGCGAGAACCGCCTGGATAAGATTCATACGTAACCCATTAATAGTCTTAAAGCCTTTTTCTTCGCTATCCTTAAGCAACATTGTTTTTATTGGATCATAAATAATATCATAAACAACTAAAGTTTTCTTTGCTTTTGCAAGTAATTTCGCAGGTACAGGGGTTTTATGAATACTTTCCACATGACCTATGGACGTTGCATTTATCAACAAATCAATTTGAGGAAGGAAGGTTTCCAACTCATTAAAAGTGTATGAATACAACTCATTTTTTTTTGCATCCTTTATATGTATAAGGTTTCTACTAAACAAACAAATTTTATGTTTTTCTTCGAAATCTCTTAGAAGATAAGCTAATATTGCTTTGCCGGCACCACCAAATCCCAATAGACCAATAGTCAAGTTTTGATTTTCAATAAGTTGCTGCCTTATAGGTTCTAACGCAGCTTCTCCATCTGTGTTGGTTCCGGTGAATGTATTAATTAAAGATCTATTAGCTGGTCGGTGAAAACAGTTTACAGCTCCTGTAGCTTTTATTTCTTCTTCAACATCATCTTTTATTAAATTAAATATTTTTTCTTTATAGGGAACAGCGACCGCTCCCCCCAAACATTTCTTATCTTCTTTCAAGTAGTTAAAAACACGTTCCAACATATCTTCCCTAACATCTAATGGTATCATTTGGATCTTCAGTCCTTCATAGTCATATACTTTATTCCACAATTTTGGAGATCTTGCTCCTTGGGAAGGCTTGGCGCCAATAATAACGGTATAAAAGTCTAAATTTGACCCGCTAATTTTGTTTTCAATGATGGTGTTAAGAGCTTCAAACATTTAAAATATATCTACCTACAATCTTAGCTACCTTATCCATGCCAAGCACTAGCTCTGAAAAATTGGAAAAATCTATTGGTTGAAGCGGATCTACTGCTGAGTTTTCAGGATCAGGATGAACCTCGAGCATTATACTGTCCGCGCCAGCGGCTACACTAGCGAGCGACATTGGTGCAACCCATGGACGCCAAAACGTTGCGTGAGATGGGTCTACAGCTATAGGCAAGTGCGTTATCTCTTTTGCAGCAGGTACAACTTGTAGGTCTAACAGAAATCTTGATGAATCCCTATGCGTATGGGGGACGCTAACGCCTCTCTCACACAAAATAATTTTTTTGTTTCCTTCGTAAAGGGCGTATTCAGCTGCACCTAGCCAGTCTCTGAGTGATGCTCCAAAATGTCTCTTTATCATCATAGGTTTTTGTGTTTTTGCCGCAGCCGAAATCAATGGATAATTTTGCATATTTCTTGAGCCAATTTGCAGTATGTCAGTTACTTCGCAAATCAGGTCTAGGTACCTTTCTTCCATGACTTCTGTTATAATTCCTAGGCCAGTTTCCTTTTTTGCGACACCCAGCCACTTTATTCCTTCTTCACGGGTTTCCGTATATTTTTCTGACCTATAAGGGAAACTTAAAGGCTTGAAAGCACCACCTCTCAAAAAATGAGCTCCCGCTTTTTTAACATTAATTGCCGTTTCAACAATAAGTTTCTCGCTTTCAACCATGTTTGGCCCAGCCATAATAGGGATTAAACCATCTCCAAAAGGGATACCACCAACGTCAAACTTGGAAAAGTGTGTACTATTTTTTTTTGACGCTAAAGGAAACTTCTCTGCCATATCTTCAGCGGAGACATCTTTGCCAGGAGCCTTATTTTGTATCATTTTCTATTCCTAGCTTTGAGCTACTTATCTGTTCTGATAAATATATTTTTCGACCCTTTTCCTCACTAGCATAAATTGAGTGTATAAGTCTAAGCGTATGGATACATTCTTTTGCTAGAAATGGAACTTTATCGATTTGACCATTGCTAAAGGTTTGATATATCTTTTTGAGTTGTCTGTAATGACTTATACCATAACCATTATCAACTTCCTCAGAATATTTATCGGTTACGTCTTTCTCATTATCTAAGGAGTCAGAAAAATTCCACTGCTCTATCTTATTCAGAGCTACCCCTCCAATTTGTGCAATTCCTTTTGTCCCCGTAATAGTTATTGATGCCTCAAGATCTTTTGGCCTTGCGGCTGTTGTCAGCTCTAAGGTGGCTAAGCCACCATTTTCTAACTCAATAGCTGCCACTAGTGTGTCTTCCGCCTGAAGATCATTTGCTCTCTTTGCTGATATTGCACAAACAGATTTTGCACTCCCACATATCCAGGTGAGAGCATCGACGTGATGAATGGCTTGCTGATTTGTAACTCCGCCATCCTGTGCCCAAGTTCCATGCCAACCATCATCATAATATTCTTGAAGTCTACACCATCTTAATCTTACAGATACTGACACCAAATCGCCAAATCTCTTTTGTTCGAAAGCATTTTTAGTAACTTTAACTGCTGGGTTTAACCTGTTCTGAAAGATGGAGGAACAAAAGCTCCCGGTTGCAGACGAAATGTTAATTAAATCCTCTGCGTGTTCTATTCTAAGGGACAATGGTTTTTCTACTATTACATTTAAACCATTCAACAAGCATATTTTTGAATGTTCGTAGTGTTGGCCACTTTTGGTAAGTATGAGAACCACTTCCATATTTTTGTGCTGAATAAACTTTTCAATATTATTGTAAGATCTACAGGAAAATATATTTCCAACATTTGTGCTTTTGTTTTTGTCCACATCACAACAAGCGATAACTTCGTAAAGGGGGCCAACTCTTTCTGAAATTAATATTTTCTGTATGTAATGGTCGCATACGCGGCCGCATCCAAGAATGCCTATTTTTATCTTCTTTTTATTCATTCTTTTCTCGCTTATCAATTTGAAACGAATATGGATATTTTGGAACAGGAGAAAGTCCTACATTATTTGTCAAGATTGTATTGTTCCTTATGTTATCTACATACGTTACAGCTCCTAAACCAAATAAATTTATATGTATTTTTTCAGGTTTAATGCTTCTTGACATCATTTTATTATCTCCAATTGCATTAATTTGATCCTTACTGTCTAACCAGATACTTCTCTGTTCAATCACTGACGCACACACTGTGTCGTATCCACCGTCAATGATATTATTTATCAATTTGGTAAGTAATCCTGTTGGTCGGAAAGGATAATTTTCTTCGGCAACGACTACTAAATCAATTTCCCTAAATTTCTCTATTTTCTCAATAGTATATTTTAATACATCTGGCAAACTTACATTTTCATCTGAAAGTGCAATTGGTCTTATAAAAGGAGTTAATGCACCATTATCTCTAGCTACCTTTGCCGTATCTTTGTTATCTGTTGATACATAAATGTCTGAAATGAGCTTACAAGACTTGAGGTACTTTATACTTTCGACTAATAAGTTTTTTCCCTCAAAATTAGTTGGTAATCCTTTGATGGGAAGTATACTGATTATATTTAGCTTATCTATTATCAGCTTTGAAAGGGAGGCTGGTGAGCCCTCTAAATTCTCAATGATATTTACAATCTTTTCAGCTCTATCAACTTTTCCACCATGATTTATGCCATGGTGGTGGTAAACGCAGGCGTGAGGAGTGTAAAATATATGATATCCATTCTTTATAACCTCAGAACCCCATAATCTGTCTTCTATATTAGTTGTGGTTTCATCAAATGGAAATTTCTCCCACATATTTCGTGTCAATGCACTGTTAGCATTGTGAAAAAAGCTATCATTTATCTGAGTTCGTTCATCTAACCCAAATACGACAGTAAGATCTCTTCTATCTAATGCTGAGGTAGAAGATAAGGGTTCTTGGCGACCGTAAACACCAGCAAGTAAACCGGTTGGATCATTTTCTAGAGGCTCAATTAATTTTTGAAGCCACATATTATTTTTTGGAATACAATGTCCAGATATAATCACGACAAATTTACCAGATGAAGCCCTGATACCTTCATTTATAGCTTTTCCTGGATAAAATTGAGCTACATTTATAATTTTGTCTGTGTATTTTTTTGCAATTTTTACGGAGTTGTCGTCGGAGTTATTATCAACTAATATGATCTCATAGTCTTTTATGGTTTGTGTAGCTATAGCGCTCAAACAATGGTCTATCCATCTTTCCTCATTCTTTGTTCTTATAATTATTGAAACCAAAGGAGTTGAGGGCTCAGTATTAATATTCATAGGAATAGTTTCACCTTTTCAGGATTATTTTTTTTCAAATATTCAAGCGCTTTTTCCGCTAAGAAAAAATCAAACTCATTATGAATATCTATCGATGTTTCAAAGTTATTATTAATTATTATTTCGACGTTATTCCCTATTCTTTTTCCACTACGCCACAAATAAGATCTAGAAGCACACGCCAGTCCTGTATCCTCTCTGTATATAGGTTCTTTCTCCTGTCTGCTCGAATAAACTTTCATTTTTTCTGAAACTCTTTTTAACTTTCCATCCTTATTTCTTTGCCAGAAATTTTTGTGAGTTGGATGGGCAGCAAAAACTGACTCGAGAGCATTATCGTTCTCTAATTTCTCTATAGCATTAGTAAGCCAGTTGGTATCTCTAAAAATGTCTGTGCAGGTTAAGAAAACACATATATCAAAGTGTTGTTTTGTAAGCTTTTCAAATTTATCTAATGCATCCCTTAAAGTTGCTTCAGTGGTAGTATTATCTTGGGCTAAATGTGGTGGCCTTAAAGATGGAACTTGAGCTCCATATAATTTTGCTTTTTTAGCAATTTCTTCGCTATCTGTAGTAACTATTACATTATCTATCCTCTTACAGTTCTTAGCTGCTATAATCGGCCAAGCTATTAGTGGTTTGCCATTAAAAATTCGCAAATTCTTTCCTTGTAATCCTTTAGACCCTCCTCTAGCAGGAATGATACAAATAGTTTTTGACTTTTTTTTCATGGGTCTATTTTTATATCAAGCGACGGAAAAACTCAATATCATATGATTTATTTAGAAATCTCTTTTCTTATTTCATTTATGAAGCTATTTTTTTAAACTACTATTTAGTGAGAGCTATTAAGTTAGTCAGACTTTATAATGCGGAGATAATATAAAGCGTATCGAAAATGGACGTTTTAATTATCATTATTTTTAATACTTAAAAGTTTATTAAATTTTTTCTATTGAAGCTATACTGATAATTCCATATAGGCGTTCGCCTCTATAAAAAGGTATATCAATCTTGTTAGTTATATAATAATTATAGGGCAGAATTTCTTCCAATAGATCATCATGCTTATTACTGTGAATAAGTCGAACATCAATTAGCGTAGTAATATTTTTTGTTAGATTAATATATTTAAAATGATTACCATTTGGACCGATTACACCAACGGAGTAATCGTAATTAAAAGCTGAGCTTAGTTGTCCACTGTCATACCAATTAAGTGTTGCTAAAGACTCCAATTCTTTTTTCTGAAGATTTTTTGCCAAAATGTCTGCAATGTGTCCCCAATCCAGCAGCTCCCTTGTATTATCCCAACTCGGTATTTTCTGATCAAAGCTTTTAGTGATGAAACCTGTTTTAGCGTGCATTAAAATAGCCAAAATTATGATGATACTAGTACAAACGCTGGCTACTTTCAGTGTTATCAGATGGAGTTTGAATGATTTCATCAACAAAAGATGGTTAGACGCAACAGGAATTAATAACATCCACCCAACCATAGACCAGTGAGAAAAACTGTTTTCAGAAAATAAAATTAAAATGTTAAATATAAATACTGTTGGTAGTGACAGGAGAATAAGAAATTTTTCATTTTCAGTAATGAATTTTTTACCTTTGATTAAACTTACAATAATTAAAAAACCAGTAGTTGGTAGCAAAAAGAAAAGTTGCGCAGATATAGAGCCAATAATGTGAATAAGATCAAATCCGAATAAGCTTCTGTTTCCATGAAAATTGAAGCTATCAAAGTTATTCTCCATATTCCAAAGAAATACAGGTAACAATCCCAGTACAGAAATTAATAACGAGATATAAAAGTTTTTCGTGAACAGCACATTTCTTTTCCATATAATGAAAGCAATAAATAGAGTTAATCCAAAAAGATAAGCTTGGTATTTTGATAGAAATGCTATTGATAACAGTACGCCTAGTGAAATCCATAACAAGATGTTATCTTCATTATTAAAAATCAGTCTCATGGCTATGTAAGTTGCGCCCGCAACAGAGAAATTTAAAGACGCGTCGGGCACAATAAAAAGGCCACCTGAGAAAAAGAAAAAAGGAGAAATAAAGTATAGAATTGCTGAAACAGTTCCAGCCTCCTTTGAATAAAATTTAGACGCGATCTTATATAGAAAAAAGCTTGTTAATAGACCAAAAACAATGAAAGGAACTCGAAAGATATGCAACTGAAAAACTTCAAGTAAATGCAAAGAATATGAAATCCACATCATAAATGGAGGATGATCAAAGTATGATAGTGAAAAGTATCTACTAATTGTTAAAGTATAAGCCTCATCGTTAATCAAGGGGATATGTTTTATTACAGTAAGTTTTGTAAGGCAGAAAATAATGAACAAAAATATAAGCAAGTGTGTTTGATTATATACATTACTTTTCATTTTCTTACTTAGACTTCCAAGTAAAAATAGAGGTGAGCGTAAAATTCCAAACAGCACCAAAGCAAGCACCAATAAAGCTTGAAATAAGCCAGTTAGATGAAAAACCGAAAACATAGGTTGATATAGCGATATTTGTAAACGCGCCTAGAGAACAAATAAGATAAAACGAAAACAATCCTCTAATTAAGTCTAGAGATTTCAACCTTCGTTCCTGAAATGTAATAATGTTATTTAGAAAATAGTTTGAGGTCATGGCCGCAATTATTCCTAATGTTTGGGAAGTAGGAAACTGGTTAATTAATAGCATTGCGAAACCAGTAACTAATAATTGGACAAAGATTCCACTAAGTCCAACCATGCAGAAAAGTATAAATCTTATAGATACTCTACCTTTAAGTAACTGAGATAAAACAAGACCAACTAACTCCAAGGCGGTTAATAAACCCATCTTGCTTTGGCCTGCAGTTCTATTTTTAAATTTATATCCAATCTCCTTAATTTCTATATTATTTCTGGATGTTGCTAAAAAGTCTGCCAGAACTTTGAAGCCCTGAGTTTGTAAACTTTCTGAGCTCTTTAAAAAAGATTCTTTTTTTACCATAAAGAAACCTGATAAAGGATCGGTTGAGTCTATGTTCAGTACCTTTTTAATTATAAGAGTTGTGGCCTTACTACCTAACTCGCGCATTTTAGAGAAAGCTTCCTCAGAAATTTCTCCTGTTTCTGTAAACCTACTCCCGATAACAATATCAAGTGAATTATTCTTAGAAAACAAATTGATCATATCTAAAAGCTTTGACTCATCATGCTGCAAGTCGCAGTCCATCACCGCAACCAAGTCTGCATTCGCAGCAAATACCCCCTCGATAACAGCTCCAGCGAGTCCTTTTCTTCCAATTCTATGAATTAGACGAATTTTCGAGGAGTTCTTAATACAATCTTTTATAACTGCACTGGTTCCATCAGGACTGTTATCATCAACAAATATAATTTCATGAGTAATACTCTTTAATACTTTCTTTAACTTTTCCAATATTTTGGAAATATTGTCTTTCTCATTATAGGTTGGGATCACGACAGAAAGGGTAGGGTTACTCAATTACATTCTCCTTTGTCATACTTTTAAAAAACGATAGTGTTCTTGTAAATGATAAAATGCTATCATAACCCATTTCTGGAGGTCAGGTATGTGGGGCGGGATATATGCAGTATTATTTTCGATTTCAACCATATTATCTTATGAAAATCCAATTAAAAATGGATTTTCCGAAAGTATAACTGAAAGCTATTTAAAACATTCTTTGTCAGCTGTCGAGTTTCAGAACAAAATCGTTGGTCAAGAGGTTCAATATTCTTTTTATGAAAAAAAGAAATTTGGACCTCTTCAAAGAGGAAGGTCAATATCTTTAACAGATCAAGGTGGACTTTGGTTAGGTTACGGATTTGTTAGAAGAGTAGAGTTAAATCACTCTCTTTACTTTAACTTTGATTTTTTTCCGGGTCTATATGTAAAAAACAACGAAGAAGATTTAGGAGGATGGATAATGTTTAGGTCAGGTATAGAGCTGGAATACTCGATAAATACAGATTGGAAAATATCCTTAGGCTATGATCATAGATCAAGTGGTGATATTTGGAAATATAATCCAGGCATGGAAACTGTGAAAATAAGCATTATTAAAACGTTAATATAAGAAATTGAAAAAATATTAAATTTATATCTAAATCTAATGGATTAGTTTACTTAAGTTATTTTTTTCAATTTATTTACCTTTAATCGTCAAAGACAAAGTTTGTTCACATAATTAATCTACGTTTTCAATTTAAAAGAAAGGACTTTATTACGTTTTAAGTAAAGTGGGAATTATTATTAAATATTTGATTAAAAGGGACAAGCTAGAAACTTGTCCCTTTGATATTTCTCACTTTTTTTAAGTAGAGCTTGTAGTTTCCTGTATGGATACAACAACTGCTGCTACTGCTGCTGCAGCAACCGCTACTGTCGTTGATACTGCCGCAGCTGCTCCAGCCGCACCAGCTGATGCTGCTGATGCTCCAGCAGCGCCTGCACTACCACTTGCTCCGCCTGCCGCTGCGCTCTGTGAAAAAGAAGGTGAGCTCAATGACAGTATGAAAGCGAAAGTTGCTAAAATTTTAAAAATACGCATAAGTTAACTCCTACGATTTGCTAGCATATCTTTTTATACAATATAATGTAAAATTATAAAATAGATTTTTTTTAATTTTATCTTTTATTTTTGTATAAAATAATATGTGTTAAAATCGCAACAAATCCCTTATAATCAAAGGTTATTCTGAAAAGCGTAATAATTATAGATAACTATCGAACCATTTGCCTCACTTATCCACTGCACTGATTTAAGAACTATGTTTGTATCTGGTAGAACATAATATTCGTTGGTATGCTCGACAGACCCAGCTCGACAAATTTCTGTAAATTTCGTGGTTTCAATTGTAAGGTTAAAAAAAACAGAGGGAGTGTTTGTTTTTGCCAAAAGAGAACAATTAAAATTTAGTTCGATGTACTGATTTTCTCCATTAATGTACCTATATTTTTTTGACCGTTTTTTTACATTCTGTGTAAATATAATATCAAGATCGCTTTGTTGTGACTCCATTAGGTCTTGAGAATAACCTCTTGTAGCAATTAATATCCCATTTAAAAAGCTGACGCTAATTCCATCTGCACTTACCCATGTCAATTTATTTTTATAATTCCCGAGGGCAACTAATGTAGCAGTTTTTTCCCCATTCAAAGAAGATAATACTATTATGGGCTGATTAAACCGAGAAAGCCACGCTTTATCGTAGCCTTGTCTCTTCATAGAGTCTTTTGACGAAGTACTAGTTGGTTCGCTTACCACAATATCTTTGTATATTTTATAGAAGGAAGTTTTTTCATAACGTATTATGTCGTCAGAGGTACAGGATAAACCGAATAAACAAAAAAGGAACAAAATTTTTTTTATCATCTATACACTCTTATCCAGTTGTCTTTAAAACTCTTTCCATCATATTTGGATATATTTCTATGTAGAAATTTGTTGTCATCGAGATGTAATCGAGCTCCTCCATCTCCGGCAATAGGTCTTATAACAGTTTTGGAATAAGCCAGAGATTTTTTGCCTGTAAACCAAGACATTGGTACTTTTAAAGTAATCCCCTTATCAAAAGAACCTTCACCAAAAGTAGAAAATTTTACATCAGTTAGAGTTGCATAAGCACCAATTTCCCAACCGTTATTGAACGTTCTTGACAATGAAAATGTTGCCCCATAATCCCCTGCAAGATATTTTCCTGCATCTAATTGAGCACTCCAATTACTTTTAAGGTCGTAATAAACTGTACCGATTATGGTTGAATAGCTTTTATCTAGAATAGAAAAATCACCAAATGTATTCCTCTTATTAATTCTCGCTATGTCTATTCCTACTGCATAAGGTTTTTGCATATCCTTCCATATTGCTTCTGCTCTTATCCCCGCGTACATCATTTCTAAATAACCAAAATTTATCTGTCCATAGATGTTTCTGAAGGGTTTGTAATAATGATCAATCGTTAGACTGCTGATATATGGCTTTGTACTTATGTCTCTGTAATAGTACATAAAGTCAGATCTGACATTAGGGAGCCCCGGCTTAGGACCTCGTTTAATATCATTGAGCGCAGTAAGTATAGGTTGCTTAACGGAACTATTTACAGTAGTTGAATTCCGTATTCTATAAGCTAATTTGGCTTCCCATCCAATGCTACCGTTTATTGGAAAATCTGGATCGAAAAGCGCTAAATCAACGTCAGGGTAAATAGACCAGGTTAAAGGACCTTCTGATAAAGATAAAGATTGATTTATTGCTCCCGGAGAATTTTCTATTTTTACGTTTTTCCAGAGGTTAGAAGGACCATCGAACATTAATTCAAATTTTCTTAAACTTTCTCTTTCAACTGTAATTTGAGAAATTGGATAGCCTGACTTATAGTCAACTATATTAATTCTGAAAAATTTAACACCTAGAGGTACCGTCTTTGACAGAATCCTAGTTACTCTGCCTATCATTTGTGCAACGTCTGAATAATATCTATTCAAAATTTCAACATCCACAAATCTTTTATTTCTATTAATACTAAGTAAAACAATACCATCTAATCTAAGAAGCTCTGCAGTTCGGATATAAATATCACTATCCATTGAGGATTGAGTTCGTGAAATGGTTTCATCGTTTAGTAATGGCATTGGGGCCGGTTCAATTCCACTTTTATAAGGACTATTTCTAGGGTTCAGTGCTAAGACGCCAGTTAAACCGATAGCATTACCATGCATTAACATTCCCATAAGAGAAAAACCTTGAGCGATTTCATATTTAAATGCGAGGTTGAAATCACTTTCTCTTTTAAACCCTTTCGGAGAGGCTACTTCAGTGTCATAACTGTCTGAAGACATTTCAGCAATAACTTCGAGCTTTTGGCTTGCATTATAAGATAAAGAAAAAAAAGGGGCATTGCTACCAGAGAAAAAGTGGTCATAATGAAAAGTCCCACCTTCTCCAGAATTTATGCCTTTACGGTCTTTCAAGCCAAAAATATTATTGTAGCTATTTTTTCCAGATAACCTACCCCATCCCATTCCTGCAGAAATATTTATCCTCGATCCTAGAGATTTTGACATAACAATGTATTCACCAGTGTTAAAGCCTGTTCCGATGAAATCTCTTAGTCCTACTGCAACGGCTGGAAAAATAGATTTTTCCTTGCTAAATAAGTAATGGAAGTCGAAACTTCTATCCCAAAGGTATCCACGGTATCTCGAACTTTGCTGAGGTATTCTCGCATATCTAAAGCTCAAGGTTACGCTATTGGTTATTTGAAAAGATAGATTTGTCCTGATTGTCCCACCGAAAATAGAGGACGAAACTGATAATTGCCCCTCTGGAAACGCTTCAGCAGAGGGATTATCAATGGTTCCTGGCATACCATATGTATTGAGCCTTTTAGGAGTTTCAAAAACTTCTTTCTCTTTAGCTGTACTAATATTAATATTTACCAAGAGGAAGGAGATAAGTAGCGTCAGAAACTTAACAAGTAGATTTTTGAGCAATCAAATCACCTGGTTTCTATTTGTCTCTTCATTTGTTTCTAGCGAGCCATATTTTCTTTTTCTTAACTTAAATTCATTAAGCGCGTCGATTAGATCCTCTCGATTGAAATCTGGCCAATTTTTTTCAACGAAGTACAGTTCACTATAAGCAGACTGCCATAGTAAAAAGTTTGATAATCTTTTCTCTCCAGCCGTTCTTATTATCAGATCAGGATCGGTCTGACCGATCGTGTAAAGGTGCTTTTCAAACAGCTTTTCGTCGATGTCTTCAAGCTTAATTTTGCCATTTGAAAACCACTTCACTATCCCTCTAGTAGCTCTAACGATCTCTGATCGACCACCATAGTTCATAGCCAAGTTTAATAGCATACCGTCATTATTTTTCGTCAGTTCCTCTAGATTTTTAATATAATCTTTAATCACTTTTGGAAATGGGCGAACATCGCCGATTATTACAACTTTCACATTCTCCTGGTACAAGTTTGTTAGCTTTTTCTTCAAGTAATAATTAAATAACTTCATCAGTGCTTTAACTTCGAAAACTGGCCGATTCCAGTTTTCTGTTGAAAATGCGTAGAGGGTGACGGTTGATATTCCTAGATCTCTACAACTTTTTAAAATAGTCTCAACATTTTCAGCGCCTTTCTTATGACCAATAGATCTAGGTAAAGATTTATTAGCGGCCCATCTTCCATTTCCATCTAAAATAAAACCTACGTGCATCTTATCTAACCAAAAATTTTTAAGAGCTTATTCGAATAAATATAAAGAATAAAGAAAAAAATATTGGTTGATGTAAAATGTAGATAGTCAGAGAATTTCTTCCTAAAAACTGGAGACCGCTGTAAATAATAACGAATTTAGGATAATAAAATCCATAAATTATATTCCTTTTCATTAGATGTTTTTTGAGGGGCTTAGAAACCCACAAGCCAAAGAAATAAAAACTGACCCATGGAAATAGTGGATAAAAATCATTAGTCATTGGTATCTCGCGATTTAAGCCTAGCCAAGAAACTTGGTTAGGTAAATCAAATGTAATTTCACTTGTACTTACAGCTAAAGAACACAAAAAGAGAATAAATAAAAAGTTGTTATTCTTTATCTTTAGAAGAAGCAAGCCGAGAAGAGAGCATGTTGCCAAAAAATGAAGTATTCCGAAAAAAATAAAACTTTTTTTATCTATATAATATGTAATTGAAGTTATTGCCAAGCAGATTAACACCAAAACTAACAAGCGCTTCAAGAATTTTGCACTGAAATTATTGGAATAGCTAGCCAGCCTAAGAGATATACCTGAGATAATGATAAAACTCGCTCCTATGCATTGAGCAAAAAGCAGAGGTAATCCTCGAGTTACGTTTTCTAATTCAATAAACTTAAAGTAGCCTAAATCCCAAAAAAAGTGATAGACAATCATAGCGGAAACAGAGATCCCTCTCAAAATATCTAAAAGATGAACTCTCAACATTTCTCCTGAAGAACGGACTGAAATATAGTAAGTGTAAACCCAATAATTTTTCCAGTAAACTCAAACAATTTCTTGCAAATAAATATTAAAAAATGTCTATTAATCAGAAGAGAAATTATAACTGGAAAAAAATGGAACTTGAAGCTATTACACGGTTTTTGTCAGGTTACGATAATGCCCTTTTTGGCAGCTTTCTAGTTTCTATTTTGATAATTATATCAGGACGAATTCATCATCAATACTCCGCGCGAGGACTACGAGATGTCGAAGTTCAAAGAATACATGTTGGGTCCACTCCTAGAATAGGTGGTATAGCCATATTGGTGGGCTGTTTTTACGCTTGGTATAACTCAGATAATTTTTCTAGTAACTATCTGGGTTATATTATATTATCTGGAATACCGGTACTCATATTTGGCTTGCTCGACGATCTACATTTTAAAGTAAGACCAGTCTATCGTTTGTTAGGGGCTGCTGTTTCGTCCATCATAGCCATTCTTCTACTTGGAACATGGTTAAATAGAGTAGATGTTTTGTTTGTTGACCAACTTTTTTTATTATCACCGTTAGCTATATTATTCACGATATTTGCAACAACAGGTGTTACACATTCATTTAATGTAATAGACGGATTAAATGGCTTATCCTTAGGTATATCTTTATCAACGTCCTTTTTCCTAACTGTAATTGCCTGGTTAACCTCTGACGCCTTGGTTGTTCTGCTTTGTCTAGTTTTCTTCCTGAGTTCTTTAGGGCTTTTTTTATTAAACTTTCCTTGGGGAAAGATATTTTTGGGAGATGGCGGAGCATACTTTCAAGGGCATTGTCTGTCTTGGATTGCAATTCTTTTACTTGTAAGGAATCCCGAGATCACGGCTTGGTCAATACTACTAATTTTTTTCTGGCCTGTTGTTGAAACAGTTTTCTCAATTTACAGAAGATTATACAAAAAAAAACCAGCCTCAATCGCTGATAGGGAGCATTTTCATCAGCTAGTTTTTGATAAGATCAGGAACTTAAAATTTTTTCAGGATAACTCAACTTTTGCTAATTCGTTTTCAACCTTCCTAATCTTACCGGCGTTCATTACGCCCAGTCTACTGGCATTAATTTTTTATAACGTAACTATGAATGCCGCCATAGTTTTTGTGGTGTTACTCGCTTTATATATTTTTACCTACTATCGAATGAAGGCCTCTTTTTAAGGAGTTGCTATCCAATCTCTTAAAATCGATTTTAAAAAAAGATTTGCTCTGGGCATTTCATAATCAACCAAGTTAATAGGCTTAACCCATTGAAGCTTTTGACCCAAAAGACTCTCGGGACTGCCTTGCCATTTTCGACAAATATGAAGCATAAGAATTGTTTGATGGGTATCATGGCAATCTACTGCAAATGTTAGAGGAGCAACACAGTTGCTTGAAATATCTATATTTAGCTCTTCTTTAATTTCTCTTTCTAAAGCATGCCCTACAGTTTCACCTTCCTCGACTTTTCCTCCAGGGAATTCCCAAAAATTGTTATATTGACTTCTATTTTTCCTTAATGAAATGAGAACCTCATTGTTTTCGTTGATTAAGCCAATTAAAGCTACTAGCAATGTTTTCACGACCTATAATCCGCATTAATTTTTATATATTCCTCGGTCAGGTCAGATGTCCACACGGTAAATTCATCATCTCCTTCTGCTAGATCTACTGTAATATTTATGTTTCTTTTCTTTAAAGCTTTGGATAGGCTTATCTCATTAATAGCACTTATTCCTTGTCCATTTTTACATAACAAGAAATTCTGAATATATATTTTTATTTTGTTTATTTCTAATTTAATTTGTGTCTTGCCAATTGCCATTATAATTCTACCCCAATTCGCGTCCTCACCAGCAATTGCTGTCTTTACTAAAATAGAATTTGCGATCGAAAAACAAATTTTTCTTGCTCGATAAATATCCTTTGCATTTTTTACTCTAACCGTAATAAATTTTGTTGCGCCCTCTCCATCAGTTACAATCTTTTTCGCTAGGTCTATCATCGCGCTTTTAAGCTCATTGTAAAAAACATCAATAGCTTTTTCTTTCTCATCTTTTGTAAGCTCAAGGTTCTTTTTATTAGTCGTAGCTACAAAAACAGTATCAGAGGTGGAAGTATCACCATCTACTGATATTCTATTGAAACTTTCATGTATGCTTTTTTTTGTTATTATTGAAAGAGTTTTTTTATCGATTGCAAAGTCTGTAAATATAAAAGCTAGCATAGTTGCCATATTTGGCATGATCATTCCTGACCCCTTCGCAATAGCAGAGATGGTAAAAACCTTGTTGTCAATTTTAAATTTTTTTATGTAAATTTTTGACTTCAAGTCAGTTGTCAGTATTGCTTTCGAGGCGGCTTCTAAGCCGGAGCCTGACAAATTGTTTTTCAAGAGATCTAAATGTTTAATAATATCCTGGTGTGGTAGTTGTTCTCCTATAACGCCGGTGGAAGAAAAGAAAATATTTTTTATGTCACATTGAAAAAGACTGGATAGCGCCTGAGCTTTATGTTTGCAAGCTATTAGGCCTTGTTTGCCGGTGAAGGCATTGGCATTACCAGCATTTATTAGCAAAACTAGGTTCTGTTTTATATTCTGTGTTTTTCTTATATTTTTTCTTGAAAAAATAACCGGTGCTGATGGCATCGTTGAAACAGTGAAACAAGCGCAAATATGGCTTCCAGGATCTAGTACAATTAGCAAAAGATCATCTCTGTTTTGATATTTTGTTCCAGAGCAACAAGTCGCGAATTTTAGACCAGCAAGTGTAAAAGATTTATTACCTTGATCAGATCGTTTATTTGAATTAATCATCCAGCTTTTCTAGAAGTTGGATATTGGCGATTTCATTTGGGTTGATATTGTCTCCAACAAAATTTATTTCAGAGTTTTCAGTTAATGATTTCAAATAGTCATTGATTTTTTTTTGTCGCAGGTTTTGTCTTAGTTGAGCCTCTATTTTTTTGAATTCTGGTATCTTTTTTTCTCTGGTTTCATTAAGCTTTATAATGTGCCAACCGAATTTTGTCTGTACAGGTTGACTCACATCTCCTTCGGACAATACCATTAATGCGGTTGAAAACTCCGGTACCATACTAGCCAAGTCAAACCAATTAAGGTTGCCACCATTTTTTCCTGTTGGACCTATAGAGTGTTCTTTTGCTAAAGCTTCAAAATTTTTACCATTGTCAATATCTTTTCGAATGGTTTTCGCTTGATCCTCTTCTTTTACCAGTATGTGTGACGCATTATATTCCAGCGATCCTTTAAATTCATTAATAAGATTTTTGTATGCTGAGTTAACTAATTCATCATTTGGAAAGTTTTTTAATATTTTTGATACCATTTGAGCTGCTTTTGCACTTCGTTTTTCATGCTCAAGTGCAAGTAAAGTAAGTTTATTTTCTTTATCAATTTTTTGCGATAACAATTCCTCGTTAACGAGTTGTTGAACTATTTGAGAAAAAATTGTGCGCTCATCAAAATTCACGTTTCTCTGTTGAAGCTTTGAAAAGGCGATTATGGCGCTACCAAATTTAATTATTTTCCCATTTACTTCTATAAATGGGGTATCTGCTGACAAAGCTTCCTGTGAATAGATCTTTTGTGATGACTCGATAAAAAAAGTTATTGCTATGATAGTAGCAAGAAATTGATAATATATGTGTTTCATAACTATTCCTTAAATCTATTCAGGCGACGATCTTTTTGATACAAAAAATATATAGATTAGTATAGTAATTTTTATTTAGTTAATAATTAGTCGGTAAATCTTATACTTTCCAATTTTGGATTATAGCTATATAAGGCTTTTTTAGATAAGAGAAAAAATAATGATTAATATTTCAGTTTTTAAAAAAATATTTGGGAATTCAAATGATAGGCTATTAAAAGCTGCAAGACCCATTATCGAGAAGATTAATTCTCTTTCGAAGGAGATGAAAAACAGCTCTGACCACCTTTTAAGGCAAAAAACTAATGAGTTTCGCCAGAGAATAGAGAATGGACAAGATTTAGATTTAATATTGCCTGAAGCGTTTGCCGTTGTCAGAGAAGCATCGGAAAGAGCAATTGGCTTGCGCCCATTTGATGTGCAATTAGTAGGAGGTTATTTTCTCCATAAGGGATATATTGCCGAAATGAAAACTGGAGAAGGGAAAACGCTGACTGCCACTTTGCCGTTGTATTTAAATGCTCTTGAAGATAAAGGGGCCCATCTCGTGACAGTTAACGATTATTTAGCAAAACGTGATGCTGAATGGATGGGAAAAGTATTCTCTTCTCTTGATATAAGCGTGGGTGTAATAGTTCCAGATATGGAGGACGGGGAAAAAACAAAAGCCTACGCTGCTGATGTTACATATGCAACTAATAATGAACTCGGATTTGATTATTTACGCGACAACATGAAGTCCGACTTGTCAGAGATTTGTCAAAGAACTCCCCATTACGCTATCGTAGACGAGGTTGATAGTATACTAATTGATGAGGCAAGAACCCCATTAATTATTTCTGGCCCAACCAATGATAAGTCAGAACTATATACAAAGGTAAATTCTCTTATCCCAGAACTTGGTGCAAGTGACTTTGAATTAGATGAGAAAACTAAGACGGGAAGTTTAACTGATAGTGGCAACCATTTGATGGAAACATTACTTAGAGAAAAAGAACTTCTTTCAGCAACATCTGACCTATACGATCCAGAGAACACCGACTTAGTTCATCATGTAAATCAAGCTTTAATTGCTACAAAGCTATTTAGAAAGGAAAGTGACTATATAGTTAGAGGAGGAGAGGTTATTTTAATTGATGAATTCACTGGAAGAATGATGGCCGGTAGACGCCTATCCAATGGTTTACATCAAGCAATTGAGGCAAAAGAAAAATTAATTGTAAAGCCGGAAAATACTACTCTCGCGTCTGTCACTTTTCAAAATTATTTTCGGCTTTATAAAAAGCTGGCTGGAATGACCGGTACAGCAATTACAGAGGCTGATGAGTTCGCGGAAATATATGGTCTAGGTGTTGTTGAAGTCCCAACAAATATGCCTATTTCCAGACTAGATGAAGATGATCAAGTGTATAGAACTAAGGAAGAGAAGTTTAAAGCAGTTATAAATGAGATTAAAAAATCTAACGCTAAAGGACAACCTATTCTGGTTGGCACTACATCGATTGATAAGTCAGAGGAAATCTCAAAATTTCTTAAAAAAGAAAACATAAAGCATAACGTGCTTAATGCTAGATACCATGAAAAAGAGGCAGAGATAATCTCGCTAGCTGGGACACCTGGAGCAGTGACAATAGCCACAAATATGGCTGGTAGAGGAACAGATATTCAACTTGGCGGTAACGTTGAAATGCAAATTAAGGGTAAGGTTGACGAAAATGACCCAAATTTTGATCAGAAGAAGACCAGTATCGAGCAGCAAGTTCTAAAGAATAAGGAACAAGTAGTCAAATCGGGAGGTTTGTATGTTTTGGCTACGGAGAGACATGAAAGTAGGAGAATAGATAATCAACTAAGAGGGCGATCTGGTAGACAGGGTGATCCCGGAAAGACTACTTTTTTCCTAAGTCTAGATGATGATTTGTTAAGAATATTTGGGTCAGACAAACTTGATGGAATGTTGTCCAAATTAGGCTTGAAAGACGGTGAGAGCATTTCACATCCATGGGTGAGTAAGGCGCTTGAGCGGGCTCAAGGAAAAGTTGAAGCTAGGAATTTTGACCTAAGAAAGAATATCCTTAAATATGATGACGTAGTAAATGTTCAACGAAAAGAGGTTTTTTCTCAAAGAAGAAATATAATGGAAACAGCTGATGTTTCAGAGATGTTTGAAAACATCTACATGGATGTAGTGGAGGATATTATTGTTGAAAGCATCCCGGAAGGATCATTCGTAGATCAATGGGATGTAAATGGGTTAGAGGAAAAGCTCAAAGAGCAATTTAATCTAACTATTCAATTAGGTAACTATGTTAAAAGAGACAAAATATTAGAAACAGAGATAAGAGATATGGTCTTAAAGGAAGTTGAGAATTATTTAGATCACAAAAAAGCTGAGGTTGGGGAACAAGCATTTAAAATGATTCAAAAGCAAATCTTACTTCAAGTTATAGATCACTCTTGGTCACGCCATCTCTCGACTTTAGATCACTTGAGATCTGTTATAGGTTTTAGGGGATATGCTCAACGAGACCCTTTAAATGAATATAAACAAGAAGCGTTTATACTATTTGAGAGTTTGTTGGAAAAAATAAAGAGAGAGACAATAAAAGTAGTTTTTTTTGCAAAGTTTGTTTCAGAAACAAATATAAAATCATTTGATGAAGAGAAAGCTAGTTCAGAGATTAAAAATAGTGAGTCGATATCAGAAGAAATCAATTCCTTTCCAAACAAGAAAGTTAGAAGAAATAGTCCCTGCCCCTGTGGCTCTGGAAAAAAGTTTAAGCACTGTTGCGGTGCAATTTAGCTCCTTGAGGAAAGTATGTATCGTTGAAGGAATGAGTTAAGACTTCACATCCTTCTTTACTCACAAATAACGTGTGTTCAAATTGTGCTGACAACGACTTATCCCTTGTAACCGCAGTCCAGTTGTCACTTAGAATTTTTGTTTCTGGTCGACCAATATTTACCATTGGTTCAACTGTAAAGCACATGCCACTTTCCAGTCTGGGCCCAGAGCCGTAACTGCCATAATGAAGAACATTTGGTGCTTGATGAAATTCACTCCCAATTCCGTGCCCGCAGAAATCTCTGACAACAGACATCTTATTTTTTTCTACATACTCTTGTATTACTGCTCCAATATCCCCAAATGTATTGCCAGGTTTAACGTTTTTTATTCCTAATTGGAGTGCATCATAAGTTATTTCAATTAACCTTTTCGATTTTAAACTAATGTCACCTACAGTGAACATTCTGCTAGTGTCCCCATACCAACCTTCAAGAATACAGGTAACATCAATATTTAAAATATCACCATTCTTAAGTTTTTTTCTACCAGGAATTCCATGGCAAACTACATGATTAAGGGAAATGCAACAAGATTTTGGATAGCCTCGATAACCTAATGTTGCAGGAACCGAATTATGAGCCACAATAAAATCATGACACTTTTTGTCTAGTTCTTCAGTTGTTACGCCTGGTTCAATGAATTGACCAATCATATCGAGTGTTTTTGAGGCAAGATTACATGCCTTTTTGATGCCCTTATAAGCATCTTCACTGTATATGTATATTCCGTCTTTATTCTTATGCATTTTCTTAGTAATAATTTTTATATAGTTTATGATTATTATCCAATCTTTATCCAGTAAAGAGGAAACTTAATTATTCACTACAAATTTGGAACTAAAATGAAAACAGCTTCAATTATAATCATAGGAAATGAAATTCTTTCTGGTAGAACTAAAGATACAAATTCCAATTATTTAGCAAAACTATTAGTTAAAAAAGGCATTGAATTGCAGGAAGTCAGGGTTATCCCAGATAGTCATAATATTATAAAAAGTGTTATAAATAGCGAGTCTTCTCTGAAAGATTATGTCTTCACTAGTGGCGGTATAGGTCCTACCCACGATGACATAACCGCTGAAGCTGTCGCAAGTTCGTTTGATGTTCCTTTGATTGTTCGGGATGATGCCGTTGAGCTGCTTGCAATGAATTATAAAAATGGGAAAAAAGATCTAAATGCAGCTAGACTTAGGATGGCCAGAATTCCTGAAGGAGCTAAGCTTATAAAAAATAAAATTTCTGGAGCTCCTGGGTTCATAATTAAAAACGTTTTCGTAATGGCTGGAGTCCCACAGATCTTTGAAGCCATGGTACAGGAAATAAGTTTAGATCTGGATCAGATTGAACCAATTCTTTCAAAGACTATAAAAATATTTAAGAAGGAAAGCGAAATATCAGAAAGACTTTGGGAGTATGCAGATAGATACAAAGATATCGCAATAGGGTCGTATCCTTTTAACAATTCAGGAATATTTGGAGTAGAAATAGTCTTGAGTCATACTGACATAACTTTACTAAATAAAGTATTTAATGAAATTTTATTAGATTTTAATGAGCCAAATACCAATTAATTGCATGCCCTCCTTCAACCTTCAGGGGCACGTCCAAATCTAAATATGGCTGTGTCGCTTGTTCCATAATTTCAGAGGCTCTATTTTGTATTTTATCAATATCATCTTTATTAGCTTCAAATATTAGTTCGTCATGCACTTGCAATAAAAGGTGAGCGTCTAGTTCAGTACTCTTCAGAAATTCATGTATTTTAATCATAGCTCTTTTAATTATATCCGATGCACTACCTTGGATTGGTGCATTTATAGCAGCTCGCTCAGCAAAGCCACCAATTGGACCCTTGGTACCAATGTTTGGTAAGTGTATTTTTCTATTGAACAAGGTGGTTACAAAGCCAGTTTTCTTTGCGGTTTCCACTGTGGTGTTCATGTAGTCTCTAATTTCAGGAAATTGTCTGAAATAATCATCTATAAATTCTTGCGCTTCAGTACGAGTAATTTTAAGATTTCTCGATAGGCCAAATGCAGAAATGCCATAAATTATCCCAAAATTTATCGCCTTTGCTTTCCTTCTGAGAGACGCATCCACTTTTTCGAAAGCAACCTTGAATATTTGGGACGCAGTGCTCGCGTGAATATCAATATTATTTTTAAATGCATCTTTCAGGCCTTTTACGTCAGCTATGTGAGCCAATAATCTCAGTTCTATTTGGTTATAATCAAGGCTTAAGAGTTCAGCTCCTTCTTTGGCTATAAAGGTTTCTCTGATTTTTTTGCCCTCTGTATCTCTTATAGGTATATTTTGTAGATTTGGGTCAGAGGACGACAGGCGACCTGTGGATGTGCCAGCGAGATTAAAGGACGTGTGTACTCTACCTGTGAAATTATTTATATGTAACATTAGCGAGTCAGCATAAGTGGATTTCAATTTTGACATCTTTCTCCACTCTAGGAGATAAGATGCAATCTCAAAACCTTTCGCTGACAAGTCTTCAAGTATATCTGCTCCCGTTTGAAAACCACCAGATTTGTTTTTTTTCCCACCCGGTAAATTTAACTTTTCAAAAAGAACTTCACCCAACTGTTTTGGTGATGCAATGTTGAAATCAACCCCCACTATTGAAAATATTTTAGTTTCCAGCTCACGCAGTTTTTTTTCAAAAAATTGCGATAATCTTCCCAACTGCTCCTTGTCAACCGTAATTCCTTTTAGCTCTGAATCTACTAAAACCGGGACCATCGGCTTATCAATATTTTGATAAACACTATAAACTGATTGTTTGATAAGCTCTTTTTTTAAAATTTTCCACGCTCGAAAAGTCATGTCAGCGTCCTCTGCGGCATAATCTGCTGCTAAAATTATGGGCACATTCTGAAAGTTAAGTTCTTTCTTTCCCGATCCTATAAGATCTTTTAGTTTTATTGTTTCATGATTTAGAAGATCCTTGGCTATTGAGTCTAAACTGTGTCTTTGTCGTCCACCATTTATACAGTGTGACATTAACATCGTGTCATCAAAAGAATTTATGTAGCATTTATATTTGTACAAAACCTTAATGTCGTATTTTATATTATGACCGATTTTTAATATACTTTCGTCAGCCAAAAGAGGCTGAAGTCTGCTTAAGACTATATCTCTATCTAGTTGCATCTCTTTTAAGTCGCTATTTTCAGGTTGATTGGCCTTATGTGCCACTGGTATATAGCACGCTTTACCAGTTCCGACACAAAGGGAAATACCTACGATTTCAGCGGAAAGAGTATCAAGGGAGGTGGTCTCAGTATCAATTGCAAAAAACTTTTGTTTCAATATTTCTTCGCACCACTTATTAAGATCATCTTCAGTTGTTATTATTTCATATTTTTCTGAAGGTATTAGTTCTCTTTGTTCGTCTTTAGATATATTTGAAGAATTGAATTCTTCTAATTGGGACGATATTCTTTTTGATAATGTATTTAGTTCCATTAGTTTTGTAAAAACTAGCAATTTGTCGAGATTCAAAGTTGCTAGCTCAAGATCTTGAAGACTTGTGTCAATTTCGACCGTTTTAAGTAAGGTAACGAGTTTTTTTGACAAAATTATCTTATCGATGTTTTCAGAAATCAAATTCTTTATTCTATCCTTATCTATTGTCTCATATTTCTCCACCAAGTTTTCTACAGTTTGAAACTCTGAAATCAAGCTAGAAGCAGTCTTTACGCCGACGCCGGGTACCCCTGGAATATTATCGACTTTATCACCAATAAGAGCTTGTACATCTATTACCTTGTCGGGCGTAACGCCAAACTTTTCTCGTACCCTATCAATATCAATGAAAATATTCCTTATAGGGTCGTACATTTTTATGTCGTCCGAAACAAGTTGCATCAAGTCTTTGTCTGATGAGAAGATCGTCACAATAGCACCCTCATCAGTTGCGTTCTTAGCCAGTGTTGCAATTATGTCGTCAGCTTCATACCCCTTCTTGTCAATTGCTAAAAAACCAAATGCTTCGGTAGCATCTCTTATTAACTGAAACTGTGGTACCAAGTCATCGGGAGGAGGGGGTCTGTTTGCTTTGTAATCCGGAAAAATATTGGACCTAAATGTTTTGTCTTTATGGTCAAATACGACTGCAATATGAGTAGCCCTAAATTCCTTAAGCTCATTTATTAATTTAAAGAGCATATTGCAATAACCTGAAACAGCCCCTGTGGGTGTTCCATCAGACTTTGTAAGAGGTGGGAGAGCATGATAAGCTCTAAATATAAATCCCGAACCATCTACCAAAATAAGATGCTTTCCAGAGTTAAGATTATTCACAATCTATTCCTTTGGTGGTTGATATGAGAATCTCCGCTCGCAGTAAGGGCAGTCGATAAAATTCTCGGTCTCTTTTATTTTTAGCCACACTTTAGGATGATTGCTTCCTTTGCTATCATCACCATTACATGAAACAACAATTTTGTTCGTAATTATAACTTCTTTCGACATGACAAAATAAATAACATATTTTATATCTAATACTAATATAAAATTGAAGAGTAAATATTATGAGAACAGAATTAATAGAGCTTGGTCTAGAGGTTCAAAATTTACATAAGGTATATAAAGGTTATGATAAAAGTGAGCCAATTGTTGCCCTTAAAAATTTAAGCTTACAAGTAAAAAAAGGAGCCTTCTTTGGCCTTTTAGGACCGAATGGCGCGGGCAAATCAACGCTTATAAACATATTAGCCGGTCTAGTAATTAAGACATCTGGAAAAGTAAAAATAAGAAATATCGACCAGGATATCAATGTAAGAGAATTTAAGAGAAGTATTGGGGTAGTTCCACAAGAAACAAACTTTGATCCATTTTTAACACCCTATGAGAGTCTAGATATACAAGCAGGTCTTTACGGTGTAAGAAAGTCAGAAAGAAATATTAACCAGTTATTAAAAAGACTTGGTTTAGAGGGAAAGTCTAACGCTTATATGAGATCCCTCTCTGGTGGAATGAGGAGGAGATTGCTTATCGGTAAAGCTCTTGTTCATGCGCCAAAGGTAGTAATTTTGGATGAGCCCACAGCCGGGGTAGATATTGAGCTGAGAGAAATGTTGTGGGATTATATGAAAGATTTAAATGCAAATGGAACAACTATTATCTTGACAACTCATTATTTAGAAGAGGCTCAAGCTCTTTGTGAAAAAATAGCGATCTTAAATAAGGGCGAATTAATTGCTTGTAATGACACAAGTGATTTGCTTGCTAAAGTTAATCTTAAAGTTATAAATATTAAATACAGCAATTTAAATCTAAAAAAAATAAACCTTCCTGATAAAGCAAGTTTAAAAGAAAATAAAAATCAAAAATTATCCATTTCTTATGACAGAAATGAAATTAAAACAGATCAATTGCTTGATTGCCTAAGATCTCAAGGAATTGTAATAATTGATCTCTCAACAGAGGAAGCCGATTTAGCTGATGTTTTTAGACTATTAACAAAGAATAATTAGCCGCTAACGTATAACCACGTTCTTCAAACTTTTTTCTACCCTAGGGCCGTAAACTTTTAGCACTTCACCGGCAATAACATTTCCAAAAGCAGCACACTTTTCAAAGCTAAAATTTTTAGAAAGTCCATATAAAAATCCTGCAGCAAAACTATCCCCCGCTCCCGTGGTATCGACTACATCTACTTTGTTTGTTGAAATTTCGCTTGTAGATGACCCATGAAATAAATAAGCACCCCTTTCTGCACAAGTACAGGCCAAGCAACTTATGGAGTCATCAATAAATCCCTTGGCCCTTTTAATATCATCAATTTGGTAAAGCGATTTTAATTCATCCTCATTACAAAACACCATGTCTGCGGACACATTTAAGAGATAGATAAAATCAGATCGATGTCTATCAACACAAAAACTATCAGACAGAGTAAGCGCAATTTTTGTTTTATTTTTTTTCGCGATTTCAATAGCTTTATAAAAAGCCTTTTTACTTTTTTGCCCATCAAATCGATATCCTTCAAGATATAACCATTCACTTTGGGCAATAAGCTCTTCATCTATATCAATATCGGTGAGAAATTCTGTAGCTCCAAGATAAGTATTCATTGTCCTTTCTTTATCAGGCGTGATCAAAACAATGCACTTACCAGTTGTTTCAGTATAGTCTTTATCCAGAAATTCAGTGTTATAAAATATTGAGTTGGCTAACAAATCTTTTTTGAATAACTTACCTTTAGGGTCATCAGCAATTTTTCCTATATAACCAGTTTTTAAACCTAGCTTTGCGAGAGTTGAAATTGTATTGGCTGCAGATCCTCCCGCAGTCTCTTTGATTGGTCGAACTAATTTTAAAATATTATTTGATCTTTCCCTGGATACTAGATTCATAACTCCTTTCGATATTCCTTCTTGGCTAAGAAACTGGTCGGGTACCTCACACACGAGATCTAGCATTGCGTTTCCTATTGCTGTCACACTGTATTTTTTAGTAACTATCATAAGGATCGTAATTTTCTTTTTAAAGGATGAACGACTTAAATAAAATTTAGAAAGTTTTCCTAAAGCTCTAACTGTAAACTTTCTTCAAACCTTTTTCTATTGACTGGATGGATGAGTCAAACTGGTTATCATAATCACTACTTGATAAGCTTTTGGATAACTTCATTCGCACTTTTTCAATGCTCAAATCTATTGCGCGACTTTCTATCTCCTCCAAGATTTTTCTTTCACTTGACATTACTTGTCCTTCGGCAGAAATGAGTTTATTTTTCATTAGTTCTTCAATATTTTTTTTGGCCTTTTCTTCGTCCTCTCCTGCTCGAGATTTAGCATTTTGTACCATTTGTCCAATCGTTTCACTTGTTCTTATGTGATCAGCCTCAATCGAGGAAAGAATTTTCTTTGCTTCTTCCAATATTTCTCCAGCCTTCTCAATTTCGTTATGAATATCATTAGATCTCTTATCTAGGAAAGCTCCAACAATGGAGGGTACTTTAAAATATACCAAGACGCCCACAAATATCAAAAAGGAAATTAAAACGACAAAATCTGTGTTATCTAAACTAATTAATTTTTTTGAGCCAGCAGCATAACTTATCCCACAAGTAAAGGTAAAAACAGGTAGCGTTATCTGTAAAGCTTTAATGTTTAATCTGAGTTGTCTGAATACTTTCATTTTAACCTACTTCCCTCTGGAAATCTTACTAATTATTACGGAGGCTAATTCTTCTGATATTTTTTCAATTGCAGCCTCAGAGCCATCTCTAAGCTCTTTCAACCTTCCTTCTGCTTCACTTATTAGTTGAGTAGTAGCGATTTTACTATCTTCTAATGCTAAGGCCATTTGTTCTTTAATATTGTTTCCACTAGCATTCATAATTTCATCGCATTGAGATTTAGCTTTTTGAAGTTCCTCCTCTATATGTTTCTCTATCTCACTCACTCTTAGCCTAATTTCCTCAGCTTTTGCTATATTTCCATCGATAATTTTTCTTCGATTTGCGAAAATATCCTCCATCCGTGGAATAATAAAAAACTTCACAATGGCGAACAAAACCACACAAAAAACAACCAACCAAAATATTTGGTTAGGGAAGGTGGAGAAATCTAGTTGAGGCATCCCCACCGAGCTGTTATCTGAATTGGAAGCCATTTAGTATTAGTATTTAGTTACATTGCATACATGAGTAGTAATGCAACTAAAAAGCTAAAAATTCCTAAAGCTTCTGCAAATGCGATACCGATAAACATTGTAGCAGTCTGACCAGAGGCCGCGCTTGGGTTTCTTAGTGCTCCCGAGAGGAAATTTCCTACTACGTGTCCAACTCCTATCGCTGCCCCGCCCATTCCTGTGCAAGCGAGACCTGCTCCTATAAGCTTTCCCATTTCTACTAAGTTTCCATCAACCATAATATTGCTCCTTTTAAAAAATTATAATTAGTGACCCGGATGCAAAGCATCATTTAAATAAACACAGGTTAATATAGTAAACACATAAGCCTGTATTACTACAACAAGCATTTCTAAACCGTAAACTGCTGTAATCGCGAATATAGGCGCTATTGCGCCTAGTCCCAAGGCCCCAGCAAAGCCTGCAAATACCTTTATCACTGCGTGTCCAGCCATCATGTTACCGGCGAGTCTGATAGAGTGGCTCACGGGTCTTACAAAATATGATATCACTTCTATTATTAGAAGTATTGGCCTTAAAGCTAATGGGGCACTACTTATCCAAAATAGGCTCAAAAATCCAAGCCCATTCTTCACAAAGCCGATTATTGTAACTGCAACAAATACGGAAAGTGCTAGAAACCCGGTTACAGCGATATGACTGGTATAGGTAAAACTGTAAGGTAATAGCCCCAGAACGTTCCCAAACAATATTAGAATAAAAAGTGTAAATATATAGGGGAAGTATCTCAGCCCTTCCTGTCCTGCTATATCGATGATCATATCTCTAATGAAGAAATACAGTAGCTCGGCAATAGATTGTAGCCGACCAGGCACTAACTGATGCTTTCGCGATCCGTAAATAAAGACGAATGAGATCGACACCAGACTTATCAGCATCCATAACGCTTGGTTTGTAAAAGAATACCATTCCAAGCTGTCCCCTGTAAGAATAGGGTCGATAATGAATTGATCCATAGGGTAAATATTAAAAGCTGATTGTTTTTCCATCTATTTATGTATCATCAGTTATTTGTTTCATTCATTTTTTTTGCTGTAGCTATCATTGTTTTAACTCCAGCCATAAAGCCAAGTAGAGAAAATACTATCAAAAATATGGGTTCACTCCCCACAATATAATCAAGTGCCATTCCTAAGCTAACCCCTAAAACCATTCCTGTCACAAGCTCAATTACCATTCTCCATCCGTCGTTTTGAACTTTCAGCCGTTGGGGTCTGTTTTCCTCTTTTTTAGACTTAAATTCCTCTATTTTTTTGTCCAGTTTATCCAAATTGTCTTTTTTGGAGGATTCTTTCATTATAAATGTTCTTTGTGTTTTTAACTAAGTGAACGTTATAAACACATGTGAGTCTAGTCAACCCTAATTTAAGAGCTACATACACTTTTTAAGTTGCCTATCGAATATTTTTTTACTAAGTGCTGTTTTTTTTGCCACTTCTAATAGAGCTTTTTTATTTTTGTACGCTCCCGTTTTAAATCCTGCCTGACCTTGGTGATATGCAAGATATTGAAGATATGCATTGCTTTTTGATATTCCTAATAATCTATTAGATTTGTTTATATACCATCCGATAAAGTTTGTAGAGTGTGCGAAATTAGATCTTCTATGGTATTTGTGTCCAGTGCTTTTTTTATATTCTTTCCACGTTCCATCAAGTGCTTGAGAATATCCGTAGGCTGATGAAATCCTACCTGAGGGAATGACCCCGAGAAAATATTTTCTTTGAGTGCGAGCAGTCGGTCTGAAATTAGATTCTGTTTTTATAAATGCAAGTTGCATTCCTGGGCTGACCCCCCATTTTCTTTCAGTCCTCTTTAACGCAGATCTCCAGCTTTTCTTCTGCTTTATTATTGAGCATGCGTCCCCTTGATTGTTTGGAACATTCATGCAGCCAGATATAACGAGATAATTGAAAGCTATAAAAATGAAAAAAGTTTTTTTTAGCATAGAAAGTTATTGTATTTGGATTGCTAGTTAATTTAATATTTATCTTATCACTTGTAACTTTTTTAAATTCGATTATTTAAAAGTCAAAGGTTTTGGTCTAAAAGGTAAAAAAATGCTTAATAGAAATGCAAAATTTTCGATAGGCGAGGTTGTAAAGCATCGAATACACCCTTTTAGAGGAGTTATATTTGATGTAGATCCTACTTTTGATAATACAGAAGAATGGTGGAACTCTATCCCAGAAAATCATAGGCCTAAAAAGGATCAACCATTTTATCATCTTTTGGCTGAAAACGATTCAAGTTATTATATCGCCTACGTGTCGGAACAAAACTTACTGTACGATGACAGTGGAGAACCAGTTGGGCACCCTGAGGTGAAGCAACTATTCGGTAGCTTGTCGGAAGGAAGATATCTTTTATCTGATATAATGCATTGATAGCTAACTAATATCCTAGCGCACAGCCGTCTTTTCTGGGGTCCGATGCCCCTATAAGTACACCAGAGGAGTCTAATCGTACCAATTGCGCACCGCCTATGGGGATAGTTGCCTCCTCTATTTTATAACCCATTTGGGATAGTTTTTCTCTTGTAGCTTTTGGGTAACCTCTCTCCAAGTTTAATACACCATCAAAATAAAAGCTTCTCGGAAAGTTTAAGGCCTCTTGAAATTCCATACCATAGTCTTTTATATTGCTTAGAATTCTTGCGTGACCATTAGCTTGATATTGACCACCCATAACACCAAATGGCATTATGCTGCCGTTCTTTTCTTTTAGAATAGCGGGGATTATTGTGTGTAAAGGCCTTTTGCCACCTAATAGTTCATTTGCGTGATTTTTCTTTAAAGTAAAGCCAGCGCCACGATTATGAAAAAGTAATCCATATTTTCTAGAACATAACCCCGATCCAAACGCATGAAAAGTCGAGAAAATGAGAGATATAGCGTTTCCCTCATTATCAGCTGCACATATTAAGACAGTATCTTTATTTCGCATAAAAAAGTCGTCTTCGAGATTATCGCTTAATAATTCTCCAAAGCAGAGCTCTCTCGACAATTTTTTTAAATACGTTTCATCTGTAAATATACTTTGTTTAATTTTTGAAAAATTTGGATCTCCAATAAAATTATTTCTCGCAGAATATGCTATTTTAGCTATTTCAGCCTCTAAGTGAACTCTTTCAAAGGAGTCAGCTTTAAATCGTTCAATATGACATAATTCCATTAACTTTTTCATCATTATAGCGGTTATACCCTGTCCGTTTGGAGGTAATTCGATTAATGTACTTCCATCTTTTAGATCTGCATATATTGGCTCAACATATTGAGGACTAACATCTTCGAAGTCAGCAAGGGTATGTACTCCGCCTAATTCCTGTAAAGACTTTACAAGGTCAACCGTAATATCTGACTGATAAAAACCCTTTGAGCCCTGAGCTGCTATTTGTCTTAATACTTCTGCCTGCATAGGTGCTCTAAATAAAGAACCAGCTCTATATGGTCTCCCAGAACTAAGATAAAACTTCTCAGAGGATCCAATAAGCTTCTCTCTGTGTGTCTCCCAGTCAAAGGAAACACGGGGGCTGACTACCACACCTTCTTCAGCGTACTTTATTGGTTGAGTACATAGTTCTTTTAAACCTAAGTTACCAAATTTATTTGCAACCTCTTCAAATAGAGATACTGCACCTGGAACAGTAACAGAGTGGGCGCTATTTAAAGGTATCTTCTCCATGTTTTTTGAAAGCAAAGTGTCACTGGTCAAATTCATCGGCGCCTTGCCAGACCCATTTAAACCAAAGATGTTTTTAGATTTTTTTGTTTTAATAATTGCAAATGCATCTCCAAATAGACCAGTAGACTGTGGTTCACATAAAACTAGCATAAGGGCACTAGTAATAGCGGCATCGATCGCGTTTCCTCCTTTACTCATAGCGTCAAGCCCTATTTTTGCAGCGAGGGGGTGAGAAGTAGCTATCATTCCATTTGATGAAAATACTTCAGAGCGTTCAGGTTTTTGAAAGTCTCGCATTATGTGCTCCTAGACTAAATTCAGCTTAAGTTCTTTATGTTTTAATACTCTTAAAGTGGATTTTAAATCATTGGAACACTTCAGTATTCTTCCATCCATCGCTACTAAGGAATACAATCTTCCATATTTTGAATTTTTGGGTGTTTTCTTAATACTGAAGAGGGCCCAATCAGAATTTTTTCTGTAGACAGAAAAAACCACAAATTCTTTCAAAAAAGAGATACTATAATCTTTCCAAACTCCCTGTGCCACCATTACACCATAAAGTTGCAAGATTTGATTGAGCTCTATTTTTTCAAAACGCGCTTGTTTCATCTGCTTCTTGGTGGAGCCAAGGGGGATCGAACCCCTGACCTCTTGCATGCCATGCAAGCGCTCTCCCAGCTGAGCTATGGCCCCTTTTTCTTTTTGTCAAAGCTTAACACTAAAACAATTAGTTTAAAATTAGTTTTCTTCACTGTCTGTAGACGCTACATCGGTAATTTCTTCCAATGGAACTGTTTCCTGATCGTCATCCTCTAAAAGCTCATCATCTAATTCGGATGAATCTTCCCCCTCATCTAATATGAGATCATCCTCAATAGTCAACAATTCTTCTGAATCTTCAAACTTTGCATCATTGATATTTTCTTCGCTTTTTCTCGTTACCTTGGTTTTTTCAGATGAAGATTTATCAAGAATAAGTTGTTTGCCGGTATAAGGGCTTATCACAGGACTATTATTAAGATCATAAAAGCGTTTCCCAGTCTCGGGACACATTCTTTTTGTTCCCCATTCTTCTTTTGCCATTACCTTCTCTCCTAGCAGTTAATTGCCTTGGATGTTGATAAATGTTTGTTAAATGATTTGCAAGAAATTAAATACAGAGTTTTAAAATATTATGAGTGAATTGCACCCAGCCCGCAAGCAAGTGCAGCCTCGCGTACCGCCTCTGAAAAAGTTGGGTGAGCATGGCACGTTCTTGCT
Source organism: uncultured Alphaproteobacteria bacterium (assembly GCA_902537415.1). Classification (GTDB taxonomy): domain Bacteria; phylum Pseudomonadota; class Alphaproteobacteria; order Rhodobacterales; family Rhodobacteraceae; genus CACIJG01. Next base: position 55,133 of record CACBBC010000004.1, on the reverse strand, counting down.
AAATCTTCAGTGCTCGCACCAAATTCCATCGCCATACATACTTCATGAATAAGATCACCGGCAGCAGGTCCAATGATGTGAGCTCCTAGAATTCTATCATTATTTGAGTCGGCTATAATTTTTACAAAACCGTTACTAGAAAAAACTGTCTTTGCGCGACCATTACCCATAAATGAAAACTTTCCAACTTTAATTTGTATACCTTCTTCCTTTAATTCATTTTCTGTTTTGCCAACAGCAGCAACCTCTGGATCAGTATAAACAACGCTGGGTATTACTTGAAAATTCACATGACCAGCTTGTCCCGCAATTATTTCGGCAACGGCTATACCTTCTTCTTCTGCTTTATGGGCTAACATTGGTCCTGATGTCACATCACCTAAAGCAAATATATTTGTTGCAGTTGTTCTCCAATTGTTATCAGTTTCAATTTGCCCTTTAGGGTTCAACTTCACTCCGATATTTTCGAGTTTGAGGTTTTTAGTAAAAGGTTTTCTCCCCGTAGCCACTAAAACGACATCCGCAAATAATTCATTTTTATCATGAGAATCTACTTGCTTAAAAGTAACTTTCACGCCTTTTTTTTCTTTTGTTATCGCAGAAACAGAGCTATTCAAGTGGAACTTAAAACCTTGTTTTTGCAATATAGATTTAAAGTTTTTTGATATATCGTGGTCCATACCATTTAAAACTTTATCAAAGAATTCAACAACCGTTACTTCAGTTCCAAGACGACTGTATATTGAACCCATTTCCAAACCAATAACACCTGCACCAACAATTATCATTTTTTCTGGAATTTTCTTTAATTCCAATGCACCAGTTGAAGACACGATCACTTGTTCGTCAAATTCCATGTTCTTTAGACTAGAAGCCTCGGAGCCAGTAGCAATAACGAAATAGGTTGCCTCAAAATTTTTATTATCAACACTGATTGTATTTTGATCGATAAAGCTAGCCCAACCATTTATTAAAGTAATTTTATTTTTTTTAAATAGGTACTCTATCCCCTTAGTATTATCTTTTATCATACTCTCTTTATAGCTGAGCATTTTACCCCAGTTCACAACAGGTGGATCTACCTCTATTCCCATTTTTGAAAAATTTTCTACTGAGTTGTGATAGTTGTGGGAAGCATTTAGTAATGCTTTTGATGGAATACAGCCCACGTTTAAACAAGTACCTCCAAGTGAAGTATTCCCTTCAACACAAGCAACTTTTATTCCGAGCTGCGCGAGTTTTATTGCGCACACATATCCGCCTGGGCCACTGCCAATAACTATCGCATCGAATTTTTCCATTTGAAATCCTTAATTTAAAATTTATAGATCAATCAACAATCGACGTGGATCTTCCAAGTTTTCTTTTACCCTGACTAGAAATGTAACAGCACCCTTTCCATCTACAATACGGTGGTCATAACTCAGGGCAAGATACATCATAGGCAGTATCTCAATTTTTCCATCAATAGCCATCGGTCTTTCTTGAATTTTATGCATTCCAAGTATACCTGACTCAGGTGAATTTAGAATGGGCGAGGACATTAGAGATCCATATATACCGCCGTTAGATATAGTGAAAGTTCCGCCAGTCATATCCGCCATAGATAGCTTGCCATCTCTTGCTAGTAAGCCCATCTTATTAATTTCCTTTTCTATATCAGAGAAACTCATGGCATCAGCATTTTTTAAAACCGGTACAACTAAACCGTTATCTGTTCCTACCGCTACTCCCATATTGACATATTTCTTGTATATTATATGGTCCCCATCTATTTGGGCATTGACCTCGGGTATTTCTTCTAGAGCTTTACAGCAAGCTTTTACAAAAAATGACATAAACCCTAGTTTAACCCCATGTTTTGACAAGAATTGATCTTTAAATTCACTTCTTATTTTTAGAATAGCTGTCATATCTGCTTCATTGTATGTTGTCAGCATCGCAGCAGTATTTTGAGATTCTTTAAGCCTTCGAGCTATTGTTTGTCTTAATCTCGTCATTTTTACTTTTTCTTCTGATTCCATTGAAGGCATCAGGCTTTTCTTTGTATTTTGATTGTTTGGCAAGCTCATGACGTCCTCTTTCATAATCCGACCGTCTCGGCCAGAGCCTTTCAAGGAGCTCGGATCAATATTTTTTTCCTTCATGATTTTTTCTGCAGAGGGGGCATTTTTTACACTTTTCGTTTCTTCAGCAATATTTTTTTCGCCGGTTTTATCATTTGACAATTTATTCTTTTCTGCTGTAGCTGCGCCTTCCTCTAATATAGCTAGTATTGCATCTAACTCTACTGTCTCCCCTTCCTTAACTATAATTTTTGACACAACACCGTCTATAGTACTTGGTACTTCGATAGTGACTTTATCTGTTTCGAGTTCGCATATCATTTCATCAACTACGACATTATCGCCGGCCTTCTTGAACCAAGTGCCAACAGTTGCCTCGGTTACACTTTCACCTAATGTAGGAACTTTCAACTCTATCATTATAACCCCCTTAAGTAACGCTTCAAACCTCCAAAGCTTGATCAATCAGTTTTCCCTGCTGTTCAATGTGCTGCTTTGCTAAACCGGTTGCTGGCGAAGCAGCGGACTGTCGTCCAGCATAATCAGCCCTGCCAGAGCTATGGCTTATATGACCTAAAATCATCTCCAGTATTGGTTCTACGAAAAACCATCCTCCCTGGTTACGTGGCTCTTCTTGGCACCAAGTTATTTTCGCGTTTTCAAAACGTGATAACTCCTTAATCATTGATTGTGAGGGAAAAGGATACAACTGTTCAAGTCTTAGTAAATACACCTCTTTTAGATTTCTCTTGTTTCTTTCCATAAATAGCTCGTAGTAAATTTTTCCCGAGCAAATAACTACTTTTTTAATTTTACTGTCTTCGGTAAGCTTAAAGTCACTCGATGTTTCGGCGTTATCTTTAAGTATTCTGTGGAAACTCGAGCCATTTGTAAAATCTTTCAATGAACTTACTGCTAGTTTATTTCTTAGTAATGATTTTGGTGTCATTATGACAAGTGGTTTTCGAAAATGCCTATGCATTTGTCGTCTCAATATATGAAAATAGTTTGCCGGAGTCGAAACATTAGCCACTATCCAATTTTCTTCTGCACATGCCTGAAGAAATCTTTCTAATCTAGCAGAGGAGTGCTCTGGTCCTTGACCTTCATAACCGTGAGGAAGTAGCATTACAAGCCCAGACATTCTCAACCATTTTTTTTCTCCTGAGGATATAAATTGATCTATCATAATCTGTGCCCCATTAACGAAATCTCCGAACTGAGCTTCCCACAGAGTCAAGCAATTCGGTTCCGCAAGAGAGTACCCATACTCATAACCCAAGACAGCGTACTCCGATAACATAGAGTCAATTACCTCAAATTGGGTTTTTTGACTAATATCCAATTTGCCACCTATTTTAGACACACCAAACTCAATGGAATTTTGTGTTATATTGTAAAGGGGATAGAAACGTTCTTCAGTCTCTTGATCTATAATTGCGGAATGCCTCTGAGAAAAAGTACCTCTTTTCGAATCCTGGCCAGATAGCCTAACCGAAAACCCCTCATTCAACAAAGAGCCAAATGCAAGCGCTTCAGCTGTTGCCCAGTCAATACCCTCTCCTTTGTTTAAGGTATCCTTTTTATTTTCTAACATTCTGGACACTGTTTTGTGTATCTTGAAATTATTTGGGACGGTTGTCAGTACTTTCGATATTTTTTTAAACACATCCTTTTTTATAGAGGTTTTTCCCCTTTCGTAGTTGTCCGGTCGCTTAGTAAGCCCAGACCATCTTCCATCAAGCCAGTCAGCCTTATTCGGTTTGTAGTTTTTTCCTGCCTCGAACTCGTCATTCAAAAAGCTTTGAAAATTTGATTTTAAGTTGTTCAACTCACCATCTCTTAGTATTCCTTCTGCCTCCAGCTTTCTGGAGTATAATTCAAGAGCAGTCGGATGGGTTTTAATTTTTTTGTACATTTTAGGTTGGGTAAACATAGGTTCATCACCTTCATTATGCCCAAAACGTCGGTAGCAAAAAATATCAATCACAACGTCTTTCTTAAATTTTTGTCTAAATTCTGTGGCCACTTTCGCAGCGTGAACTACCGCTTCCGGATCATCGCCATTAACATGGAAAATTGGTGCTTCTACCATAAGCGCAATGTCTGTTGGGTATGGTGATGACCTTGAATAGAGGGGTGCGGTCGTGAAACCAATTTGATTATTTACGACGATATGGATAGTGCCGCCTGTGCGATGTCCTTTTAGACCCGAAAGGCCAAAGCATTCAGCAACAATCCCTTGGCCTGCAAAAGCTGCATCACCATGTAACAAAACAGGTAGCACCCTTTCTCTTTCTTTATCGTTGAGCTGCTCTTGCTTTGCCCTTACTTTTCCTAATACGACGGGGTTAACAGCCTCTAAGTGGGAAGGATTTGCCGTTAGAGATAAATGCACTGTGTTGCCATCAAATTCTCGGTCAGACGAAGCACCCAAATGATATTTTACATCGCCTGAGCCATCAACATCTTCGGGTTTATAGCTCCCACCTTGGAACTCGTTAAAAATTGCTTTAAAAGGTTTGCTCATCACGTTAGCTAGTATTGATAATCTTCCTCTGTGAGGCATCCCTATAACAATTTCCTTAACTCCTAAATTTCCACCTCTCTTTATTATTTGCTCCATAGCAGGAATTAGAGATTCTCCCCCATCCAATCCAAACCTTTTTGTGCCTGTGTATTTAACGTGTAGAAATTTTTCAAACCCTTCAGCTTCTACGAGCTTTTTTAATATAGCTTTTCGTCCCTCTGCTGTGAATTGTATTTCTTTGCCGAGCCCTTCGATACGTTCTTTTAGCCATGCTGACTGTTCTGGGTTCGAAATATGCATATACTGTAAGGCAAAGGTTCCACAGTAGGTTCTCTCAAGCAGAGACATAATCTCGCTCATTGAAGCAACTTCCAAACCTAATACATTATCAATATATATTTCTCTCTCCATATCTTCTTCAGAAAAACCATAATTTTTTGGATCCAGTTCTGGATGATATGACAGGCTATTGATTTCAAGTGGGTCAAGCCTTGCTTTTAAATGTCCTCTTATTCTGAAAGCTCTAATAATCATAAGAGCCCTTAAACTATCTATCACTTTTTCTTTTAAGTTATCTGAGCTTTTGAAGAAATCAGATTTTTCCGAATATGCTAAAATTTTTTCTTCTAATGCTTCTGTAGATTGTGAACTCCAAAAGCTATTATCTTGTATTCCAAAATCTTGCTTTTGATCTACAGGCCAATCACTTCGGGACCATGATGCTTTTTCAGCTGAGGCATCGCTTTTTTCAAAAAAAGATGACCATGATTGATCTACTGATTTAGGGTCGTTGAGGTACATATTTTGTAGATACTCAAGATAGCTAGAGTTTCCTCCGTTAAGGATGTCTTCCGCTTTTTTAGAGTTTTTAGGATCCATTTTGTTCATGGTTATTTACTTCTTTATCATTTTACCAATATTATAGTACTTACGGGCGTTTTCTAGTATATTTGTATCTGGCTAATTTTTTTGAATTGCCTCTTGTACTGCTTCTCCTAAAGTGGCTGGACTATCTGAAACAATAACCCCAGCTTTTTTCATTGCTTCCATTTTATCTTCAGCGGCACCCATACCTCCCGCTACTATAGCTCCGGCATGCCCCATTCTTCTTCCCTTTGGAGCTGTTCTCCCCGCAATGAAACCCGCAACCGGTTTTGATCTTCCCTTTTTGCGCTCTTTTATTAAATATTCACAAGTTTCTTCCTCGGCGCTGCCACCGATCTCTCCTATCATTATTATAGATTGTGTTTCATCATCACTCAAAAACTTATCAATCACATCGATGAATTCTGTGCCTTTAATAGGGTCACCTCCAATACCAATACAAGACGATTGACCTAATCCAATTTTTGTCGTTTGATCAACAGCTTCATAAGTTAGTGTTCCAGATCGTGACACAACGCCTACTGTTCCCTTTTTATGAATATGCCCTGGCATTATCCCAATCTTGCATTGCCCCGGTGTTATCACGCCTGGGCAATTTGGTCCTATTAGAATTGATTTTGATCGTGATAAAACTGCCTTTACTCTCATCATATCTAAAATAGGTATACCCTCTGTGATGCAAACTATTAAATCGATTTCGGCATCAACTGCTTCTAATATTGCGTCAGCAGCAAATGGCGGAGGCACATAGATTGCGCTTGCGTTGGCCCCGGTAGTTATCTTTGCTTCCTCTACAGAATTAAAAATGGGAAGGTCTAGGTGAGTTCCTCCACCTTTGCCAGGTGTTACACCCCCTACCATTTTTGTTCCATATTTTATAGCCTGCTCTGTATGGAAGGAACCTTGACTTCCTGTAAGACCTTGGCAAATAACTTTAGTATCTGAATTTATATAAATACTCATATTGAGCTCACTTTATCTGCGCAACTATTTTAGCCGCGGCATCATTTAAATTGTCGGCAGTGATTACGTTTAAGCCGCTTTGCTCTATAATCTCTTTTCCTTCATCGACATTTGTTCCTTCAAGTCTTACTACTAGTGGAACTTTTAATCCTACTTCCTTGGTAGCTTGAACCACTCCTTCAGCAATTACATCGCAACGCATTATTCCACCAAAGATGTTAACTAATATTCCTTTTACATTCTTATCTGATGTGATTATTTTGAAAGCTTCTGTAACCTTTTCCTTTGTAGCTCCCCCACCGACATCCAGAAAGTTCGCTGGCTCAGAACCATTTAGTTTAATTATATCCATCGTCGCCATAGCTAACCCGGCTCCATTTACCATACAACCAATCTCTCCATCTAACGATATATAATTAAGATCAAACTTTGATGCTTCTAACTCTTTTGGATCTTCTTCGGTGATGTCCCTTAAAGTTTCTAAATCCTTATTTTTGAAAAGAGCATTGCTATCAAAACTCATCTTGCAATCGAGACAAATTAAGGAATTATCTTTGGTCATTATTAAAGGATTAATCTCAATCATATCGCAATTTTTCTCGATAAAAAGATTGTAAAGGTTGCGTGTCATTTTAACGCATTGCTTAAAAGCAGCATCCTTTAAACCTAACGCAAATGCTATTTTTCTCCCATGGTGGTCAGAAAATCCTTCGGCGGGATCAACAATAATTGTAACAATATCATTAGGATTTTCCTCTGCTACCTTTTCAATATCCATGCCACCTTTCCTAGAGCATACAAATGACACAGAACTAGAAGACCTATCAACCAAAAGCGCTAGGTAAAATTCTTTATCTATACTACATCCTAGTTCGACATAGACTTTGTTGACGGTCTTACCATCATCCCCAGTCTGTTTTGTAACTAGTGTTTTACCTAACATTTTATACGCTTGCTCAAGCGCATCATCAGCATTTTTTGAAATTCTAACACCCCCACCATTACCGGCATCATTTTCTTTAAATATTCCCTTTCCGCGCCCACCAGCATGGATCTGTGCTTTTACCGCAAATACAGGTGCTTCCCCCGCTTGTTCGGCAAGTGTTTTGAGAGAATCTAAATTGCTCTGTAAATCTAAGACTATTCCAGGCTGAACTGGGATATCGAATTGACTAAGCAATGATTTTCCCTGAAATTCGTGTATATTCATTTGCCCCCCTTCTTTACAATCTATTTTTTTCCTAGTGACGGATCAATTTTTATACATGCGTCAATTAGACCTTTTACCGAGTCAACGGAATTAGAAAATTCCATTTGCTCTTCTTTAGAAAGAGATATCTCAATTACCCTTTCTATTCCTTGACCCCCTATCACCACTGGTACCCCTACATATATGCCATTAAGATTATATTGTCCGTTAACAAATGCAGCACAAGGCAGTAATCTTTTCGAGTCATATAAATATGACTCAGCCATCTGTATTGCAGAGGATGCAGGGGCGTAATACGCTGACCCAGTTTTAAGGAGGCCTACTATTTCTGCTCCACCATCCCTTGTCCTTTGCACAATATTATCTAAAGCATCTTGAGACAAAATCCCCATTTCCACTATGTCAGGAAGAGGGATGCCTCCAACAGTTGAATATCTTACTAGAGGAACCATAGTATCACCGTGTCCTCCCAAAACAAAGGCCGATATATCTTGAACTGATACGCCTGTTGCTTCGGAAATAAAATATCTAAATCTTGAGCTATCAAGCACTCCAGCCATTCCAACAACTTTTTCATGTGGCAGACCAGAGAATTCTTTTAGCGCCCAAACCATTGCATCCAGAGGATTAGTAATACAAATTACAAATGCATTGGGTGCGTGGGTGGAAATCCCCTCCGCTACTGATTTCATTACTTTTAAGTTTATACCAAGCAGATCATCTCTGCTCATACCTGGTTTTCTAGGGACACCGGCAGTAACAATGCATACGTCAGATCCAGCTATATCGCTGTAATCGTTTGTCCCCTTTAGTTGCATATTAAATGACTCGACAGGTCCGCTCTCTGCAAGATCCAAAGATTTTCCTTGTGGGGTACCCTCTGCGATATCAAATATGACAACATCACCGAGGTTTTTTAAAGCAACCAAATGGGCTAATGTACCACCAATTTGGCCTGCTCCTATAAGTGATATCTTTGCTTTTGCCATATGGTTTATACCTTTCGCTTTGTAACGCAGTTATCTTTGATCTAATGGAAAATAATTTCGAAATATTTGTAGATAAAGCTTGAGTCAAAAAGTAAAATAATTTTTTATGAATTTCAAACTTATTTATTGAAATATTAGATTATATGTTGTCGAGATATTTGAGAGGACCTAAAGTTATGACAGAATTTTATCCACATCGATCCGCTTTGTATATGCCTGGCTCAAATGAAAGAGCCCTTGAAAAGGCTAAGTCTCTACCGGCAGACCTTTTTATATTCGATATGGAGGATGCTGTTTCGCCTGACAATAAGGAGCGAGCGAGGGATTTGATTTTAAATGTATTATCGAATGAAAAAGCTGATTACAGGGGAAAAAAGATTCTTACCAGAATTAATTCAATGGATACAGTCTGGGCGAATATGGATTTGGAGTGTCTTCAAAAAAGTGGGACGGATGGCATTCTATTCCCAAAAGTTTCAGAGGTCTCTGATATGTCGTTGATTCAGAAAAGACTCGAAGAGTTGAGTTTTAAAAAGCCTCCTGAAATTTGGATAATGGCTGAAACTCCAAAATGCGTGTTGAACTTGGGTAAGATTTTGGAAGAATTTTCTGCTATAAGTGGGATAGTTGTAGGAACTAATGATCTAGCAAAAGAGCTCGTTCTTCCTAAACAAACTGGTCGAGCAGGGCTGTTGTATGCTCTCGGTTCAATTATATTAACAGCGAAGGCATACAATGTTATTACGTTGGATGGCGTCTTTAATGGGATATCAGATGAAGGGGGTTTGCGCTCTGAGGCTGAAGAAGGCAAAGATATGGGATACGATGGTAAAACACTTATTCATCCAAACCAAATTGGAATAACAAATGCCGTTTTTTCGCCCACCGAAAAAGAAATTGATCTGGCAAACAAAATAATCGAGGCTTACGAAAAAGCAAAAGAAGAAAAAAGTGGTGTAACAACTGTTGACGGTGTTCTAGTTGAAGAATTACATGTAAAGCAGTCACTTGCATTAATAAGTAAAATGAAATTGATCCAGAGTATGAGTTGAACTTGAGTGATCATAATAATAATTTAGGCCGTTTTTTTGAGGATTATGCTGTAGGAGATATCATCACGCACGCCACGCCCAGGACTCTGACCGAGGCAGATGCGTCTCTCTATATTTCAATATATCCAACAAGGTTTGCCCTTCAGTCCTCAGCAGAATTTGCAAGAAATTGCGGATTAAAAGATCGTCCTCTGGATGATTTAATTGTTTTCCATACTGTCTTTGGCAAAACGGTACCAGACATATCTATTAATGCTGTGGCTAATCTTGGGTATGCGGAAGGTAAATTTTCTAATATGGTTTTTTCAGGAGAAACCTTATCAGTCAAATCCGAAATCATCGGTCTGAAGCAAAACTCAAGCGGAAAAACAGGGATAGTCTATGTAAAAACAGAAGGACAAAACTCATCTGGAGAGACGATTTTAGAATACAAAAGATGGGTTATGGTAAAGAAGAGATTTGTTGGTGTTGAAGACACCCCTTCGAATTTACCCCATTTGAAGACTTCATTAAATGGAACCGAGCTAAATATCCCTGAGCAGCTTGATTTTACAAAATATGATACCAGCGCAGCAGGATCAAAAAAAAGCTTAAATGATTATCAAGTAGGTGAACTGATTGATCACATAGATGGCAATACCATATGTGAGGCGGATCATCTTTTTGCAACCCGACTATGGCAGAATAATTCAAAAGTGCACTTTGATATCAATGCTCGTGAGGATAAAAAGAGACTAATCTATGGAGGCCACATAATATCTTTAGTTAGAGCATTAAGTTTTAACGGTCTGGAAAACGCTCAATTGATCGTGGGGATAAACGGTGGTACCCACGCAAATCCAGTGTTTGCGGAGGATACGATATATTGCTGGTCAGAAGTTTTGGATAAGATAGATCTAAATGTTCGGAATATAGCAGCTTTAAGACTGAGAAGTGTGGGTGCAAAGGAAAAAAATCACAACATGAGACTGAGAAGTGATGATGGGAAATACTTACCAACTATAGTTTTGGATTTTGATTACTGGGTATTAGTGCCTAGAGAGCTGTAATTGGGTAGCCCACTTGCACAAACAATTTTTAGAGATATATTGAAGTCAATTGACAGTAAGGATAAAAAAATATGGACAATAGACCCCTATCTCCTCACTTAACAGTGTACAAACCTCAAATTACGTCGGTGTTATCGATCTTTCATCGTATTACGGGCGCTGGTCTCGCAGTATCAACAGTACTGGTCGTATTTTGGCTGGCATCTTTAGCTGTTGGTGAAGTCACCTTCAAAGGTTTTAACAATTTTTTAAATAATCCATTTATTATAGTAGTTTTAGTATCCTCACTATGGGCGCTTTGGTATCATTTTTGTACGGGGCTACGCCATCTTTATTGGGATATGGGTTATGGGTACGATTTAAAGTCTGTCACTATCAGCGGGTGGGTAGCAGTGATTTCCTCATTTATGCTTACATTTTTAACGCTTTTATTTTTCATTAGTTGAATGTCAGACGGTATTAAACATTGGAAATATTCGAGGGTTAGTTCCATACTGCTAATCCCGCTTACAATCTGGTTTGTTGCATTTTTCAGTAAAAATTTCGGAATGCCGTTCGAACAAGTTGCTAGTTCATTATCTACACCCTTAAATTCTTTGCTAATGTTGACATTTATTACAGCGACAATTTTTCATCTTCAACAGGGTTTACAAGTTATTATTGAAGACTATGTTTATAGGAGACTGTGGATTAATTTAAATATAGTATTTTGTGGCTTACTTTTTATTATAAGCATAATCAGTCTTGGAAAATTGGTGTTAGTAGGTGTTTTATGAACTCATATGAAATCGCAGACCATGTTTATGACGTTGTAGTGGTAGGAGCTGGCGGTGCCGGGTTGAGAGCGACTCTAGGGATGGCTGAGCAAGGTCTCAAAACTGCCTGCGTTACAAAGTTATTTCCTACTAGAAGTCACACAGTGGCTGCCCAAGGGGGAATTGCCGCATCATTATCAAATATGGGGCCTGACCATTGGCATTGGCACATGTACGACACCGTAAAAGGTTCAGATTGGCTGGGAGACAGTGATGCTATGGAATATCTTGCAAAAGAGGCTCCAAAAGCTGTTTACGAACTAGAACATTATGGAGTACCATTTTCCAGAACGGAAGAAGGCAAAATTTATCAAAGACCTTTTGGTGGACACACGACAGAATTCGGTGAAGGACCTCCTGTACAACGGACTTGTGCAGCAGCTGATCGTACGGGACACGCAATTCTACACACACTTTATGGGCAATCATTGAAAAACAATGCTGAGTTTTTCATAGAGTATTTTGCTATCGATTTAATAATGACAGAAGATGGTATTTGTCAGGGTATCATTGCGTGGAATTTGGATGATGGAACACTACATAGATTTAACGCAAAGATGGTAGTTTTAGCAACGGGAGGTTATGGAAGAGCCTATTTTTCTGCAACATCAGCGCATTCCTGCACTGGTGATGGTAATGGGATGGTTGCAAGACAGGGGTTACCTCTTCAGGACATGGAATTCGTACAATTTCATCCAACTGGTATTTATGGAGCTGGATGTCTTATCACTGAGGGTGCAAGAGGCGAGGGAGGTTACCTTACTAACTCTGACGGCGAAAGATTTATGGAGCGATACGCCCCAACCTATAAGGACTTGGCTAGTAGAGATGTCGTATCGAGATGTATGACTATGGAGATAAGAGACGGTCGTGGAGTTGGATCGGAAAAGGATCACATTTTCTTACACCTAAACCATCTTCCTCCTGAAACATTAGCAGAAAGACTTCCAGGTATATCAGAAAGTGCCAAAGTTTTTGCGGGGGTCGATGTAAACAAGGATCCTATACCCGTTTTACCAACTGTGCATTACAATATGGGTGGTATCCCAACAAACTATTGGGGCGAAGTAATAAGTCCAGATGGAGAAGATCAGAACAAAATATTGCCTGGGCTAATGGCTGTTGGTGAAGCGGGATGCGCTTCGGTTCATGGAGCTAATCGTTTGGGATCAAACAGCTTAATAGATCTTGTTGTTTTTGGAAGAGCAGCCGCAATTAAGGCTGCTGAAGTCGTAGATAAGAATGAAAGCAATAGACCCTTAAATAAGAACTCTGTTGATCAAGCGATTGGGAGGTTAGATGGACTTAGATTTTCCAAGGGAACAACTCCTACAGCTGAGTTGAGATTGAAAATGCAAAAAACGATGCAGTCTGACGCAGCAGTCTTCCGGTCAGACAAGACTTTATCAGATGGTTGTGAAAAAATGGCTGATATAGCTGCCGGCATAGACTATGTGAATGTCACCGATAAGTCTATGATTTGGAACACGGATTTAATGGAGACCTTGGAACTTACAAATTTAATGCCAAATGCTCTGGCAACGATTGTTTCTGCTGAGGCCCGTAAAGAAAGTAGAGGAGCTCATGCACAGGAAGATCATCCTGACAGGGATGATGAAAATTGGCGTGTACACTCACTGGCAAAGATATCGGAAAATGGATTCGTGAGCCTTAGTTATAGAGATGTAATTACTAAACCTCTGAGTGACATAAAGGACGGCGGGATAGATACGGCAAAGATAAAGCCAAAAGCAAGGGTTTATTAAAAAATGGTTGAATTAAGATTACCTAAAAACTCTAGGGTAATGGAAGGTATTACATGGGAAAAGCCGTCAGACGCCGAAAATGTGCAGGAAGTCAGAATTTATCGCTATAATCCTGAAGATTGGGAAAATCCTCGTTTAGATACCTTTTTCGTAGATCTAGATAAGTGCGGGCCGATGATATTAGATGCGCTTATAAAAATAAAAAATGAGATAGATCCAACTTTAACTTTTAGGCGCTCTTGTAGAGAAGGTATATGTGGGTCTTGCTCAATGAATATTGGAGGCGTTAATACTCTTGCATGCCTTAAAGGAATTAAGGAATTCAAGGGGCCAATTAATATTTACCCTTTACCTCATTTGCCAGTAATCAAAGACTTGGTTCCGGACTTAAAGCAGTTTTACAAGCAGCATGCAAGTATAAAGCCTTGGTTGGAGACTTTTACAGATGAGCCAAATGAGGAGTGGCTACAATCTGAGGCAGACAGAAAAGAGCTCGACGGATTATACGAATGTGTAATGTGCGCTTGCTGTTCAACTTCTTGCCCAAGCTACTGGTGGAATGGTGATAAATATTTAGGCCCAGCTGCATTGTTACATGCATATCGATGGATTATCGACAGCAGAGATCAGGATAGAAAGGCTAGGCTAGATGAACTAAATGACTCCTTTAAACTCTATAGGTGCCATACAATAATGAATTGTGCAAAGGCATGTCCAAAGGGCCTAAATCCTGCTAAAGCTATAGCAGAGATAAAAAAGTTACAGCTGCAAAACAGCTGAGACAGATTGTAAATTAAGCAGCACTCTGCTCAACAAAATCCGACATATCTGATATTATCGTATTAAGATCATAATCTTTTGGCGTGTAGACTTTTTTCACACCCATCTTTCGAATTATTTCGAAATCTTTCTCGGGTATAATGCCTCCTACTATTACTGGTATTTTTGTCATATTTTTTGTTTTCAATAAGTTTGTCAGATCTTCTAAAATTTCTAGATGGCTCCCTGACAGTATTGATAACCCAATAATATGAACGGACTCTTCTAAAGCAGAGTTGACTATTTGGTTTGGTGTAAGTCGGATTCCTTGATAAACAACATCAAATCCAGCTTCCTTTGCCCTCATTGCAATTTGCTCAGCTCCATTTGAATGCCCATCAAGACCGGGCTTTCCTATTAGGAGTTTAATATTTCTCTTAAGCTTTTTACTTACTTCTTTTACTTTCCTTTGTAGCGTAGGCAGGCTTTCGCTGTCTGAAGATTTTGAAACAGTTACCCCTGTTGGTGCTCTAAATTCACCAAAAACTTCTCTCATCGTATCTGCCCATTCACCAGTCGTGACACCTGCTTTCGCAGCTTCGATAGATGCTGTCATTATATTTATTTTTTTTCTGGCTGCATCTTTTAGGTTGTCTTTAGCCTTTTCAACCAAATTATTATTTCTTTTCGATCTCCAATCTATAAGAGAGGAAATTTGAATTTTCTCAATTTTTTTATCAACCACTTGTACACTATCGCCGTCTCCTGAAGAAAGACCACTTTCTTCAGAAGTAGTAAATTTATTTACTCCAACAACAATTGTTTCACCACTTTCAATTTTAGATAATCTTTTCGCATTAGATGAAACTAAAGCCCTTTTCATGTAATCTAAGGCCGCTACCGTCCCGCCCATTTTGTCAATTTTTTCTACCTTTAAATTAACTTCCCTAAGTATCCCTTTAACTTTTTTTTCTATAATTGGGTTTTGGTCAAATATATCTTCATACTCTAAAAGATCTGTTTCATAGGCTAAGACTTGCTGCATTCTCAGAGACCACTGCTGATCCCATGGTCTGGGAAGTCCCATCGCTTCATTCCATGCAGGAAGCTGTATTGCTCTCGCTCTTGCATTTTTTGAGAGGGTTACTGCTAATAATTCAAGCAATATACGGTAAACATTATTTTCAGGTTGTTGTTCGGTTAGTCCTAAGCTGTTCACCTGTACACCATACCTAAATCGTCTGAGCTTTTCTTCTTTCACACCATATTTGGTGAGACAGATTTCATTCCATAACTCCACAAAGGCACGCATTTTACAGATTTCACTAATGAACTTTATTCCTGCATTTACAAAAAAAGATACCCTTCCTACTACGAAGGGAAACTCTTTAGCTGACACTCGTAGCCGAATTCTATCCAATACTGCGGTTGCAGTCGAAATTGCAAAGGCAACCTCCTCTTCAATCGTTGCGCCAGCTTCCTGGAGATGATACGAGCAAATGTTTATAGGGTTCCACTTCGGAATATTTCTGTAGCAATATTCCGTAACATCGGCGATTAAATTTAAACTATCCTCTGGTGGGAATATGTAAGTTCCTCTACTCAAATATTCTTTAATGATGTCATTTTGGACAGTGCCCTGCAATGTATTAACTTTGAGGTCTTGCTCCTCTGCTAAGGCAACATAGAGAGCTAAAAGCCAAGGCGCCGTCGCATTTATTGTCATGGAGGTATTCATTTTATCAAGAGGAATATCTTTAAAAAGCGTTCGCATATCGCCTAGGTGATTGATAGGGACGCCAACTTTTCCAACTTCTCCTCTAGCTAGTTGGTGATCACTATCATAACCAGTTTGAGTTGGTAGATCAAAAGCTACTGAAAGGCCTGTTTGACCTTTACTTAGATTATCTCTGAAAAGCTTATTACTTGCTGATGCGGAACTGTGACCCGCATAAGTTCTGAATATCCAAGGCTTAGATTTCATACTACTGTCTTTTATTGAAGAAAAACATTTTTTCAAGTCAAATTTTCCTTATACGAAACACGGGTCAGATTTAATACTCGGATTTTTAAAAATGTAGGGATCTAATAATTTGGAGTAAATTTGAGTTGAAATAGAACCAAGAATCATTCATAAAAACCAAATGATGGATAATGTAATGTCTGAAGTAAAAGCGAAAAATATTTACGAAGTGGGTGAGATACCCCAACTAGGCCAAGTACCAGAAAAAATGTACGCATGGACTATAAGAAGAGAAAGACATGGTGTTCCAGAAAAAAGTTTCCAAATTGAGCAGGTAGACACCCCCAAGGTTGATAGTAATGAGGTGCTCGTTTTCGTTATGGCTGCCGGTGTAAATTATAATGGAATTTGGGCAGGTCTAGGCGAACCTATCTCTCCCTTTGATGTCCATAAAGCTGATTATCATATTGCTGGTTCAGATGCCTCTGGAATAGTTTGGGCGGTAGGCGAAAAAGTAAACCGCTGGAAGGTTGGTGATGAAGTAGTAATTCATTGCAATCAAGATGATGGAGATGATGAGCAATGCAATGGTGGTGATCCTATGTATTCTCCGAGCCAACGCATTTGGGGATATGAAACACCTGATGGATCATTTAGTCAATTCACAGCTGTACAATCGCAACAACTCATGTCACGGCCAAAGCATCTAACATGGGAAGAAGCGGCGTGTTATACTTTAACCCTTGCCACTGCGTATAGAATGCTTTTTGGTCATGCGCCACATGAGTTAAGGCCCGGTCAAAATGTATTGGTTTGGGGGGCGTCTGGAGGGTTGGGTTCATATGCAATTCAATTGATAAACACTGCGGGCGCTAATGCAATAGGGGTTATATCCGATGAGGATAAAAGAGACTTTGTATTGGGTTTAGGCGCAAAAGGAGTGATTAACAGAAAAGATTTTAATTGTTGGGGTCAAATGCCGACTGTTAATAGTACAGAATTCCGTACGTGGATGGGAGAAGCCAGAAAGTTTGGAAAAGCAATTTGGGATATTCTCGGCAAGGGTGTAAATGTTGATATGGTTTTTGAACATCCTGGTGAAAGTACGTTCCCTGTATCCGTTTTTGTTGTAAAAAAAGGGGGTATAGTTGTGATATGTGCTGGAACTACAGGTTATAATCTTACTTTTGACGCAAGATATTTGTGGATGAATCAAAAAAGAGTTCAGGGTAGCCATTTTGCCAATCTTTTTCAAGCAAGTGCAGCTAACCAACTTATGTTGGATAGGCGTATAGACCCCTGTATGTCAGAAGTATTTCCTTGGCATAAGATACCGAATGCGCACACCAAAATGATGGATAATCTTCATAAACCGGGAAATATGGCTGTTTTGGTTGGTGCTCCAAAAACGGGTTTGAGGACAATCGAGGATGCTAGGGACGCTAGCATTAGCATTTAGTAAAATTACCTGTACAACCAACGAAATAATTGAGCTGCGGAAAACCCCAGAAATAGAGCTATTATTACTGAAAATAATCCGTAAAAAACTGGATTATTCTTTGAATTATATGATAGAAACTCTTGTATCCCCACTTTTGAAACTTTGACGCTTTGCTCAGACTTGCTTAATTCGGTACCTTGTTGATCAATTAATGTCATCTTTATTTTATATAAACCTGGGTGAATTTTGTTGGGAAGGTTGACTTTGTGTGAGAACAATTTTTTATCGATTATATTTACTTGTTCTTCGAAAGTACGCAACTTCCCGAGCTTTTTCTTTAATCTAGTAAGCTCATCGTATGATTGCTCTACAACATTTCCGTCTTTTGGTGTGGAGTTTATTTCTAGAAAGTCATAAAACTGTGATTTCAATTTCTTGTTTTCGATTTTTTTCAAAATTGGATGTTCAGGATTAGAAATACTTATTTGATAAAAACTTGGTATATTTTGGAAATGTGCAATTTTCTTGTTAACCCATATCCCCCAGATTTGAACCTTTTTTCTTATATTGACTGATGTTGAAGGACCAATAATTTCTATTAGTAAGGATGTACTATCATTTTCTGGTGAAATAGCCCCAAAAACTAAGATACTTGTTCCATCAAAACGTGTTGACAGCTCGATATTAGATTTATCGATATCAGATACGACTGAACTCAAGGAGAACGGAGACGTTGAAAATATAAAAATTATTGTAAAAATCAGTGCTCTCATAACCCACTACCATAACTTATTGAAAATAAATCGTTAGGAGTTATCATCAAATCTAAGGCAAGCTTTAGACAGACCAAAAGAACGATTATTGCCAAAAGGATTCTAATTTCTTCAGCCTTCAGTTTAACGGTAACTCTTGCTCCTAATTGTGCTCCTAAAACACCACCAACAATTAAAATCAAAGCAAGTAAAAGATCGACAGTTTTATTTTGCGTAGCATGCATGAGGGTGGTGAAGGCTGTGATGAACATTATCTGATAGAGTGAGGTGCCGATTACGACTTTGGTAGGCATGCCTAAAATGTAAATCATTGCAGGTATCAGTATGAAACCTCCGCCTACTCCCATTATTGACGCTAAAATACCTATAATGAAACCAATAATAACAGGGGGGATTGCGCTAATGTATAAGTTGGAACTTTTAAATTTGGTCTTAAATGGTAGCCCATGAATCCAATTATGTTTTTTCTTATGCTTAAAAGTGTTTTCTGATTTTCGACTTTTTTGAATCGTAGATAAGCTCTCGAGAAACATTAGAGTTCCTATGCTACCAAGAAATAAGATGTAGCAAAGAGAAACGAACAGCTCTATTTGCCCATAACTTTTGATTATTCTAAAAACTTCAACGCCAACGGCAGAACCAAGAAGACCACCGACAACCAGAATATTTCCCATCTTAAAATCCACTGCTCTTCTTTTTAGATGCGCTAAGACGCCAGAAAAAGAAGATGCCGCTATTTGGTTCGCTTCGGTTGCAACAGCAACGGCAGCGGGAATTCCAAGAAGTATTAAGAGTGGAGTCATAAGAAATCCCCCTCCAATTCCAAAAACACCGGATAGAAACCCTACTGCTGCGCCAAGTATAAGAAGAACAAACAAATCTACAGGCACATCAGCTATTGGTAGAAAAATCTGCATTAGAATAACTTTTTTAGCTTATCGCTTTGATGGTAGTTTTATTTAACATTTATGGTTTAAAACTTTAAGTTAATGGTATACCGTTAGTGTTATATTATAGTTATAATGCAAGTCATTACTTTTTTTAAAAAATTATTAGGGAGAATTAGATGCGTAAATTTATTCAGCTGTTTACTGTAGCGATTATTACGTTCTCTGCCTCTATACTTTCTGCAGATATAAAGCCTGCAGTAATATATGATATGGGTGGAAAATTTGATAAATCGTTTAACGAAAGTGTTTACAACGGAGCTCAACGTTTCACAAAAGAAACCGGCGTCAAAGTTATGGAGTTTGAAGTTACCAATGAGGCTCAGCGTGAGCAAGGTATGCGAAAAATGGCACAGAGAGGAGCAAACGTTATTGTTTGTGTTGGTTTTGCGCAAGCTGATGCGTGTGATAAAGTCGCAAAGGAGTTTCCTAACACAAAGTTTTCAATAATTGATGTTGGTTGGTTAGACAATGCTAATATGCGCCAATATGTTTTTAAAGAACATGAGGGCTCGTTTTTGGTAGGTGCGTTAGCTGCTATGGCTTCTAAAACTGGGAAAGTTGGTTTCGTTGGAGGAATGGATATTCCTTTGATTAGAAAGTTTGCTTGTGGATATGTTCAGGGAGCGAAGGCAGTAAATTCCAAGGTAGAAGTATATCAAAATATGACGGGAACAACACCTGCAGCATGGAATGATCCAGCAAAGGGATCAGAGCTTGCAAAATCTCAATTTGATCGTGGAGCCGATGTGGTTTATGCCGCTGCTGGAGGTACTGGGGCAGGAGTATATCAAGCTGCTGCAGATTCAGGCAAACTCGCAATAGGTGTTGATAGTAATCAAAACTATATGCATCCAGGCACCATGTTAACTTCAATGCTAAAAAGGGTTGATTTAGCCACTTATGAAACCTTTATGGACGTTAAGTCAGGCAACTTCACAAGTGGAGTAAAGGTTCTTGGACTAGCTGAAGATGGAGTTGGTTGGGCTTTTGATGAATATAACAAGCCTCTTATTACTGATGTAATGAAATCGACAATAAATGGTTTGTCGGATAAAGTTAAGAGTGGATCAATAAAAGTTCACGACTATATGAGCGATAATAATTGCCCATCATAGAATTAACTTCTAATGAAAAATAGTGAAAATAAGGGAGGCAATGAGGCAATCGCTTCATTGCCTCCCTCTACTGAGTCAGCAATTGAGCTTAAAAATATCACTAAAAGATTTGGTCATGTTGTAGCTAACAGTGACGTAAACCTTAAAGTCCGCACAGGTACTATCCATGGAATTGTTGGAGAGAATGGTGCCGGAAAATCAACTTTAATGAACATTTTGTTTGGTTTGTATAAGCCAGATAGTGGGATGATTTTTTTAAATGGTAAAGCAGTTGACGTGAACTCTCCAGAAAAATCAATAGCTCTAGGAATTGGTATGGTGCATCAGCATTTCATGTTGGTTCCAACATTTACTGTTTTAGAAAATGCAATGCTTGGTAATGAAGGAAGCATGCTTTTGAGAAGTGGGGAGGAGGTTGTTCTTGATAGATTGAAAGGTTTATCAAATAATTATGGTCTTGATGTTGACTTTGAAGCCATAATTTCAGATACCCCGGTCGGAATGCAGCAGCGGGTAGAAATACTAAAAGCTCTCAATAGAGGAGCTAAAATTCTAATTTTAGATGAACCAACGGGTGTTCTAACGCCGCAAGAAACTATTGGTTTATTCGATATTCTCAGATCGTTAAGGGAACAAGGAGTTACCATAATTTTAATAACACATAAACTTAAAGAGATCATGAGTATTACTGATACGGTATCAGTGATGCGAGGGGGGAAGGTTGTCGCCGATTTTTCTACAGAAAAAACATCACCTGAAGAATTGGCTGAAAATATGGTCGGCAGAAAGGTGCTGTTATCGATTAAAAAGCCTATTTTAAAGGTAGGGAAACCAGTTCTTGAAGTAAAAAACGTGAGCCACGAAAGCAAAGATGGTGTCCTTGTGCTTAAAAATATTTCATTCGATTTAAAGGAAGGAGAAATATTAGGAATTGCAGGAGTAGCTGGTAATGGACAATCGGAACTTTTAGATATTCTTTCGGGTATAGAAACCCTTCAGAGAGGGCAAATTACTGTTAATGATAAAACAATTTTGCCATTTCAAGATTGGAATTCAAAAAAAGCAAGAGAGTTTGGCGTTGCTCATGTGCCTGAGGATAGGCACAAACGAGGTTTGGTATTACCTTTTTATAATTATGAAAATAGCATATTGGGTTACCACCGGAATGAGGATTATTCTAGTGGCTTTTTGATGGATAAAAGGAAAATATTAAATTTTGTGGATGACCTCGTTGAAAATTTTGATGTAAGACCTAGAAGCTCTTCAATTTCTTCAGGAAAGTTATCTGGTGGAAATCAGCAAAAGTTGGTACTTGCAAGAGAGATAGAAAGCAATCCCAATATCCTTTTAGTTGGCCAACCGACTAGAGGAGTTGATATAGGAGCAATTGAAAGAATATATGCAGATTTAATGAAGTTAAAGAGTAAAGGTACAGCTATCTTGCTTGTTTCAGTTGAACTGGACGAAATCATGTCTTTATCTGATAGAATCGTAGTGATGAACCAGGGCACTATCGTTGGAGAAACTAATAGCTCAAATGCAACTGAGTTAGAACTTGGAAAAATGATGTCAGGTCTCGAACAGGTTTAAGAGGTGAGAATGAGTGATAGTAATATTATTCCTAAATGGCTCTCGGTAGGCGTGATACCACTGATGAATTTGTTCTTGGCTTTTTGTGTGTCTGGATTATTCATTTTCTTTATTGGAGAGAATCCGTTTAGAGCAATCTTTGTCATGATAAAAGGTGCTTTCTATTACCCAGGGGCTATAGGGTACACGCTCTATTATACAACAAATTTTATTTTTACTGGACTAGCAGTTGCTCTGGCATTCCACGCTCGGCTCTTCAATATCGGTGGGGAAGGACAGGCATATGTTGGTGGGCTTGGGGTGGGTCTAGTATGTTTGATTTTTGACCAGCATGTTGTAGGTTTCCTAGTTACAATATTAGCTATTTTGGGATCAGTAATTTTTGGGGCAATTTGGGGTATAATTCCAGGATATCTTCAGGCAAAGAGAGGTAGTCATATTGTGATAACAACAATTATGTTCAACTTTATAGCAGCGGCACTGATGGTGTATTTATTGGTTAATGTAATAATAGAACCTGGACAGATGTCTCCCGAGACAAGAGACTTTGCATCAGGTGTGGGGTTAGTGCAATTACATATATTGGCAAAATATCTGGGATTAGAAATGGCAATGTCCCCCTTAAATCTCTCTTTTATAGTCGCTTTAACTGTCTCGGTTGGTTTTTGGTTTTTAGTGTGGAGAACGAAGTTTGGTTATGAAGTGAGGTCTCTTGGTCATTCGGAAACAGCAGCCATATACGCTGGCATTAAAGTATCATCTACAATCATAATTGTTATGGCTATTTCTGGGGGTCTTGCTGGTCTGGTTGCAATTAATGAACTTTTAGGAGTTCACAATAAACTGCTTTTGGGTTTTACGGCGGGATATGGTTTTACTGGTATAGCAGTTGCCTTGATGGGAAGAAATCATCCTGTTGGTATATTTCTGGCTAGTCTTTTATTTGGAGCTTTATACCAAGGTGGAACGGAATTAGACTTCGAGTTTTCGTCGATAACCAGGGAAATGGTCTTGCTCATTCAAGGTTTGATAATACTTTTTTCTGGAGCGCTAGCTTATATGTTAAACCCTTTGGTGGAGAGAATTTACATCAAGTATTACGGGAATTATAATAATGCTTGAAAGTTTTCAAATTATAATCTCCTTACTTGACTCAACTATTAGGATTGCGACACCACTAATATTTTGTGCGATGGCCGGTATTTTTTCTGAGAGAAGCGGTATCATAGATATTGGATTAGAGGGTAAGATGCTGCTATCTGCTTTTGTAGCTGCAACAGCAACATTCCTGACAGGGTCTCCAATTTTTGGATTATTTGCTGCTATTTTAGTGTCATGTAGTGCGTCTTTAATCCATGGGTTCGCCTGTATTACAAATAAGGGAGATCAAGTTATAAGTGGTTTGGCTATAAATATTTTGGCATCAGGCTTGACAATAACTTTAGGGATAGCTCTATTTTCTAGAGGTGGTCAAACGCCGCCTTTAGCATCAGAACAACGATTTATGCCTATTGATTTCCCTTTTCTGGATCAGTTGAGTTTTGTTCCAGTCTTTGGAGAATTATTTGTTGAAGTAATTTCAGGCCATAATATTCTAGTTTATCTTTCAGTTTTAGCTGTTTTTTTCACTTACTATGTAATTTTTAAAACTAGGTTTGGTCTTCGACTAAGGGCTGTGGGGGAGAAACCTGAAGCAGTTGATACCGCTGGAATTTCGGTAATAAAAATGCGATATCAATCTATTTTAATCGCTGGAATGTTATGCGGACTTGCAGGAGCTTATTTATCAATTGCTCATGGTGCGGGATTTGGAAGAGAGATGTCTGCTGGTAAAGGTTATATCGCTTTAGCAGCAATGATATTTGGTAAATGGAACCCAATTCCAACTCTATTTGCGTGCCTTTTATTCGGATTTTTAGAGGCATTAGGGGTAAGGCTGGAGGGGGTCGAGTTAATATGGATTGGAGAAGTTCCAGTGCAAGTAATGCAGGCATTACCATATGTTCTCACTGTAGTTTTGCTAGCAGGCTTTATCGGAAAAGCAAGGGCACCAGGAGCCATAGGCGTGCCCTACAGCAAAGAAGGTTAATTTAAATTAAGCTTCATTATTATTGCATCTTCTCGACTACCTGAACTATTTCTGTAATAGTTTTTTCGAAGGCCGCACTCTATAAAATTAAAAGAGAGATACATATTTTTTGCTGGGATGTTATTAATTCCTACTTCAAGAGTTATAAAGTCAGCTCCATAATATTTGGAGAAGTTTATGATATTCTTTAAGAACTTTTTCCCTAATCCCCTTCCTCGGAGACTTTCTGCAACGCCAATAAAGTATATCTCTACTTCGCTATCAGTGAGACTTAGTATAGCTATACAATTTTTTCTCCTTTTGATCTTTATATTTCTAGACTTCTGAAATCGTTTGAAATCCTCCAAGGAAAACTGAATTGACTCACTTTCTACACATTTCTTATAGAGATTAAAATATTCCTTAGCTGACATCTAATGGTTTATCGAGTATTTTTGGTCCTTTATATTTGGCGAATAAAGACTGACCAGTTGATATGTATAAAGGCTTTGGTAAAAACTTTCCGGAACTTACTACTTTTCTTGAGAAATGAAGTAAATCTAGAATAGACACCTCATTTTGTTCGATAAATTTTTTTACTTTAATACTTGTTGCTATTTCTTCTGCTTTATATCCAACAACTACTAAATCAGAGTGATCATCGAAGGTTTTAATATCCTCTATTTCTGAAGATGACATAAAAATAAGCTCTTCATCTTTTAATATGCACCAGTATATTTTATTCCCTCTGTATTTGAGAGAAATTAAAGCGGACTTATATATTTTTGATAGCGCTTGAAACTTATTTATACCTATTAGTTGAATAGGTAAATAGCAACAAATACCCTTCATAGCAGATATCGATGCCCTAATCCCGTTAAAATTTCCGGGTCCAGTACAAACCACAATTCTGTTAATCTCGTGTATTTCTGTCTTATTTTCCTTTAGAAAGTCTGAGAGAAAAAAAAAATTTTGTCAAAATTTGGTTGGTCTACATTTTTGTAATCAGAAAATACGCCATTAATATCGAGACCCATTTTTATATCTGAGGTGGTAAGGTCTACAGCGAGCGTGTTCATAACCGTTTTTATCAAGCTACAGGTCTAACTTCAGTCACTTCAGGGATGTAGTGCTTAAGTAGATTTTCAATACCCATTTTTAATGTCATAGTTGATGAAGGACATCCAGCGCAAGCCCCTTGCATATGCAAGTATACTACTCCTTCCTCAAAACTCTGAAAAGTTATATCTCCACCATCTTGGGCAACAGCCGGTCTAACCCTAGTATCTAATAGGTCTGTTATTTTTTTTACTATTTCGCTGTCAGGTCCATCATGAATTTTGTGCAATGAGTCTCCAGACTCTTCGTTTAATATTTCCTCACCAGACTTTAAGAAGTCCATAATCGTTCCCAGTAGAGCTGGCTTTATATGTTCCCATAAGAAATCTTCTTTCTTAGTAATTGTGATAAAGTCGCTTCCCAGAAAAACTCCAACTACACCATCCACGCCAAACAGTTTTTTTGCTAAAGGTGAGCTTTCAGTATTATCGCCCTCACTAAAATTGGCGGTTCCTGTACCTAAAACGGTCTGACCAGGTAAAAACTTCAGTGTTGCCGGGTTGGGTGTCTCTTCTGTTTGGATAAACATAACTTTTCTCCAGTATTGTTCTTTAAAACTTAGATAGTTAGTATCGTAGCATTTTTCAAGGCTAAGATACAGCTTCAATTCTTTCCTTTGTCATTGAACCTGGCACGATAGTGACAGGTATAGGCAAGTTGCCTCCATCTCGTGAAACTAATTGGCTTATTAATGGCCCAGGACCTTCACTCGAATTGTTTGCCCCTAAAACAAGTACCCCAACTTCTTTGTCTTCCGAGATTTGGTTTAGTACCTCAGTGGCTTTTTCTCCCTCTCGAATAACTAATTCAGCCTCGAGCTTTAACTCGTCTTTCATCCAGTTTGAATAAATCTGAAAGCTTTCTTCAATCGTTTCCCTTGCTTCTTCTCTCATTTTTTCGGCAACACCAAGCCAGTGCGTTTGATCTTGAGGCGTGATAATCGCTAGTACTTCGACACCACCACCAGTTTTAGCGGCTCTGGTGGCCGCATAGTGAAGCGCATTTAAGAACTCGGGACTATTATCCATTATTACTAAAAATTTTCTCACAATTCCTCATATAAAAACGATGCTCTAGTGTATCCTAAAAATCTAATAAATCTTATATTTTTATTTCAAGAATCCAACTATCTCACGTGTCTTTTGTAATATTGGTTGAGAAATATCACTAGCTTTGTCAGATCCTTTTCGCAAAATTTCTACAATATATGTTTCTTCATTAAGGAGCTTTTTTATCTCCTTATTTATTGGATCAAGTTCAGAAATAAGGATATCTGATAGCTCATCTTTCAATTTTTTAAAATCCAATCCTGAAAATTGCTCCAGTGTTTTTTCAATGGATTGATCCGCTAAAGTTGCATAGATTCCGAGCAAATTTTCTGCTTCTGGACGGTTCGCAAGTTCCTCTTTTTCGCTCGGTATTTCAAAGGGATCTGTCTTTGCCTTTTGAATTTTTTTTCTAATCGAATCGCTATCATCGGTTAGGTTTATGCGAGACATCTCTGACGCTTCTGACTTAGACATTTTCTTGGTTCCATCTCTCAAAGACATTATTCTTGTGGCTGTTCCTTCTATAATTGGCTCCGGTATTGGGAAAAAGCCTGGCGTCTTGAAGTCATTATTAAATTTCATAGCTATATCGCGAGTTAATTCGAGATGTTGTTTTTGGTCTTCACCTACCGGTACATGAGTGGCGTGATAGGCTAGAATGTCCGCCGCCATTAGAGTCGGGTAACAATAAAGTCCAAGAGAAGCATTTTCTCTATTCTTCCCAGCCTTCTCTTTAAATTGTGTCATACGATTCAGCCACCCAATTCTTGCTACACAATTGAATATCCATGCTAGCTCTGTATGTGTCGAGACTTGACTTTGGTTGAATATAATTGAATTTTCTTGCCGTAAACCACAGGCTAGAAAAGCGGCGGTTACCTCGATAGTATTTTGGCGTAATTCTTTCGGATCTTGCCAATTGGTTATTGCATGAAGATCTACCAGGCAATAAATGCACATGGCATCTGCATCTTGAAGCTCAACAAATCGCTTAACGGCTCCGAGATAATTTCCTAAGTGGAGGTTTCCAGTGGGCTGCACACCAGAAAAAACTAATTTACTATCCATCAAAAACGTCTCTTATATTATTTACTAAAGTCATTGACCCAAAAATTCTTATCCAATATACCCAAAAACTTTAGGCATGCAAAATAACAAATTCCTGATAGGGGTATGACCATACTTAACCATAGGATTGTGAGGATTTGTGTAGAAAAATACTGAAGTGTAAAAGATTTCGTCAATATTAACAAAATGAGCATAAAACAACTGCTAAGGACAATCCTTGGAAGGCCCCGTTTAAAAGCACTATTAAAATAAAAACCAAATTTGTAGGTATGATAGACTAATGAAATAAACACCAACCAATTTGTGATTGCGTATGCTATTGGAGGCGCTAAAAACTTGAATGTATCTAGTAGGGTATAAGCAAGACTTACGTTTAAGAAAACAGATGCCAGCGAGTAATAAAAAGGTATCCTGATATTTTTCTCTGCAAAATAAAAGTTGAGTAATAGCATTTGTAAGCTTATTGGTATAATACTTAAGCCGTAAATTGATAAAGCTTTACTGGTTTGAATAGCATCATTCACTAAAAAATTGCCTCTTTGAAATAGAGACAATATGATCTCGGAATTCAAAGATATTAAACCTACAGAGGCAGGCAGTGCAAAAATAAGGGACAGTTGCATAGACCGGTTTAGATATGAGTTGCCCTCAACTTTTCGACCACTTTTTTTGAGAGAACTAAGTTTTGGTAGAGTAACAACATTTAAAGCAACCCCAATAAGCGCAATTGGAAGCTGTGCAAGCCTATCAGCGTAAATAAGCCATACCATAGCACCATCAAAAAGTGATGATATTTGTCTTCCCACTACGAGATTTATTTGTGAAACGCCACTTGCTAAACTAATGGGTATTGATTTCAAAAATAGTTCTTTTGAGATACTTAGATTCGGATTTAAGGCAGATAAATTTACTGAAGTAAGAGAAATTCCATTCAACCTGCATGCTATGAAAACCATTACTAAGTTGACAAAGCCAGAAGCCAATACAGCTACGCAAAGATTATAACCAAAATCACCAGAGTAAAGGGCAGAAAAAATTAATGAACCAATAAGAAATAAGTTTAAAACACCCTGCGTAGCGGTACTGATGTGATATAGGTTGAGAGCATTAAGCACTGAATTGAATAATTGTACCAGTGAGATGAGAAGAATGTACGGAAACATTATCCTACCATATAGTACTGCCAATTCGAACCTTTCGTCATATAAAAAACCAAACGCAAGTGCTTTTATTAAAACAGGCATAAAAATCACTCCTAGTATTGAAACCAAACCTAGGATTATAAAAAGAGAAAAAAACACAATTGTCACCAGCTCGTTTGTGTTTTTTTTTCTACCTTTGACACCTATAAAAATCGGTATAAACACTTTATTAAATGAACCCTCAGCAAATATTCGCCTAAGCATATTCGGAACAGTAAATGCGAGTAAAAAAGCCTGAGCCACTGGACCTGAACCAAGAAAAAGAGCTAGAAAAATATCGCGCAAAAATCCCAATATTCGGCTAAAGAGTGTCCAAAGACCAACAATTGAGAAGTTATTAATAAGAGAGGATTTCTTTGTCATTAATTTTTTAGCGCCTTCTTAAAATGTTTATCAAGATAAAACAAAAGCTCCTTCCTAACTTGCTCTAGCTTTTGTGAGGATGTAATTTTTTCGCCAAATAAATCATTTACATAAAAAGTGTCTACAGCTTGCTCTCCATATGTAGCAATTACCGCAGACCTTATCGTAATTTGGTTCCGAAATAGTGTATTTGTTATGTTATATAGAAGGCCTAATCTATCTCGTGTATCAACTTCAATCATAGTTTGTTTATGCGACCCTTTGTTATCAAAAGAAATCTTTGTGGGAACCTCAAAGTACTTCTCACGATCTTTTATTTTGTCTTGTTTCTCTAGAATTGATTTTGTGATAATCTCACCTGAAAGAGTTTTCTTAACTGTTTCTAACAACTTTTTAGTTTTTCTTTCATCATATTTTTTTCCAAGATTGTCTTGTATCCAAAAAATGAAAATTGCTATTCCGTCTTTTGTTGTAAATGTTTTTGCATCAATAACATTAGCGGAGGCAATTGCTAGTGCTCCTGCCAATCTTGAAAAAATGCCAGGATGGTCTTCCATGACAAAAATTATCTTTGTTATATCACGCTCGTTGTCATATGCTGGTTCAACCTGCAATGGATCTTGCTCAAGCCTTATGATCATTTCGGCTATAAGCTTTTGGGTTGGCGTATCTAAAACTAGCCAATAAGCATCAAAATGGCGCAAAGTTTCCTTTTTGATATCTTCATTGTTAAACCCTTGGAGATATCCCTTAAGCTTTGTCTTTGCTGTATCTATTCGCTCTGACCTTGTTTCAACCTTGATATCTTTTGAAACCAATTTAAGTGTTTGAAAGTAAAGGCTCTCAAGTAGAGACTTTTTCCAATTGTTCCATGCATCAGAAGATACCCCTTTTATATCACAAACAGTGAGTATAAATAGTAGATCTAGTGTTTCTCTATCTGTGACATACTCTTGAAAATCTATAATTGTTTTTTGGTCTGATAAATCGCGTTTTTGAGCAAAATCAGACATCATTAAATGATTTCTCACTAACCAGCAAATTTTCTTACGCTCACTATCTTTCAGAGAAAACCTTTTACATAATTTGCTGGCAATTTTCTCACCCTCAATAGAGTGGTCATTTTCTAGCCCCTTTCCAATATCATGAAAGAGTATTGAGAGATACAGTACTTTTCTATTAAGAATTTTCCTCGAAAATATTTCCTCTACAGCCGTTCCATAGTTTTTAGGTAATTTTTCAATCTCGGATAAAACTTTTAAGCATTGAATCGTATGTTCGTCGACAGTGAACCAGTGGTACATATTAAACTGCATTAACGCTACAATTCTGCCAAAGTCAGGTATAAATGCCCCTAAAAACCCAACTTCGTTCATTCTTCTCAGAACTCTTTCGGGATTGCCGTAGTCAATCAATAAACTTAAAAAAAGGTCATTTGCCTCAAAACTATTTTTGAGCTCAGAGTCTACCAAATCTAAATTTTGTGAAACTAGTCTTAATGCTTGTGGATGAATTAGTATTTTAGAATCGAGGGCACAAATAAATAGCTTTAAAATATTTATGGGTTTTTCTGTTAAAAAATTTTTATCTTTAATATTGAGCCTGCCTTTTTCAATAATTAACCCTGGTTGCAATTGCTTTAATGATCTTCCAGAAAGCCCCAGCAGTTCTGAGAGGTTTCTCTTAAATCCTTTTTTCTTTGCCAAATAATTCTCTTCTATTGCAGTTAAGAATATTCTCGTAAGATCTCCAACATTTTTTGCCTGCAGAAAATATTTTTGCATAAATATCTCTACGCCTCTTCTCGAGTTATCATCTTCAATATTTAAGCTTTTTGCTAAATCAGCTTGAATGTTAAAAGTTAATTTCTCATTAGCGTAACCTGATATTTGATGAATTTTACACCTTATAAACCAAAGAAAATTTTCCGCTTCCGTAAATATTTCTAGCTCGCTCTTCTTAAAGATCTTTTTCTCTATAAGCGATTGGATGTTATCGGTTTTATAAATATATTTTGATATCCAGTATAAGGTATGGAGGTCTCGTAGTCCTCCCTTACCTTCTTTAATATTTGGCTCCAGTATATACCGCGCATTAGCATGCTTAAGGTGTCTTTCTGCTCTCTCCGAAAGCTTTCCTTCCACAAAATTCGATGCTTTTTTCGAAAAAACTTTTTTCTTTAGCGTAGTCTCTAATTCTTCAAATAAGTCTCTACTTCCACATAAGTATCTCTTCTCCAGCATTGAGGTTCGTATTGTTAAGTCATCCAAACCTAGTTGAACACAATCAGATATAGTTCTAGATGAGTGACCTACTTTAAATTTTAAATCCCAAAGTAGATACAATACTGAACCCACTACACTCTTAGCCCAACCTGTCTGACGTTTATTGGACAGGAATAATAAATCTATGTCGGAATAAGGAGCCATTTCACCCCTTCCGAAACCTCCTACAGCAACTAACGATAAGCTTTGACTTTCAGAAGGGTGAGTAAATGGATGAAATTTTTTATGGACTAGATTAAAAACAGTAGTAACCAATATATCTGTTTTTCTACAAAAAAGGCTTTTCGCTTCGTTGCCTAAAAAAGGGCGTTTGTTCAGAAAATCAAAAGCGACTTGGGTCATAAGCTCATTAGAAGCTCTAAGAATGGATGTTATCTTTGCTCTTGTCTTCACATCTGGATTATTGGGAATAGTTAAATCTAAAAGTTCCTTATTTAACTTTTCTCTGTAACTATCCAATTCGATTATGGTCTTCTTTGCTGTCTGCATAAACTAGAGTAATATTATATTTAGTTAGACTACACGAGAGAATTATTAAAAAATTTACAAAGTCTGGAAAGCTTTAGATTGAGAAGTTATATTAAATTGCGAGATTTTTGAATAAGTATGAACGAATTTGTGTATCCAGAAATTAAGTCCGGCTTATATCTTGTTTCACTTCCAGTGGGCTGTCTAAGTGATATCAGTTTTAGAGCACTACATATGTTAAGTAATTCTGATTATGTAGCTGGCGAAGATACTCGAAGTGTAAGATCACTATTTAAATTATTGAAAATTAGCAAATCAATAAAGTCTATAATTTCATATCACGATCATAGCTCAGCTCATACAAGAGGGAAAATAATAGAATTAATTAAACAAGGCAAAAGTGTGGCTTTAGTCAGTGACGCGGGCACACCATTGATTTCAGATCCTGGTTATAAACTGGTAAAGACTACAATTGAAGAGGGTTTTGAGGTTTTTAGCGTTCCTGGACCCTCCTCTGCTATTGCGGCATTAACAGTATCAGGCTTGCCAACGGATACGTTTAGTTTTTTGGGGTTTTTACCGAATACTAAAAGCAAGAAGAAAAAACTATTAGAAACGTATTTAAATCTAGGTTCTTCTTTGATTATTTTTGAGAGTGGCAAGAGACTGCAAAAAACGTTGGAATTATTAGCAGAAACTTGCAGACCATCCACTGAAATATGTATCTGTAGGGAGCTAACGAAATTAAATGAAGAGATAACCAGGTTCAAAGCACAAGAAGGTATAAAGGTAACAAAAAAAATGAGATCCTTAAAAGGAGAGTTTGTAATTGTAGTAGGAAAAAATGAGGCTCGAGATTTTGACTTGAAAAACCTAGATGAACAGCTTAGAAAAATAAAAAAATCGATGAGTATGAAAGATTCAGTGGATTTTCTAGCTGAGAAGCTAAATATCCCAAAAAAAGTTATATATAAAAAAGCCCTAACGATATTTAAAGATAACAATTAACCTAGATTGGTATGTATTTATGAAACTCAAGATAGCATTTCAGATGGATCCAATATCTGATGTCGACATTAACGGAGACACTTCATTTAGATTGGCAGAGGAAGGCCAAAAAAGGGGTCATCAAATATACTATTTTAATCCTGAAAGCTTAGTCTATGAAAGCGGGAACATTATTGCGTATGGCCAGAAAGTAGATATAGACCGGGAAGGAAAACCTGTTATCTCTCTGCAAAAAGAGCAGAAAATAGATTTGTCGGAGGAAATAGATATAGTCTTCTTAAGACAAGATCCTCCCTTCGATATGCTTTACATAACTACGACATTCTTGTTAGAAAGGCTCAGAGGCAAAACTTTAGTTCTCAATGACCCATATTGGGTGAGAAACTCCCCAGAAAAACTTTTAGTTCTCGACTTCATAGACTTAATGCCACCAACCGTTATTACAAGAAGCCTAAGGTCAATTATTGATTTTCGAAATAGATACAAAGATGTAATTCTTAAGCCTCTATATGGAAATGGAGGGACAGGTGTTTTTAGATTGGTCGAAGGCGACAAAAACTTAAATGTTTTCTTTGAAACATTCGTAAATAACTCAAGAGAGCCAATCATTGTTCAACAATTTTTGCCAGATGTGTCTAATGGAGATAAGAGAATTATTTTAGTTGATGGAGAGCCGATTGGTGCTATCAACCGTATTCCCCCTCAGGACGATATTCGATCAAATATGCATGTTGGTGGTACACCTGCAAAGTCAAACTTGACTGCAAGAGATAATGAAATATGTAAAAGGCTCTCACCGGTGTTGAAAAAGAAAAATTTATTTTTCGTGGGAATAGATGTAATTGGTCAGCATTTAACAGAAATAAATGTGACTTCGCCTACGGGCTTACAAGAACTAGAGCGCTTCGAAAACAAGAATTATGCGCAAACAATTTGGGAAGGTATTGAGAAAAAATGGAAGAGCGAGCAATAGATAATAAGACCACATTTATAGCAATTATGATGATGGCCTCAGTGGTTATTCTTTCCAATATACTGGTCCAGTTTTATCTAGGTGCTTTTTTAACTTATGGAGCGTTTACCTATCCAATAGCTTTTCTGATTAATGATGTTGTGAATAAATTAGAGGGTCCCAGAAGAGCAAGGCAAGTAATTTTTTGGGGTTTTGTCGTCGGGGTTATATGTTCTTTAATTGGTAGTCAAATTGAAGGCGAGTTTGGTCCTTTGGTTACCTTAAGGATTGCTGTGGGCTCAGGTCTTGCATTCTTGATAGCACATTTTAGTGACACTTATATCTTTCATTTCTTTAGAAAATTAAGATGGTGGGTTCCCCCTTTGGTATCATCAACAATAGGCTCGGCTCTCGATACGTTGATATTCTTCTCTATAGCGTTTTCAGCAACATTCGTATTTATTGAACCACAAAATGATGTAGCTTGGGCGAACGAGGCATCAGCGCTGTTGAACTTTTTTCCAATAGACACACCTTTTTGGGTAAGTATGGCTGTAGCTGATTTTATGGTAAAATTAGTTCTGGCATCCTTATTCTTGATCCCATTTAGAAGGATAGTTTTATCAGCTCGCGAAATAAATGCATGATATTAGCTATGCTTCAATAGTCTTGATTTTTCCCTTTGCCAATCTCTCTTTTTCTCGGTTTGTCTCTTATCAACGACCTTTTTTCCTTTGGCAATACCAATTAAAAGTTTAACTTTCCCTTTTTCGTTTAAGTAAAGTTTTAGAGGAATAAGAGTCATTCTTTCCCTAGTTAAATTTACCCACAGTTTCTTCAGTTGCTTTTTATTGATAAGTAGTTTGCGCCTTCTTCTTTCTTCATGGCCAAATGTTTTTGAATTGCTGTGAAGAGGTATATAACAGTTAATCAGCCACAACTCTCCTTCCTCGATACTTGCATAACTTTCAGCAATAAGACCCCCGCTATCTCTCAGAGACTTCACTTCTGAACCCACCAAAACCAGACCACACTCAAGGGTCTCACCAATCTCGTAATTGTATCTAGCTTTGCGATTTTCGGCGAGTGATTTGGATGATACTTTTTTTTTACTCATCGGAAGCGGAGATTAAACCTGCGGTATGCATAGCTGATTTTATCTGGCTCTCTGTCTCTGTAGATATTGTACAAAGAGGTGCTCTCACTTCATTTTCACATTTGCTAAGTAGGCTTAGAGCGTATTTAGTCGGCGCTGGGCTTGGCTCTGCGAAGGCGGCACGGTGAAGGGGTAGTAGTTTATCCTGATATTCAAGTGCTTCTTTATAATTACCAGCCAGCATCGAATCTTGAAAGAGTGCTGAAAGTTTTGGAGCAATATTTGCAATTACCGAAATGCAACCTACACCACCATGCGCATTAAACCCTAGCGCGGAGGCATCCTCGCCAGATAATTGGAGAAAATTCGTTCCACACGTTTCTCTGGTATCAGAAACCCTAGAGACATCACCAGTTGCATCTTTTACCCCAATAATTCGTGGTAATTTAGATAACTGACCCATAGTATCAGGGCTCATATCAATGATTGATCGACCTGGAATATTATAAATTATAATAGGCAAATTTGAGTTATCATGCAGTGTTGTGTAATGATTAAGAAGACCTTTTTGATTTGGTTTGTTGTAGTATGGAGTAACTACTAACGCAGCATCAGCTCCTACTTTTTCAGAAAATTCCATAAGTTCTATAGACTCGGCAGTACTATTGGAGCCTGCACCAGCTATTATTGGTATCCTCTTTCCTGAAAAGTTTATTATCGCTTCCACAACTTCTTTATGTTCTTGATGACTCAGTGTCGGAGATTCACCAGTTGTTCCAACGGCCACTATTGCAGAACTACCCTCGCTGATATGCCACTCAACTAAATTCTCAAGTGCAGAAAAGTCAACTTCTCCATTTTTAAACGGAGTAATCAGTGCAGGGATCGAACCTTTAAACATTATTTTTAACCTTTTCAATAATTACAATTGTAACATAATATATAGGAAACAAAAATTCGCAAGATTCATAATCTCGTTCCCAAAACTCTGAGTTTACAATTCTGCATTTTTTCAGATAACCAAATCAAGATAGGTAAAATCCTTATTATGAAAAAACTGTTTTTGCTAATTTTCACTTCAATTCTTGTTCTTTTTAAAGGAAGCATGGCTGAGGATTTGGAAGATTACATAAATAGAGGGCATGTAGAAGTTTTAGTAGAAGCACTTAAGTATTCTGATGCAAGTATGTTTGATGAGGCACAAAATGAAATAAAAGCCACCAATAATGAAAATTTGCTGTTGTTCATCAAATGGCTAAAATTACGGGAGGGTGAAGGAAGTTTTTTGGAATATTCAGAGTTTTTGAAATATCATGAACATTGGCCACAACAGCGTTTATTAAAAAAATTTGGAGAGCTCTCTATTGACGAAAGTGTTAAAAGAAGAGACATACAAACATTTTTCAAAGTTGGTGCAGATTGCAAAAAACTAAAAGAGGTTTCATCTCGTTTATATGAAGACGACTGCCTCCCTCAGACAGCCCAAGGCTCGATAGCTCTCTTGCAGATACTAAACGCAAATACTAATACTGAATTTTTTAATGAGGTTTTGGAAAAGCTAGTTGTAAGACAAATAGTGACAGATAAACAATGGAACTATCTAAATACCTATCACAAAAGTAAATTAGCTGAGATGGCTACACAGCGATTTAAACACTTTAAGAAAAAATCTGACCTAAATGAGTTGGATAGAATTTCAAGTTTTTTAGATGAAAAGGAATTGAAAATTTTAAAGAGTGTAAAACAGTATAAAGAAATAAAGAAACTGTCCAAAAATTTCACGTATAAAGCCAAAGACTTCAATGATGTAGGGGTGGCATATGATTACATCTCTCTTTTGAGGAGATCTGGCCAATTTGATTTGGCTCAAAAGCTTATTAGGAAAAATTCATCAAGGCATTTTGATATTATCGAAGATGAAAGATGGCTTCAAATTAAGCAAATTTACTCTCTCAGAGCGCTGAGAGGAGGATACGCTAACAGAGCTTATGAAATAGCAAACACCAAATATAATTTTTCCGACAATCCAAACGCTCTTAGCGATTTTCTTTATCTTGAATGGTTGGCAGGTTTTATTGCTTTAGAATTCTTCAATGATCCTAAATTAGCGAAAAAACATTTCTTAAATTTCTTTACATTACTAAAAGAGTGGGAAGAAAAATCCAACTATCTAAATGAAATTGGTTATCATAAAGATATAATTTCACTTGATATCGCTAGCGCTAGAATTGGTTATTGGCTTGGAAGAACCTTTATACAATTGGACGACAAAAAGAGTGCTCAGGAATTTTTTACCTTATCGGCGAACTATGATTACTCCTTTTATGGTCAGCTTTCTCTTGAAAGGTTGAAGATAAAGCCTGGCCCACGTTATGTGACAAGAAAAGATAGTAAAGGTTTTAAGATAAATAATCAAAAAGACCTAGTTGAGGTAGCCGCTAGTCTTTATTTCGCGGAAAGGGGAGTTTTGTCTGATTATATATTTGGACATCTGGCTAAGTACCTATCAGAGCAAGAAAGATACAAGCTTTGTCATATACTTCACGACGCTGGATTTATAAAGGGCTCGCTGACAGTAGCGAAAAAGTCAACAGAAAAAGGAACACCCCTACATAGTGAATTGTTCCCAAGTAATAAAGATTTTGCATTTGATCAGAATGTCGATAAGTCATTGGTTTTATCGGTTATAAGGCAAGAAAGCGAGTTTTTTAGAGCCGCAAAGTCTAGAACGGGAGCGCTTGGTTTAATGCAATTAATGCCTAACACGGCAAAAGAAGTGGCTAGAAAACTAAAAATTAAATATCAAAAGTCAAAGCTCATAACTGATGAGAATTATAATATTCGCTTAGGGTCATATTATTTGAAGTATTTATTAAAAAGGTACGAAGGTAGTAAAGTTCTTACTTTAGCTGCCTATAATGCTGGTCCTGCAAATTTGAAAAAATGGTTATCTAATATGGGAGATCCAAGAAAAAAGGGTATTGACCCCCTAGTATGGATTGAATTGATACCATACCCAGAAACAAGAAACTATATAAAGCGTGTATTGGAGGCCGTTTGGATATACGATAGTAAGAGTTCCGGGTCAGTTGAAAAGCCAAACTTGGCAAAAAAATATTTTGGCCATCGTTTTTAAATTTGAATAAAAACCAAATTGGCAAACGTTTATATGAAAAATTTTCAGTTTTTTAGATTTTTGCAGT
Source organism: uncultured Alphaproteobacteria bacterium (assembly GCA_902537415.1). Taxonomy (GTDB): domain Bacteria; phylum Pseudomonadota; class Alphaproteobacteria; order Rhodobacterales; family Rhodobacteraceae; genus CACIJG01. Next base: position 17,336 of record CACBBC010000004.1, on the reverse strand, counting down.
GTTGTCGAGTAAGTATGAGAGAATACCCGCAATTATAACGATCGAAGAGCCTAGTATGATAGGCCATGTTATACTCTCATTAAATATTAGAACTCCAATAATGCCAGCAAAAACCAAGTGAAAATAAGCAAATGGTTGAATAACGGCTGCTTCAGCGAACTCAAATGCTTTGATAAGTACGAAATGACCAACGATACCCAAAATGCATAACATTATTATTAAGAGAATATCTGATTTTTCAATAGGTATAATATAAAATGGAGCTATAAGTGTTGAGAAGAAAGCTCCAATCAATCCTGTCCAAATTAAACTTGTATAACTACTATCACTAAAACTTGCCATCCTTGTTAAAACTCCATAAAGGGCAAATAAGACCGCTCCAATGAATGGAATAATTGAGTGCATTTGAAATACATCACCACCGGGTTTGACAATTATCAATACCCCTAAGAATCCTACCAGTACTATCGCAAATTTCAGCTTTGTAAGATCTTCTTTTAATATAAAGTATGAGAAGATTACCACTAATAAAGGATAGCTTGAAAAAATTGCTGATGTAGCAACTAAGCCCACTATAGTGAAGGAGTAGACGGTGACAAATATTTCAGTTACTAAAATACTACTTCTTAAAATCTGCAAGAGTGGTCTTTTGCTAAATAAAAGGGAGCGCGATTTCTTAAATAAAAAAAAATATAAAGAAATTCCTGCAGCTAATGCCCAAAATCTTAGTATAATCGTCAACGTAACAGAGTATTTTTCAGCGAGATATCTTGAGAGGCCATCTTGTGTAGCAAAAACTAGAGTAGCAGTAAGCATGAGAGCTATACCTAATCTAACGCTCTGACGGGTCAATTATGATGCCACTGCAGACATGGACAAAACCCCAGACTTATCGGTAATCCAAAACTCTCCAGTATCTGAAGTGTTAATGAAAAATTCATCGGACACAAATATTGGGTTTAGTGCTCTATATTTAAAAAACTGTAACCCACCCTCAAAGCTCTGATCTGCAGCATCAATTAAATTTTGAGCTAGTAATGGGCCATGAACGACTAGTGAAGGGTAGTATTCAACAGTTTTGCAATAATCCACATCATAGTGAATTCTATGACTATTCATGGTTAATGCAGAATATTTAAAAAGTTGATTTTCTGTATACTTCCTATTCAAACAAGATTCAGAAGGTTTGTTGTGTAGCTTCTGCACTCTCTGATCAAATTCTAGACGGACTGGAAGATATACAAGGCTTTGCCGTTCGATTAGAAGTGTCGTGTCGTTATTTTTCAATTCATTTTTCATTGCAATTACACAGAAGTCACCTGAATTACCTTTTTTGTAATTTATACTTTCAAGCGTAATAACCCTTGTTATTTCCATTCCAATCAAAAGTGGCTCAAAAAAGTTAATTTCACTTCCTCCCCACATTCTTCTAGGGAAGCCGGTATCTGGAATAATGTTGTTTCCTGGCTTAATGTGGCCATCCAACCCGAGAAGCTTATCTTCAGCAGTCTCCCAACAGAAAAACCAATGCCAGTATTTAGGGAGTGGTTCGCCTAACTTTAATTCAAGCTCATTTACTTGGAAAAAGTCCTTAGCAACGCGTGATCTCGCTATATCAACTTTATCTTTAATTACTTTTTGTTTCTCTAAATGTTTTCTTATATCTTCTTGTGTGAGCATTTTATTTGGCCAAAATGAGATTGCCTATCTGCATTCCAGAAACATTATATTGAGGATTGTGCAAGAAATTTTTCTAATAATTTATCTAGCAACTCATTAGATTTTTCATCAGTAAGGTCCCCTGCATCATTGAAGGCTCTGCTTGAATGACCAATTAAAACTTCAGGAGACTGTATTATTTTGCAGTCAAAGGGGGTTAGGCACATTCTGAGCATGTATTGACTTCTTTCCCCACCAGACCGGCCATCGGTAGCAGAAACTATAGCTATGGTTTTTGACGTGAATGGATTAGGCTTTAATCTAGACATCCAATCAAACGAATTTTTTAACGCACCAGAAATGCCTTTATTGTATTCTGGTGTTGATATTATTATTCCTGACGCCTGGCTAAGAGTCTCTCCAAGTTTTATAACAGTCTCTGGAATTCCGGCTTCCTTTTCCAAATCGTCGTTATAAAGGGGAAGATTAATATTACCGAATGAAAAATGTTTATCACCATCTTTCAATTTAATTTTTTTTTCTATATATCTTAGTAGTTTCGTATTCGAGGATGCTTTTCTGAGTGAGCCAGAAAGTCCAACTATTGTCGTAGATTTTATCATGTTATTTTCCGGCTACTTTGAATATGAGTCTTGCTGTAGTATCACAAGGATCTGGTTGTATTTTTTATAGTGATTTATTTATAACTGAAGGTTATAAGGTTGATAATCAAATTTTTCAAATAAAAAGGAAGAGTTTTTTTGGATATTACAAAACTTCGACTCCTAGGCTTCAAAAGCTTTGTAGATTCCACTGAGGTGGAAATTTTGCCAGGGCTCACTGGAATAGTAGGGCCTAACGGTTGTGGAAAATCGAATATTATAGATGCATTCCAATGGTTGATGGGTGAGAGTAGACCATCTTCAATGAGGGCATCTGGAATGGAAGACGTGATCTTTGCCGGCGTAGAAGGAAGAAGCCCAAGGAACTTCGCTGAAGTCACCTTAGAAATTGATAACTCTGAGCAAAATGCTGCTAGCGAATTCAACCGACACAAAGAAATTGAGATAACGAGAAAAATTACAAGAGAAATAGGTTCGTCCTACCGACTCAATGGGAAAGAAGTGAGAGCACGCGATGTACAGACCCTATTTGCCGATTTTTCATCAGGTTCTAATTCTTCTAGCCTCATTAAACAGGGGCAAATTGCAGAGCTTTTAAACATGAAGCCTAAAGACCGAAAAAGGATTTTAGAAGAGGCAGCTGGAATTTCAGGGCTTTACCATCGTCGTCATGAAGCCCAATTAAAACTTAATGGAGCGGAGAGAAATCTTGACAGACTTCAAGATTTAATTTCTCAACTTGAGGTGCAGTTAAAAACCATTGAGAAACAGGCGCGAGAGGCTGAAAGGTATGCAAAGTTATCTAAAGAAATTAGAACACTTAAGGGCCTATTGTTACTAAAACAGTATTTAAGTTTGAGATCCGATATTAACTCCGTAGATACATCTTACACTGAAAATTTGAAAAGACTGTCCCGTCTAGAGACTGAAGACCGTGAACTTCAAAAAAAAATCGATATTGAAAATGAGAATATCTCAAAACAAAAATTAGATGTCGAGGAAAAATCAGAGGCCCACCAAGATACTCTATTAGAACGACAAGTTGTGTTGAATGAAATTAACTTATCTGAGAGAAAAGCTAACGAATTACAGAGTCAATTGACACAAAGCGAAGCTGATTTGCAAAGAGAAGATCAGTTGATGGCAGATGCAGAGAGTAATATGGTAGATCAAAACAACCTATTACGGGAAGTAGACGAAAAACTGCATGACATTGATGAAAAATTTGAGAATGAAAAGCAAGCAATAGAACAAAACAACGAACGCATGCAAGCCGTAGACGAGCGCTATAACTTATTAAGAGATAAGTTGAATGAGTTGAGAGCTGAAAAAATTCTGAATGAAAAAAGAAGAGAAGAACGTTCCTCTACTCTTTCAGGCTTGAATAGAAATGTCGAAAAGCTAAACGAAGCATTAGAAAAATTAAAGAGTGCTGAACAACATGAAATGAAGAAACTTGAAGACCTTATGAAGGAACAAGATAATCTAAAAGCTACATACCAAATTGACGCCAATAATTTTTCTCAAAAAGAAAAAGATTTTCAAAAAAATCAGGAGGAGATTGCACTTGTTGATAACGAAATCAATAAGCTCAATGCAACAATGGCTGTAAATATTTCTGAGCTGGAGGCATCAAAAGGTCTTCTAAGTAAAAATAAAGATCAAAAAACTGTTTTTGATAAACTAGAAATTGAAAATGGATTTGAACGTTGTCTAGATGCACTATTCTTTTCAGAGTTAGAATACCCAGAAAAAACAAAAAGAAAAATATCTGGTTGGCAAAATGTTCTTGATAAGATCGATAATAAAATTATAAAGAACTTTTCTAATTTAGAAAATTTATCTTCACGTATTACGGGTCCTGATGTTTTAAATTATCTCTTCGAGCATGTTGGGATAGTCTCTTCTACCGAAGAGGGAGATGAACTCAGTAAAATGCTTCTTCCTGGCCAACAGCTTATTACAAAAGAGGGAGATTTATGGCGATGGGATGGGTTTGTGAGGTATTCGACAGGGGAAATCTCAAAAAATGAATTAAAAGTGAGAAATCAAAAAAAAGTGGTCAAGATACAAGACACCCTTAAAGAAATAGAGTCTCAATTAGATGGTTTGCAAAATAAAAAGATAATATTGGAAGAAAAAACGTCTTCATTCGGAAATTTAGAGACAGAAAGATTGAAAATATCCAAAGGAGGGTCTGATCTTCAGGCCTTGGAAGGTGAAATTGCACGACATAAGAACCAGCGCTCTATAGCTAGCGACAATATTATTTCACTAGAGAAGAAAATCGAGGAAGAGATTGCTGAACTCAAAAAATATCAGGAGCATGATAGTGAAAAAGTGGATCCCGTTGACCCAGATTCAGATAATCATGAGCACCAATTACTCATTAGTAATTTAGAGGAATTGGATAAACAAAGAGAAGAGTTAAGAACTGAAAAGGCAAATTTTGATAAACTTGCTGACGACAAAAACTCTTTAGAACAAAGAAAAGAAGAAATCGAGATCAATCGATCGAAATGGAAGGCTCAGTCAGAGATTGCTATTGAAAGAAAATCAAGTATTCAAGGAAGAATAGAGAGTCTAAAGTTGGAGATTGAAAAAACCTCATCACGTCCAGGAGATCTAGAAAATAGTAAAGAGGTTATCGATAGAAAAATGGAAGTTACTAGTAAAGAGCTCGTGAATGCTCGGGATACGTTAGCTTCATCAGAAGGTAATCTAAGAAAGTTACAATCCAGAAATAAGGAACTCATAGCAGAGCTTGGATTAGAGAGAGAAAATCAGGTAAGATTAACCACAAAAAAAGAGGGTTTGGCTGATAATATTGCAGAGTTAGACAGTAGAATAAATAACGACTATAATGTAAAATTTGATACATTTCAGGATGAGTTCTCAAATAATCAAATCAAGGATTTTTCTCAAGCAGAAATAGAGACGAGATTAGAAAAACAGATCAGATTTAGAGATAATCTTGGGTCTGTTAACTTAAGAGCTGAGCAAGACGCAAAGGAGATTAGAGATGAGCTCGAAACAATCCTAACTGAGAGAAACGATGTAGTTCAAGCAATTGAGAAGTTAAACACGGCGGTAAGAAGTATCAATAAGGATGGCAGACAGAAATTGACTGAGGCCTTTACTGAAGTAAATAAAACGTTTCAAAAACTCTTCACTAGACTTTTTCAAGGTGGGAAGGCAGAGCTCGCATTGGTAGATAGCAAAGATCCACTAGAGGCGGGTTTAGAAATAATGTGTCAACCACCAGGAAAAAAAGTTACCACAATTTCACTTCTGTCGGGAGGTGAACAAACACTAACAGCTCTAGCGTTAATTTTTGCGGTATTTCTATCAAACCCAAGTCCCATATGCTTAATGGATGAGGTTGATGCGCCTTTGGATGATGCAAACATTGAAAAATACTGCGATATTCTCGACTTTATGATTAACGAAACTGACACAAGATTTATTGTAATTACTCACAACATTATAACTATTACTAGAATGGACAGATTGTTTGGTGTTACCATGATGGAACCAGGAGTAAGCCAATTAGTTGGGGTCGATCTCACTCGTGCAGAAGAGTTAATTAACTGAGGTTTTTATGGAAGATGATTTCAAAAATATAGTTTCTACAGATTGGCTGGCACAACATTTAGAGGCTCCTGATATAAGAATAATAGATTCTAGCTGGTATTTTCCGCAAGAAAAACGAAACGCAGAACAAGAATTTTTAGAATGTCACATTCCGGGGGCATCCTTCTTTGATATTGACAAAATAAAAGATAACGACAGCGACTTACCTCACATGCTACCACCCTCGGAGATGTTCAATTCCACTGTCCGGAAACTCGGTATAGGTGATGGACATAAAGTCGTCATATACGATGGATTAGGAATGAGGTCTGCTGCTCGACTATGGTGGATGTTTAAAGTTTTTGGATACTCTGATGCAGTTGTACTTGATGGAGGATTTCCAAAGTGGGCTAAAGAAAATAGATCGACTACTGCTGAGATAACCGAAAAAGAAATTAGACACCTGACTATCTACGAAGATAAGAGTATAGTAGCTGATAGGGATGATGTTCTAAGAGCAACTAAATTAAATCATTGCTCAATAATTGATGCGCGTTCAGAGGGGCGTTTTATGGGAACAGCGCCTGAACCAAGAAGTGGTTTGCGATCTGGATCCATAGAAAATTCAATTAATGTTCCGTATGAAACTCTACTGAATGAAGATTTTACGTTTAAAAGTAAGCGAGAGCTCATAGATATTTTTTCTAATAAAGGTGTTGTTTTTAATAATTATATTATCACAACTTGCGGGTCAGGAGTAACTGCAGCGGTTTTATATTTAGCGTTAGACGAAATTGGCTGTTCAAAAATTTCATTATATGATGGTTCCTGGGCGGAATGGGGAAAAATTGATTAGTGGTTTCAAATGCAACATCAAGAGGCAAGCATCATATTAAACTACACTGTCTCATATTTGTCTTTAGAAATGGAGGATCTTAAGTTTTTTAAAAATGTTTCGAGTAATCCTGCTATTAGCTTTCTAAAAGCAATATCACCAGATACATCGTATTTTTTATATCTTTATAAGGAGGTTGGTCGAAAATATGAGTGGACCGATTGGTTGCGATCCGAAAAAAGCAAGTTGGAAAGCTTTTTGACTGACGACAACGTTATTCTATATTCTCTCATTCTTCGAGGTGTACCGAAAGGCTTTTTTATTCTCGATTACAGGCTTTTACCTGTTTGTGACTTAGCCTATTTTGGGTTGTTTGATGACGTAGTTGGCAAAGGCCTAGGTAAATTTATGATGAACAGAGTTTTTGAGGAAGTAATGGAGAGGGATGATGTAAAAACATTAACTGTCAACACTAACACATTGGACCACAAAAGTGCCCTTCCTCTTTACCAAAAAGCTGGATTTAATATATATAAAACAGAGAGTCATAAGAGAAGTGCGTCGTCTCAGTTGGAAAATAAGGAGTATCTATAAATGTTCGAGCACTTAAATAGTCAACCATCGGATAAAATAATGGAGTTAATGGCTCAATACGCCGAGGATACAAGAACAAATAAGTTAGATTTGGGTGTGGGCGTTTATAAGAATGCCGAAGGAACAACACCAATAATGAAAGCTGTAAAAAAAAGTGAAGAGATACTGCACAGATTGCAGGATAGTAAAAGTTATGTTGGCCTTATAGGCTCAATTGAATTCTCCAAAAATATAGGAGGATTAGTCTTAAATAATTCTGTAGATGACAAAAGGCTCTCATTTGCTCAAGCGCCTGGAGGAACCGGGGCCTTACACCAACTTCTTCTTTTAGCAAGAGCTACAAAGAGCGTCGGCAATGTTTGGATTTCAAATCCAAGCTGGCCCAATCACCAAGCTATTTTGAAACACTTGGGTATTAATATGAGGTCCTATTATTATTTTGATGAGACCACATGCGAAGTGAATTTTGATAAAATGTATAATGACCTTAATGATATGCGTGAAAACGATATACTATTGTTGCATGGATGTTGTCACAACCCTACTGGAGCAAATTTAAGCTTTGAACAATGGGTAGAGATAACACAATTGATTCAGGACAAAAATGTTTTACCTTTCATAGATCTTGCATATCAAGGCTTTGGAGACGGCTTAGCTAAAGATGTTGAGGGTCTCAATTATCTTGTAAAAAATGTATCAGAGGCAATGATAGCTGTCTCATGCTCAAAAAATTTTGGTGTTTACAGAGACAGAGTAGGTGTAGCTATTGTAGTTTCAGAGCCAGCGAAACAACATGTAGTTCAAGATAACCTTAAATCATTAAACCGGCTTACATTTTCTTTCCCTCCAGACCACGGTGCTGCAGTAGTTAATCAAATATTGCAGGATGAAACGCTTAAGGTTCTGTGGGAAGACGAACTAGAAGAAATGCGTGTAAATATGTTGGATTTGAGAGAGAGGCTTGCATCGGAATTGCAACGAGAAACTAAATCAGAGCGTTTCAGTTTTGTTAATAAGCATAGGGGCATGTTTTCTAAATTAGGCTTAACTTCCCACCAAGTTGAGGTTTTAAGAAAAGATCATGGAATATATATGGTCTCCGATAGTAGAATAAATGTAGCGGGTTTGCGTAAAGACGTGATAAATTATTTAGCAAGTGCGATTGCGAGTATTATTTAAAGCTGACGAAGATTTGTTTAAGAAAAATTATAATTAGGATTAAAGGAATGAAAACTGTAGAAGGATATCAGCCCAAGGAAGAGTTTTCCAAAAAAGCGCTAATAGATAGGACCAAATATCATGAAATGTATACAAGGTCAGTTGAAAGTCCTGAGGCGTTTTGGGAGGAACAGGGCCGTAATCGACTGCTGTGGCAAAAAGAATTTACTAAAGTCAAAAATGTTTCATATTCCCATCCTGATATTTCTATAAAGTGGTTTGAAGATGGTGTGCTCAATGTGTCTGAAAACTGTGTAGATAGACACCTTGAAAACAAAAGTGAAAAAGTGGCAATCTTATGGGAGGGGGATGAGCCAGGGGTTTCTAAAAAAATTACGTACAGAGAACTATATGAAAATGTGTGTAAGGTTGGGAACGTTTTAAAGGATCGAGGCATAAAGAAAGGGGATAGAGTAATTTTGTATATGCCAATGGTTCCAGAAGCGGCTTACGCAATGTTAGCATGTGCCAGAGTGGGCGCAATACACTCTGTTGTTTTCGCAGGTTTTTCTCCAGAAGCGCTTGCGAGTCGAATTATTGATTGTGGAGCAAAAGCGGTGATTACCGCCAATGAAGCGCCAAGAGGTGGAAAACAAACTCCTTTAAAGAAGAATGTTGATGAGGCTTTGGATATATCCGGAGATATAACCTCTCTTGTTTTGAAGAGAACTTCAACAGAAGTTAGCATGAAGGAGGGGCGTGATTTCTGGTTAAATGATTTAATGGATAAAGCAAGTGCTGTTTGTCCTCCTGAACCTATGAATGCAGAAGACCCGCTCTTTATCCTTTATACCTCTGGCTCAACAGGAAAACCTAAGGGTGTTTTACATTCAACGGCGGGATATATTCTGTATGCTTCGATGACACATAAATTTGTTTTTGATTATAATGATAGAGATATCTATTGGTGTACTGCTGATGTAGGTTGGGTAACTGGTCACAGCTATATCGTTTATGGGCCTTTAGCAAATGGAGCAACGACTCTTATGTTCGAGGGCGTTCCTACCTATCCTGACGCATCACGATTTTGGCAAATATGTGAAAAATATAAAGTAAATCAATTTTATACGGCTCCAACAGCTATAAGAGCCTTGATGGGGCTAGGTGACGAATTTGTTAACAAAAATGATCTGTCTAGCATTCGAATTTTAGGCACCGTAGGAGAGCCTATTAATCCTGAAGCATGGGAGTGGTATAATCGGGTAGTAGGTAAAAACAATTGCCCAATAGTTGATACGTGGTGGCAAACCGAAACAGGTGGAATTCTTATTACACCTCTACCTGGAGCTACAACAACCAAGCCTGGTTCTGCAACTTTACCCTTTTTTGGTATTGAGCCTGCAATTCTTGACCCAAATTCTGGAGAAGAGATATCTGATGAGGAGTGTGAAGGCGTATTGGTTATTAAGGATAGTTGGCCAGGACAAATGCGTACTGTCTTTGGAGATCATGATAGGTTTGTTTCGACGTATTTTAATGATTATAAAGGTTATTACTTCTCAGGTGATGGGTGTAGAAGGGATAAAGATGGGTATTACTGGATCACTGGAAGAGTCGATGACGTATTAAATGTTTCAGGTCATAGAATGGGAACAGCAGAAATTGAAAGTGCTTTAGTCGCCCATCCAAAAGTTAATGAGAGTGCAGTAGTCGGTTTCCCCCACCCAATTAAAGGCCAAGGGATATATGCATATGTATCTCTAATGTCCGGAGAGAAAAACTCTGATAAGCTTTTGAAGGAGCTTCAGGATTGGGTTAGAAAAGAGATTGGTCCTATTGCAAAGCCTGATATTATTCAATTTTCTCCAGGTCTTCCAAAGACCAGATCAGGTAAGATCATGAGAAGGATTTTGCGAAAAATTGCTGAGGATGATTTTAGCAATTTAGGTGATACATCTACTTTAGCAGAACCTGCTGTCGTTGATGATCTGATTGCTAATCGTAAGAAGCTTTAAAGTGAATTAAATTAATGAGGATATCTGTGGTCAAAAATTTTTTTATTATAACTTTTTGTTTATTAACAGTTGCTTGTCAAACAAATCAAACCAGTCTCGAGCAACCCAATATTACAGGGAACTACACTGGCCCAACAATCGGGAATAAGGTCAAGCTAACAGATGATGGTCAGTGTATAGCGCGTAATTTGAGCTTTTTAGTGGGGCAACCTGAATCGGCGCTCGGTGCAATGGAGTACCCATCCAATACTAGGATTATTTTCTTAGATAGAAATGAAAGTATTGAGAATACTAACCCTAAACGATTGAGTATTATTGTTGGCAGTCAGAAGAAGATAGTTAGCGTCTATTGCGGTTAAACTCGTTAGATACTACGGCCACAATACTCTTCTATGAATCTCTTCTTGAGAAAAGGTCTCAGTAGTTTTACGGGGTGTGTAGATAGACTTAACCGTAGAGATTGATAATCTAAAATCAATTCTTCACCTAAAGTCATATTAGGAAGATTGACGCTTTTCTCTGGTAAGTATTCCTTCTCAGAATAACCTTCAAAAAGGGCTAAAGAATTTGTTTTTTTTATAGCTTGAGCATCCCAAAGTAATAGTCTTCTGTTTTTATTAAGAGAGTGAAAGCAATTTGCTTTAATCAGCAGCTTTATAATACTTGGGCTCAGTCTAATACGATGCCATAAATCTTGGGGATCATTATAACCATTGCCTCTCTCTTTAATAATTCTATCGACGTCATTTTTTGAAAGTCCTTTGATCTGCCTGAACCCCAGTCGTAAACTAAAAAAAGGTTCGCCGTGATTTTCTAGAGAATGGTTCCATTCGCTTTTGTTTATGCATATTTCTTTAACTTTTACCCCGTGATTTTTTGCATCACGTATTATTTGAGAAGCAGAGTAGAATCCCATCGGTTGAGAGTTTAGTAAAGCGCAGGCAAAAACATCAGGATAATGATATTTTATCCAAGCCGACGCATATACAAGAATAGCGAAGCTTGCAGCATGACTTTCAGGAAATCCGTATTCACCAAACCCCGATATCTGAGAAAAGCACTTTGTAGCAAAATCCTTGTCGTATCCATTTTTTTGCATACCATCAATAAATCTTTTTTTAAACTTACTAACAGTACCGTTTCTCTTAAACGTCGCTAATGATTTTCTTAGTCTATCGGTATCTTTCAGTGAAAATCCCGCACCTTTCATTGCAATTTGTATTGCTTGTTCTTGAAATAGTGGCACGCCAAGAGTCTTACCAAGAATTTCTTTTAGTTTTTCGGAAGGAAAAGTAACTTTTTCTTGTCCATTTCTTCTTTTTATATAGGGATGAACCATATCCCCCTGAATTGGCCCAGGTCTGACGATGGCAACTTGTATTACCAGATCATAAAAGCATTGTGGTTTTAATCTTGGAAGGAAGTTCATTTGGGCTCTGCTTTCAACCTGAAAAACCCCTACAGTGTCTGCTTTGGAAAGCATATTAAAGACACGTGTATCTCGATGTGGAATATTGTTTAGGCTAACTTTCCGGTTATGATGGTTTTTTATTAAATCAAAAGATTTCTTTATACATGTCAGCATCCCGAGAGCTAAAATATCTATCTTTAGTATACCTAAAAAGTCTATGTCGTCTTTATCCCATGCTATTATACTTCTGCCTTCCATAGCAGTATTTTCAATAGATGTAATCTCATCCAAATAATTCTCAGTAATTATAAAGCCACCTACATGCTGACCTAAGTGTCTAGGAAAGCCTATTAATTGGTCGCTGAGGGCCAAAGTTTCCAATATTCTAGTATGGTCATTCTTCCCTTCTAAGTTGGTATTATTGTAATGAGGCATCTTATGTCTATCCCATCCAACAATATTTTCAGCCATCGAGGATATTATTTCTTTGCTTAACCCCATTACTTTGCCGACATCTCTTATCGCTCCTTTCGCTCTGTAGTGGATGACTGTAGCGCATAAGGCAGCTCTTCTATCGCCATATTTCCTGTATATTTCGTCTATTATCTCCTGTCTGCGTTCATGCTCAAAATCAATGTCAATATCAGGGGGTTCGTTTCTTGCCTCTGATATAAAGCGCTCGAATACCATAGACCCAATCTCTGGGCTAACGGATGTTACCCCCAAAGAAAAACAAACTATGGAATTAGCAGCAGAGCCACGGCCTTGACACAGAATACCTCTACTTCTTGCAAACTTCACTATGTCATACACTGTGAGAAAATAAGGAGCGTATTTGAGTTTTTTTATTAACAGAAGTTCCTTTTTTACTCCCTTTAATATTTTCACAGGAATATTTTTTGCATAATATTCATTTAATCCATTAAAGGTTAGCTCGTGTAATATTGTATCAGGGTTCTCTCCTTTGAGCACTTCTTTAGGGTATGTATAGTTGAGTTCGTCTAAAGAAAACGAACATCTATCGCTTACAAAGTTAGTGTTGTGTATCGCTTCGGGATAATCTTTGAATATAGTTATAAAATCATGGGGTGATCGTATCCTTTGCTCTCCATTAATACTTGATTCAACTCCCAGGTCATCTATGGTGCATTTCATTTTTATTGCAGATAAAGTATCTCTGACTTTTCGTCTGGAGCTATGATGCATTAGAGGAGTAGAAGACCCTATAACTCCACACTTAGCATTTTTTGCAAACCTATTGATTTTATAAAAACGTATTTCATCCAGGCCATCGTATTTGGGCGCCATAACTATATATATAGATCTACTATTATTTCTCTTGAGTATTCGGATAAACCTCAACCACTCAAGCTTCTCTGAAAGGCTATGATTTTTTTCTGAAATATGAGCTAAGAATATAATGCCATCTTGGTTTTTGAGAATACTTTCATAGTCAATATGGGAATAACCCTTCTTCGAATTCTTTTTTCCAGTAGTTAAAACTTTGCATATGTTTTTCCATCCTTGTCGTGTCTGAGCTAAGCATGTTATTTCAGTTCTATGAGTTGTGACAATAGTAACTCCTGGTATTAGTTTTAGAGGAGAGCATTTACTTTTAGTATCATATTCGATTTCCTTTATAGTTCTAAGCCCTCTCACTATTCCAGAAATGGAGTTTTTGTCGACAATCGCTATAGATTTTAATCCAAACTCTATTGCTCTTTCGACATACTCTTCAGGATGGCTGGCTCCTTCTAGGAAGCTAAAATTAGATGTTATGCAAAGCTCTGAATACGACAACTAAAAGCTCTATCTTATTAAGCTATTCAATCTGCCTTATTAGAAGACAGTTGAAAGATCATATAGTGATTGAATTTAATAAAATTGTCAGAATTTCTTATGTTTCCATAAATTCTGTCATGTAAACGTCTGCGCTTTTTCTGGTTTACTATAGTCTTATAGACCAGATTAAATAGTTTCATTTTCCAAGGATGGCTTGCTACTAAGCCTTGCTGTACTTTGTCTATTCCAACGCCAACTACATTATAAAATTTCTGCTCTATATCTAAAGATGGAGCAACGGATTTTGTTATCTCTTTTTTTGATATAATATTCAGATTTATATCTTTAAGTAGTTTCAGCATTTCCGATAAAGGATGTCCTCCTCCTGGTCTTCTGTTGTGACTACTATGCTTGACGTCAGAGCGGAAGCAGTCCGCAACCAATATTTGTCCACCTTTGTTTAGTAATTCTTTAGCCTTTTTTAGCGCAATTTTTGCGGGAATATACTGGAAGCTTTCTGAAAATAGACATAAGTCAAATGTCTGATTTTTTTGGGGTTCATAATCTTCAAACCTTATATTATGAACTTTGGCTTTATTGTTTGTGTTTTCTAAACATCGCTTGCTTAGTATATCGCTAGGTACAATAATAGTGACGCTATGGCCTAAGGAGATTAACTTCTTTGCTGTTTCTCCAGCACCTCCGCCAATGTCAAGGATATTCAGCTTTTTCTTTTTTGGAAAGTATTTGAACAGTAATTTTGTATACTGTTCTTGAGCCTTACCCAAATTCTCAAGACAAGGGTCTAGGTTGTCCCAAACGCCATAGTGCATGTTCTCTTTTCCAGTAACAAATTTTGCTATTGCCAAAGAAACCTCAAGCCCAAGAGCCTTAGTGTCTAATGTATTATTTTTTTGAAATTGCATCCCTATTCACAGCCTAAATTACTAACAAAAATTACCATGTACAAACCATCTATTTTCTGAGATCTTATTCTTTTCTTCAAACATCCACAACCTTGCACCACACGTTGTTGTCACCTCCCAATAGTCACGTAATCTAAAATTCGTTCCTTTATCCTTGTTCCACCATTCAGACGCTATTCTTTCAGGTCCACGTACATAGCAGGTTTTATACTTTTTTCCTCTCCAACTGAATTTATTCAGATAGTCATCTCTATACAAAGTAGCATTAATGAGATCCGGTGAATATAAAAGTATTGGTCTGATAAGTTTACTTTTCTGCCATTGATTACCTGTTTTTCTTTTTGTTTTAAATTCATCTAAAGAAAAAGTTTTCTCTGGTATGTGACTGTGGTGTTGTGCGAAGGATTTCACCTTATTTTTTCCTAACCTAGCTTCAATTCTGGCCATCAATAAACTTATTTTTTCTTCCTCATCTAGGTATTTAGAAGTGTAATCTCTACCAGGAACATTTATAGCTATTTGTCTTTCTCTTGCTTCTTCAATATGTACTCCTTCAAGGATTATTGCTTCTATATTTTTGAGACTTTTAATAGTCTTGAGTTTTTCTAGCATTACCAGTTCTATTTTGGTTTTGTCTTGCGTGGGGTTACTGAAATTTATCTCTATAAGTAATTTGTTGTTTGGTGGAAATTTAACATTACATCTTCTAATTAGCTTCTTATTTTTCTCGAGCTTGTCACATAGTTTCTTAATAAGAGTTTTGATGAATTCACTTATACCTTGAAGAGTTATTTCTTCTAAGAACAGGTCTGTTGAAAAGGAGTATTTTTCTTCCCAGACAATTTTATTGAATAGTTCTGTTTCCTTGCCCAAAACTTGCCGTACTCTTTTGATTATATGATTGCCAAACCTTCTATTAATAGAAGTTGGATCTATGTTTATTAGGTCTCCAACTTTGTAGATACCAAATAAATTTAATAGATTTATATCGGTGCTTTCTAGGTTCAATGCTTCCACTGGTAAGGAAATAAGAGCTTTTTCTGTTTTATCATTATCAATTGTTCTAGACCTATGCATAGGGTCATTAACAGAATGGCCTATATTAAAGATAGATAATTTCTTTTGTGAATTCTCGGTATCTCTATCGCTAGGAATTTTAATCCTTGTAGCTCTACTTTGATCATTGATTATTTTTCTAAGATTTGCTCTTGGTTGTTTTCTATTGGAACTATTTTGGAATCTTGCTATTGCCCAAGCAGCTCCCTGGGTTCCCGCAATCCCTATAATGCTGAGTATATTAATTTTAGAAAAATGAGCTGTTAGTTGATGTATGAAGTCTTCATCTTTCCCCGTGAATTTCTCGCATCCTGTTATATCAAGCATCAAGCTATCATAGCCATCTAATCTTATAAGAGGTGTGAATTGATATGTGAAACTAAAAAGTTTAATTAGTTTTTTTTTAAGATCTGAATGCTGAACTGTTTTACTAATCACATGAGGATTTAATGTCAGAGTTTCCTTAGTAGACATTCCGGCGGATATATTTAGCTTTTTAGCTAATCCATTTGCACATATTATTTCCTCCCCTCCAGAAAAAGAAACAACTAGAGGTAATGAATCTAACAGGGGTTCCTTAGATAATATCGTCTCTAATGGTAATTGTGGAAACCAAATGGAAGCGAATCTATTTTTTAATTTTATTTTGTTCATTATTTGTTCTTTTTAATTGCAAACGAATAAAAAGTCCAACTCAATTTTGTACTTTGGCGTACAGCAAATATGAAAATTATTTTACCTATCTTTTGTAAACATACCCTGATAGGATCTCCGTTAATAATTTTGTGACAGAAAATAATGATCAAAAAACAAGAATATTTTTTAACGCATTGATAGAATTTGATTTGTATGATGCTAAAAATAGTATAGTAAAAAGAACACTATGATATCCAGAAAAAATAAGTTTGATTACGAAGAGCTAATATCATGCGCTAAGGGTGAACTGTTTGGAACGGGTAACCCTCAACTTCCAATGCCCCCTATGCTAATGATTGATAGGGTAACAGAAATATCAGATGATGGTGGTGAACATAATAAAGGACATGTCGTAGCAGAGTTCGACATAAATCCAAAATTATGGTTTTTTGGATGTCATTTTGAAGGAGACCCTGTGATGCCAGGGTGTCTGGGTTTAGATGCGTTATGGCAACTAACTGGATTTAATCTAGGATGGAGAGAAATGAAAGGTCGAGGAAGAGCTTTGGGTGTCGGTGAGGTAAAGTTTACAGGAATGGTAACTCCAGATATAAAGCTTGTGAGATATGAAGTAAATTTTACAAGAGTAATCGATAGAAAGTTAAAACTCGGCATGGCCAATGGAACTATGTATGCAGATAATGAAAAAATATATTCAGCTGAAAATATGAAGGTAGGGTTGTTTCAGAGCTGATTTATTTCTAAGGGAGAAATGTAAGATTATGCGTCGAGCGGTTATTACAGGTTTAGGGATTGTTTCATGTATTGGGATTGACAAGAAAGCAGTAGAAGAGAGTCTTAGAAAGGGGACTTCTGGTATAAGCAAAAGTTTAGATTATGAAGAACATGGGTTTAGAAGTAGAGTTCATGGAAGACCCGATATAAATATAGAGGATTTTATAGATAAAAGGCAGCTAAGGTTTATGGGAGATGGTGCAGCCTTTAACTTTATAGCGATGCAACAAGCTATCGACGATAGCGGGCTAGAGGAAAAAGAAGTTTCTAATG
>CACBBC010000003.1 GCA_902537415.1 uncultured Alphaproteobacteria bacterium | reverse complement strand
ATGCGGTAGTTTTGTGAGTGCAAAGTGGGTTCCTCAGATGAGGGGCACCAATGAAATTTTTGAGGAAATAATAAGAGTAGACGGTGTTAAATACACCGCTTTGACACCAAACTTAAAGGGTTTTGAAAATGCATTGCACGCTAAGGTAGATGAGGTCGCAGTCTTTGCTGCTGCGTCGGAGACTTTTTCTCAAAAAAATGTTAATTGCTCAATAGACGAAAGTTTAGCAAGATTCCGGGATCTTTTCAAAAAGGCTAGTGAAAAGAAAGTGCCAGTAAGAGGATATGTATCGTGTATAGTTGAATGCCCCTATGAGGGTAAAATTTCTCCAGAGAGTGTACTCAAAGTGGCGTCACAGCTCCTAGACATGGGTTGTTATGAAGTTTCCTTAGGAGATACAATAGGCAAGGGTACACCTAAAACTATAGAGGAACTTCTCAAGGTGCTTTGTTCCGAGATAAATCAAAAAAAACTTGCAGGACATTTCCATGACACATCGGATACGGCTATAAGAAATGTCGAAATCGGACTAAAATACGGACTATCAACCTTTGACTCCGCAGTAGGTGGACTTGGAGGGTGTCCTTATGCTCCCGGTGCAAAAGGCAATCTAAATACGCGTAGTTTAATTGAGGCTTTTGGTATCAACAGCTTCAGTGAAGATTTAGATTTAGATAAAATAAAGTTTGCGGAAAAACATATAGGTAAGATTAATCAATACTAATACTTGTACTAACATTACTGGTTGTGTTTTTTACGCAACGTAATGCAACTTTTCCCGCTACATTTAACTTCTAGAAGTATCTTGATTATAGTATAGTAGAAAGAGATTACAGTTGTTAGAAATAAATGTATCAGCCACTAGAAAGAGCCACAGGCAAACTAAAAGCTACAATAAGAGGTAGTCGGAATAGAATTGGCGAACTTTATCAAGAAGGCTCATCAAGGCTTTTTTTCCCTAAAAACTTTTCTAAAATTAAGGAATGTGTTGTTATTAATACAGCTGGCGGTATCACAGGAGGTGATAAGTTTGAGAGTTCTATAGAAGCCGCTGAAGAAAGTTCTATTGTCGTTACAACACAGGCGTCGGAAAAGGTTTATAAAGCGAGCAATGGATCAGCTGAGGTCGAAGCGACTTTTTTCGTAAGCAAAAACAGTAAATTACTTTGGCTACCCCAAGATACCATTCTTTTTTCAAAGAGTGATCTATCAAGAAAGATTACGATACGTATCGAAGATAACTCAGAATTTCTTGCCTTTGATCAGATAGTTCTAGGCCGATCCGCAATGGGAGAAAATATTCAAAAATCGAATTTTAATGATAAGTGGAAAATATATAAGGGAGATAAATTGATATATTTTGACCAGTCAGGGTGGAGAGAAAGTGTCCCATTACACTGCGCCGGTTTAAAGGATATAAAGTCTTATGCGTCATTTTATTATGTAGGGGCTAAAGCATTGGCTTATGAACAAAAATTAAAAAATCTGAAAAAAGATAATAAAAATGTTTATTTTGGAAGCAGTCTAAGAAATGATTGCTTGCTAGTGCGAATGTTTGGATCAAATGCAAAAGAAATTAAAGATAGAGCTATACATCTACTATTGGAGATTTGGCAAGTGGATACACCTGACGTGTGGAAAGTATAAATAAGGGAGATATAAATGAATCTGTCGCCTCGTGAAAAAGATAAATTAATGATAGCAGTAGCAGCAATGGTTGCAACTGACCGTAAAAATAGGGGAGTGAAACTAAACCATCCGGAAGCTATAGCTCTTATAACAAATTTTGTAATGGAAGGAGCGAGAGACGGTCGGTCAGTAGCGGACCTTATGTCAGCTGGAGGAACCATAATTTCCAAAGAGGATTGTATGGAGGGGGTGGCCGAAATGATACATGAGGTTCAAGTTGAAGCAACTTTCCCAGATGGGACTAAATTAGTGACAGTGCATCACCCAATCAGATAGAGGAAAAAATGATACCAGGAGAAATAATTATATCAGATAAAGAGTTAGAGATTAATTCAGGCTCAGAATCTATAGAAGTCGAGGTGTCCAACACAGGAGACCGCCCTATTCAAGTAGGAAGTCACTATCATTTTTTTGAGACTAATGAAGCATTAAAATTTTCCAGAGAGAAATCAAAAGGTATGAGGCTTGATATTATCTCTGGAACGGCGATACGATTTGAACCGGGCCAAACTAAAACTGTAAATTTAATTTCTTTTCATGGGGATAGAAAAATATACGGATTTAATAAAAAAATAATGGGTGATTTATAATGGCGCAGAAAGTTTCTAGAGAAAAGTATGCAAGCATTTTTGGACCAACAACTGGAGACAGAGTGAGATTGGCTGACACTGAACTATTTGCAGAGGTTGAACACGACTACACTGTATATGGTGAAGAGGTAAAGTTCGGTGGTGGTAAAGTCATAAGAGATGGAATGGGGCAGAGCCAAGTGACAAGAGCAGATGGAGCAGTTGATTTAGTCGTAACTAATGCATTAGTAATTGATTATTTAGGCATATACAAAGCAGATATCGGCGTAAAAGATGGAAAGATCCACTCTATAGGAAAAGCTGGAAATCCAGACATTCAAAGTGGCGTGAATATAATAGTTGGTCCAGCGACAGAGGTAATTGCTGGAGAAGGAAAAATTTTGACGGCCGGTGGGATGGATGCTCATATTCATTTTATTTGTCCCCAACAAATTGAAGACGCACTTCATTCGGGACTCACAACAATGTTGGGAGGAGGCACTGGTCCTGCGCATGGAACGCTAGCAACCACATGCACACCGGGTCCTTGGAACATTGGAAAAATGCTGCAATCAGCTGATGCCTTTCCAATGAACTTATCTTTCGCAGGGAAAGGGAATGCAAGTCTACCTGAGGCTCTAAGAGAACAAGTAAGGGCAGGCGCTTCTTCTCTAAAGCTGCACGAAGACTGGGGCACGACGCCGGGAGCTATCGATTGCTGTTTAAAGGTAGCTGACGAATTGGATGTACAAGTAATGATTCATACCGATACACTCAATGAAAGTGGATTTGTGGAAAATACTATTAAAGCAATTGGCGGACGGACGATACATGCTTTCCATACGGAGGGAGCTGGAGGTGGACACGCGCCAGATATTATTAAGCTTGCTGGAGAAGAAAATGTTATTCCCTCCTCGACTAACCCGACCAGACCATACACCATCAATACTATTGAAGAGCATTTGGACATGTTAATGGTGTGTCACCACCTTGATAAATCTATACCTGAGGATGTAGCTTTTGCAGAAAGCAGGATTAGGAAAGAAACAATTGCAGCAGAAGATATACTTCATGATGTTGGTGCTATGTCTATTATTGCCTCCGATAGCCAAGCGATGGGCCGCGTTGGAGAAGTTATTATTAGAACATGGCAAACAGCTGACAAAATGAAAAAGCAGCGAGGAAGGTTGTCTGAGGAGAAGGGTGACAATGACAATTTGCGAATAAAAAGATATATAGCGAAATACACTATTAATCCAGCGATAGCACATGGTATGTCAACTCATATAGGCAGTATAGAAATTGGAAAAAGAGCTGACTTCGTTTTATGGAATACAGCTTTTTTTGGTGTAAAGCCTGAAATGGTACTGATAGGTGGTGTTATTACCTGTGCTCAAATGGGAGATCCCAACGCGTCTATCCCAACTCCTCAACCGGTATATAGCAGACCAATGTTTGGTGCGTATGGAAGGTCAATGGAGACAAACTCAATCATATTTGTTTCTCAATCGGCAAGTGAAAATAAAGGCCTAGATGAGCTTGCTTTAAGGAAAAAAATTGTTCCTATAGAGAATACAAGAAACATATCCAAAAAAAGTATGAAGCTGAACGATCTATGTCCAGAGATTGAGGTGGATCCTGAAACTTATGAGGTACGGCTAAATGGAGAATTAATAACTTGTGAGCCCGCTAAAGAATTACCTATGGCACAGAGATATTTTTTATATTGATATGGATACAGTAGAAAAAGTTACAGATCAAAGTTTGGGGTTTGATGATACTATTTCTTTAGATTTTGATGCACGATTTAAACGAAAAATAAAACTTGTTTCAGACAGTGGGTATGAGTTCTTTTTATCATTAGATAAAGCGACTGAATTACCAGTTAATGGTACATTAATTTTAAAAAGTAAAAAAAAGATAAAAGTATTAGCTGCTAAAGAGGCACTTATGCGTATAGAAACTGAAAATACGATTGATCTAATGAAAGCTATATGGCATATCGGTAATCGACATTTAAATTGTGCTATCAGTAACGAAGCTGTTATATTGAGAGAGGATAGGGTAATTGCGGATATGCTTGAAAAACTAAACTGTAAAGTTTCATATTTTCAAGACTCCTTCACCCCTCTCTCAGGCGCTTATGGGGTAGGCCGAACTTTTAACCATACCCACTAATTATCTGAAGTATCATGTATAGTAAAAACCAATTGATGTTTCAATGGCTCTCACCAAGCTTCCCTACAGGAAGCTTTAATTTCTCACAGGGGCTTGAGTATGCTGTTAGTCAATCGATGGTTAAAAATGAAGCTGATTTAGTTGAGTGGATTGAAAATAATTTAGAACATGGTTTTTTAAGAAATGACGCAATATTCTTAAAGCTGGCTTATCAAATCTCGACAGATAAAGATTTAGATGATTTAACAGAATTATGTTTGGCTTTTTCTTGTTCTGCATTAAAACTTAATGAGCAAGTTATGACCGGCGATAATTTCGCCAAAGCTAGCGACACCCAATTGGGTCTTCCCTATCCTATTGCTCTTGGCACCGCAGCGAAAAAACATAAATTAAAAATAGAGAAATTAGTGCCTTTATTCTTGCAATCGAATATAAGTAATTTGATTGCCGCTGCACAGCGCCTCCTGCCTTTAGGCCATAAAAGATCAACAAACATTTTGAAAAATCTTTTCGAAAAAATAAATGAGATATCACAAAAAGTGCTAGTATCGGGGGACAAGGATTTATATTCCTCTTGTTATTTGACCGATACGTGCACACTATTGCATGAGGAATTTCAAGGAAAAGTATTTAAGTCTTAGGGGAGTTTTGAGATGGGCGATGCCTTTAGAGTTGGTCTCGGTGGACCAGTTGGAGCTGGTAAAACTAGCCTAACAGCTAGTTTATGTAAGGTCTTTTCAGAATCCCTATCAATGGCTGTCATTACAAATGACATATATACAAAAGAGGATGCTGAAATATTAATGAAAAAACAAGTGATCAACTCGGAAAGGATTTTAGCAGTAGAAACGGGTGGATGTCCTCATACAGCAATTAGAGAGGACGCGTCAATTAACCTGCAAGCAGTAGATAAGCTGTCCGCTAAATTTCCTGATCTCGATCTTATCTTATTGGAAAGTGGAGGAGATAATCTCTCTGCAACTTTCAGTCCAGAACTTGTAGATTATACGATCTTTATGATAGATGTCTGTATGGGAGAAGAAATACCACGAAAAGGGGGGCCTGCAATAATGAGATCGGACCTTTTAATAATTAATAAAATTGATTTAGCGGAATATGTGGATGTTTCCGTAGACCAAATGCTTCAAGATGCTATTGCTAAAAGAAACGGTAAACCTGTCTTGCTCACAAATTTGAAGCAGGAAAAAGGTGTGGATGCTGTAAAAGGTGAGATTATGAAAATGGGAAATCTTAAAGCGTGAAAAATACATTTAAAGAAATTGAAGTAAATATCAATGCTCAAGGCGTGTGTGAAATTACGTTGAATAGACCCGATAAGCATAACGCTATGAGTAGAAAGATGATTGATGAGTTAGAAGAAGTTGGGCAGCATTTAAAATCGCAGGACAGTATTCGAGTAGTTTTTCTTCAAGCAAATGGGAAAACATTTTGCGCTGGAGGGGATTTAAATTGGATGAGAGACCAAGAAAAAAAATCTAAAGAGGGAAAATTGGTTGAGGCTAGAGCGCTGGCAAAAATGTTGGCAACAATGAATAGTCTTCCAATGCCATTGATTTCTATAGTCTCTGGAAGTGCATTTGGTGGAGGCTTAGGCCTAATCTCCGTATCTGACACCGTAATTGTTTCTCAAACTTCAAAGTTTGGCCTTACAGAAACAAGGTTAGGATTGATCCCCGCGACAATTGGACCATTCGTCATCAAGAAATTAGGGGAAAGTTACGGTCGTAACGTATTTTTCAGTGGTAAAGTTTTTGATGCTGAATTGGCGTACAAGATGGGTCTTATTCATTATGTTTGTAAGGATAAAAGGGAAATTCAGTTATTAAAATTTCAGGAAATCGATAACATATTAAAATGTTCACCGGACGCAATAAAAAAATCAAAAGAGCTATTGAAGAGTATTACAGGAGAAAAAGCAGAAAATTTTTTTGAGATAACAACAAATATTCTTGCGAACAGTTGGGAGTCGGAGGAGGGTAAACAGGGTATTAAGGCTTTTTTTGAAAAGAAACCTGCGCCTTGGGTAAAAAAAGGAGAGAGCAATGGACAATAGACCTATTAGCAGATCGGCGATACCAAATTTGGAGGATTTACCAGAGGACGTGAAAACGAAGATTCAGTCAGTGCAAGAAAAGACAGGCTTTGTACCAAATGTCTTTATGATAATGGCAAGAAAACCTGATGAGTTTAGAGGTTTTTGTACCTACTATGATGCTATTATGGAGACAGAGTGTAAGATAACGAAAGCCGAATTGGAGATGATCGTTGTGGCTACCTCCGCACAAAATGATTGTCTTTATTGTGTCGTTTCTCATGGAGCGGTTTTGAGAATAAGATCCAAAGATAAAAATATTTCAGACCAAATAGCTATAAACTATAAAAAGAGTAAAATAACTGAGAGACAACGCGCTATGCTTGATTTTGCTGTGAAAGTAGCAAAGGAGTCGCAGAACATAAATGACTCTGATTTTAAAATTTTAGAAAGTTTTGGTTTTGATATTGAAGACGCGTGGAGAATAGCCTCAGTTGCGTCTTTCTTTGCTATGAGTAATCGACTAGCTAACACATTTTCAATGTTACCTAATGAGGAATTTTATAACATGGGCCGATAAAAATTTTAGTAACTATTCTATAAAAGTACTAAACAATTATTTTCGGCTCTGATGGAACACTTGTTTCTTGATGCTGCTTTTGAACTTCTATCAATTTGTCGATAAGAGGTTTACTTGCTGGACAAGTTTTTCTAGTTTTTAAAGAAACGTGTAGAAGAAGATGTTCACCCGTGGCAAAAAGTTCTCCTTTTTTATTTCTCAACATATGAAAAACATGCAGTTTTTTCTTAGTTCCTTTTAAAACTTTAGTTTCTATATATACTTCTTGCCCTACCTTAAGCTCGTTTAGGTGCCTAATATTTGTCTCAACGGTGAAATAGGAATTGCCAGCTTCGATATAGGCTTTATCACAGCCTATATGTAGCATCACAGCATCTGATGCATCGCCAAAACAGTTGAGATAGCGATATTCTGTCATGTGACCATTATAATCTGCCCATTCAGGGGGTATCGTTTTTGTATAGGTAATTAGCAGGTCACTACTTATTTTTCCACTAGCTTTTTCTGCCTCTTTTGACTGTTCATCGAAAAGATCTTTTTCATAGCTCGCTAATGTTCGTCCAGATCCCCAACGGTTGTTGCGAAGAGCTTTCTGTAATTCAACCAAGTTTCTGTCCCTAATATCTTCTAACTCGGAGATGCTATACATATCTGATTGAGCATCTGATTGAGAACAAATTTTATCTATTAAATCAGAATTAAACTCTGGTACATCTGTCAATCTGGACCAAGGCCATTTTAGTGCAGGACCAAATTGATCAAGGAAATGACGCATGCCTTTATCTCCTCCAGCAATACGGTAACTTTCAAACATTCCCATTTGAGCAAATCGTATTCCAAAGCTAGACGTGATAATATCGTCTAGCTCCTTAGTAGTGCAAATATCATCTTTTATAAGCCACAATGCTTCACGCCACATCGCCTCTAGCATTCTGTCCGCGACAAAGGCATCTATTTCTTTTTTAATTATTATTGGTACCATTCCGACGTATTCCAATAAATGGTGCACATCATCAACAATTTTCTGATCTCTCTCTTGGCCTGGAACAAGCTCAACCAAAGGCATCAGATACACTGGGTTGAAAGGGTGTGTAACGAGCAAACTTTGAGGATTTTTCATATACTTTTGAAGGTCAGTGGGCTTGAAACCTGAAGTAGATGACAAAATAATCGAATTATTTGAAATCTGCTCGATTTCTTTATAAAGCTTATGCTTCAATTGTAAATTTTCCGGAAGACTTTCAATTATATAAGTGGACGTTTTCAGAGCATCTTCCAAAGACTTGTCAAAAGTAAGACTGCCCATTTCTCTTAGAGGGGCCTTTGTTAATAGAGAGAAATATTTTTTAGCCCTTTCAACGGACAATCGTGTTCTATTGTAGCTTTCTGGGTGCTTATCAAAAACGTTTACATTTATTCCATTAACTAATAAGCGGGCAGCCCAACCAGACCCTATTACGCCAGCTCCTATACATGTCACACTTAAATTTTTCATAATTATTGTTTTTTCAAACGAAGCTTATCACGAACTTCTTTCGGTGACATGACCTTACTGCCGGAGTTTTCGATGACATTTACAGCTTTTTCAACCAATTGGTAATTCTTTGCTAACCGTCCTTTTTCCAACCAAATATTATCTTCCAACCCCACTCTGACATTTCCTCCTGCCAGAGTGGCCATTGCAACATAAGGGATTTGAAATTGCCCTATGGAAAATGCAGACCAAGTCCAGTCTTTTGGAATATTATTCACTAAAGACATGAACGTATTTATATCATTTGGTGCGCCCCAGGGTATACCCATACAAAGCTGTAAAAGAACGGGATCTCTTATCAGACCTTCGTTCACAAGTTTTTTTGCCAGCCACAGATGTCCTGTATCAAAAACTTCAATCTCAGGAAGAATACCTAAATTGGTGATCTTTGAAGCCATCGCCATTAGCATTCCCGGCGTGTTGGTCATTACATAGTTATCCTCAGCAAAATTCATTGTGCCACAATCTAAAGTGCAGATTTCTGGCTTACATGTAACAAGATGCTTTATTCTTTCCGACGCCCCTATCATATCTGTTTCTGGTTCTTTAAGTGGCAGTGGGTTTTCAGCGTTGAGACCAAGATAAATATCGCCTCCCATTCCGGTAGTTAAGTTCAAAACCACGTCCGTTTCGGAGTCTCTAATCCTTTTTGTTACTTCTTCATAGAGATCAACCCGACGACTTGGTCTGCCGGTATCGGGATCTCTTACATGACAATGTACAATAGCCGCTCCAGCTTTAGCGGCTTCAATTGCACTATCTGCAATTTCTTTTGGCGACCTTGGTACTTCTCGACTTTTATCTTGTGAACTTCCAGAACCAGTCACAGCACAGGTAATAAATACATTTTTATTAATAGCCAGAGCCATTCTTACCTCATTGAACTAAAGGAAGGTCTTTGATTAATCCTTCTCTAAACTCCTGATCAGCGATATTAACTAATATTTTTTTGTTATTATCCCAGTATCCATATTTGATCATACCAACCCCAATATTACTCTTAAAATGTGGCGAGAATGCCCCTGAAGTTAAGCTTCCGACTATAGTTCTTTTATCTAGATCAAAAACTTGTAAAGGTCTTGATATTGTTGGAAGTTTAGGCCCTTTATAAATAACACCTCTTATACGTCTTTTAATGCCATATCTGATCTGCCGCTGGAGAACTTTTTTCCCAATATAATCTGCTTTTTTATTTATATCCAAGAACTTATCCATGTTACATTCCAGTGGTGTGTTCTCCACGGTCATTTCATTACCAAAGGATAATAATCCTGCTTCAACTCTATCTATTATGTTTGGAGATCCTGGCCTTATGTTTTCTGATTTACCAGCTTCCAAAATTGTTTCCCATAGAGATGAACCGAGTTCTGGTCGAGACAGATATATTTCAAAACCACCAATTCTAGAGTAACCGGTTTTGGCTATTAGTTGAGAAGAGCCATCAAGTGAAAAATAGTCGAAATTGAATTTTTTAATTGAATATATCCGTTCACCAAAAACTTTGGCCAAAACATCGGCAGCTTTTGGTCCTTGTACTGCCAAAGGCCACACATCAGGCTCCCTTATTCGTACGTTTAAGCCAAAACCAATAGCTAGCCCTCTAGCCCACAATAACACATCTGAGTCTGCAACGGATAGATAGAAATGATCGGCACTTATTTTGATAAGAATAGGATCATTGATTATACCACCATTTTCATCGGTCAAGGGAATATAAAGACATTTTCCTGGTTGAAGTTCTGAGATTGATCTAGGCGTCATTAACTCAATTAGTTTGAGTGCGTCTTTACCTTTAATTTCAACTTGCCTTTGACAGCCAACGTCCCAAATTTGAGCATATTTTTGTAGGTGCAAATAATCATCTTCAATTGAGTTTTGAAATGACTTAGGAAGTAGTGTATGGTTCACAACGGAAAATCCCGTTACTCCATGCTTTTCGACGGAGGTAGTAAAAGGCGTTCTTCTGATCCTTCTAGAGAAATTCAACTTATTTTGAATATTCATTTTTATTCTCCCGACCACCAAGTAGAGGCGCCGTTTTGAGACACGATAATGGGAATATGGAATTTTTCATTTTCTGAACTGAAAGATACCCTGAAAATTATATCTCTACAGTATATACCTTTTTTCTTCATATGAATATCTGATAGTTTAAATTCAATCTCAAAAATTTCATTGCTTTTAAGGGGAAAGTCAAAGTTCTCTAAAATGCGTCCCCCCGCATCAGTTTTTTCTGAAAACATTGTCTTTTTTGCCCCATCTGGACCAATATGTGTAAGGGTAACTGTTAGACCAGCGACATGAGTACCGGTTTCGGAATTTAATACATGTGTACTTATTGAGGGCATTATTATTCTATAGAAGCCTTATCCCTTTTATCGCTTGTAGCCGCAACAATTGGGCTGATAACACCTTTTGTTTTTACGTTAACACAAGCAGGTTTCCCGCTGTCTATTGCTCGCCTTACAGCTCCTTGAATCTCATCTTTGTGAGTTACCAGCTCTCCATAACCCCCCATTCCCTCAAACATTCCATGAAATGGTATATCTCTGAAATCTGTTGCAAAATGAGAACCATCCTTGAACAATCTTTCCTGTTGTTGCGATATACAATCTAGACCACCATTGTTATCGATAATTATAACAATCGGCAGGTTTTCTTGAAAGGCCGTCTCAATGGATAAACCCCCACTAAGGAAAGCACCATCTCCAGAAATTAATACAATCGTCTTCTCCTTATTGAGCCGCTTTGCCGACAGTGCAAATGACACTCCAACGCCTAGCATTGAATAGGAACCAGGGTGCATTATTTGGGAAAGAGCTAATCCATTAGAGGCCATTATATTAACAGCAATTTCTGACCAAAAGTGTGTATTACCTCCATCAAAAACTAAGATATCTTCGTCTGTCATACACTTTTGTACCGACAGAGAAAGCTCTAAAGGGTGAATTTTTCCGCCACTCCATGCTGGATAATTCGTTGTTTCAACAAGATTGCTTAGCGACGCAGCCACCCATTTTTTTCTTTCCCCAATATTTTTAGCTAACCAATCTTTTTCCAAAGAGAATTTATCCCTGTTATGTGACTTAAGTAGACCTTCAAAAAAAGCTCCAGGATCACTCAAAAGCAAATGGTCAGCCGCTCTATTAAATTCTATTTCTTCGTGCGAACCGTTGACACATATTAGCCTCGAACTTGCAGGAAATAATGGTGGATTGCCGAAATTCATTTGATTATCCAAGCGACCTCCTACCATTATTATGCAATCAGATTCATTGAAAGCAAACTTTGAAGGATGGTACTGATGCACATCGGCAAGCCCTAGAAAGGCCTTGCAATTTTCATTTAATAATTTTTGGTGATATGGCACATTAAAAATTGGAATTCTTATTTCATCACCAACTTGCTTTAACAGGTCTTCATTTTTTGACCACCATATCCCATGTCCACCGATAATTATGGGTTTTTTTGAAGACTTTATAATGTCAATTATCTCATTTAGTGCTGAGGGTTCAGGCCATGCTTTGTAAGTCTTTGGTTCTTTTCTAGTAAATGGACGCTCCATATCTGAGGAACTTTCATCAAAGGAAGAAAACATTATGTCTACTGGCATACTTAGATGAACCGGTCCTGGATAACCGCTTGTTGCTATTCTCCACGCTCTATCCACGAACTCAGGAATTCTATTTCCATCTGTTATTGATGCACTGTATTTTGTAAGTGGTCTTGCGATAGAAACGTCATCTATTTCCTTAAATCCTCCAGCGCCTTGCTTTTTCAGTGTGGATGAGCCTGTAACAAAAATTACAGGAGAGCGTTCCCCCCAAGCCTCCATCATGGCAGGTATCGCATTCGCAAAACCCTCTGGTCCAACTAGACAAACAGAAGGTTTCCTTGAAAGTCTCGTATGGCCGTCTGCCAAATGGCCCGCAATTTGTTCATGCGGGCAATTTATCACCGGTATTTGATGATTCATGAAACCCTCAAGTGCAGGGTTACAAAACCCACCTGCGAGTGTAAACACATGTTCTATTCCTTTATCTTTAAAAGATTTCGCTAAAAGCTGTCCTCCTCGAAGCATATTATTATCTTTCATCTGGCAAATCCCCTTTATGCGCATAAACTATTTTCATTTTATCCATCGCGCTAACTCCTAGATCAGTGGATGCAAAAGGACCACCATGCAATTTGTTCCCTTCGTCTGCTAATTCGTCTGTTAAGTCATCTGCAAAGATTTTATTTGCGTAAATCTCAGCATTATCTTGGGGTTTGAAACCGATATGCCCTGCTTCTATGTTGCTCAAGTTAGAACGATCATTGTCTGACACTCCATAAATAACCGAATAACCGGTATGTGAAGTATCAATTGCTTTCATAACCAATTGAACCAAGTCACCATAAGAAAGCCAACTCGATAAACTTCTTTGCGTTGTTACTGGTGAACATGTAGCAATTCTTAAGCACACCGCTTCAACACCACATTTATCGTAATACATCCGGGCCAAATTTTCAGTGAAACACTTTGATAGCCCATAAAAACCATCAGCTCGATGTGCAGTCTTTGGCCTTAATGTTTTTGTTCTTTTATACATGCCGACTGCATGAATAGAACTTGCATAAACTACCCTAGCACACTTATTTTGGCGAGCTGCTTCCCAAATGTTATAGGAGCCAATAAAATTAGCACCTAGCATATCGTTAAATGGCACTTCGTCTACTAAAGCTCCAAAATGGCAGATAAGCGAAACGTCTTTTGTTAGGTCACATATCTGATCAAAATTTGATAAATCGGCTGAAAAATATTTTTCATTTTCATTGAGTTTTCCAATATCTTTTTTTATGTCAGTCGAAATAAGTGTACTGCAGATGTTTGAAAGTGGCTCTCTAAGATAAGAACCCAATCTACCTCCTGCGCCTGTAAGCAATATCTTTTTTTTCATAAAAACCTCTATAGGAACTAATTATAAAGAAAACTTTTTTTTTTAGGACTCATTTATCTCAATTTCTCGTTTGATTGCCAAAACAGATGAAATAGTGGAGACACAGTACGGCACGCAGAAAGTTAAAAGAATTTTAAACCAATCGACTGATTTCATATCCTGAAAAATTATTCTGTCACCATGGTTTATTAGAGCAAGTATACAACCAACGATTAGAGCAATCCTTAAAGCTCTTCTCATTACACTTTTTCGAAGGGCAAGCTTTAAAAAGCTATCGTGGTTTGTTATGTTTTTCAAAAGTTGGGCTCATACGAATAATCGTTAAATGTTATCACGAAAGTAACAATTAACAAAAAAACTCCAAAAAATAATCGTTAAGTAAACTCTGGGTCATAAAGGTCTTGTGATCTATAGCATGCAGTAACAGTATTTGCTAAAAGACAAGCTATAGTCATTGGTCCTACTCCACCGGGTACAGGTGTAACGCCGGCTACTAAACCAGCCATATCATTAAAACAAACGTCACCCACCAAAGTAGTTTTTTCGTGTCCATCAATATTTTTTGTTACTCGGTTTATACCAACATCTATGACTGTAGCCCCAGGCTTTACCCATTCTTTTTTAATCATCTCAGGCCTCCCTACCGCAGCCACGATAATATCAGCTTGCGCACATATAGTTTCTATATTCTCTGTTCGAGAGTGAGCTATAGTTACAGTACAATTTTCTTGTAAAAGTAAATTAGCCATCGGCTTACCAACTATATTTGATCTTCCTACGACCACTGCATTTTTACCTGAAAGGTCTCCTAGCCTGTCTTTAAGTAATAATAAACACCCTAATGGTGTACAGGGGATCATTGACTTTTGACCCGTATTTAGAAGACCAACATTTGATATATGAAATCCATCCACATCTTTTTTTGGATCGATAGAATTAATCACCTCTTTTTCATTCAAGTGGTCGGGTAAAGGTAGTTGACATAGAACCCCATGAACATTCACATCGTTATTTAATTTTTTTATGAGGTTGAGTAGTACATCGGAAGAAGTTGACACATCCAGCTTATACTCATAGGAGTTCATGCCAACTTCTAAGGTTTGCTTTCCTTTATTTCTCACATATACCTGGCTCGCGGGGTCCTCTCCAACAAGTATTACTGCTAAACCTGGAGTTACCCCATGTTTTTCCTTTATGACATCGACATAATTTTTTACTTTGGCGCGTAGTGTTTGTGAAAACTTTTTTCCGTCAATAATTTCATTCATTATTTTCCTCGACCTTTTAAAATAAGCCCTCAACGTCGCCTTTTTTATTGAGCATTATGGCCTCCGCGCTTGGAACTTTGGGAAGTCCAGGCATAGTCATAACTTCTCCACAAATAACAACAATGAAACCAGCCCCTGCCGACAGTCTTACTTCTCTTATTGGTATTGAGTGCCCGTTTGGTGCACCCCTTCTGTTAGGATCTGTAGTAAAGCTATATTGGGTTTTCGCCATACAAATAGGGAGATCACCATAACCATCATTTTCCCATAACTGTAGCTGATCCCTAATTGACTTGTTCGCAAGAACTTCATCAGCTCTATATATTTTTTTAGCGACTCTTTCGATTTTTTCAATCAGAGACAAATCGTCTTTGTATGTGTAAACAAATTTACTTTTGTTTTCTGCAATCTCAACAACCTTATTCGCGAGAGGAAGGATTCCGGTAGAACCTTCTGCCCAATGCTTACAGACAAAAGCTTCAGTACCCTTATCAGCTACATACCGTCTGAGCGCCTCAATCTCGGCATTTGTATCGCTAACAAAGTGGTTTATTGCAACGACGACTGGTATTCCAAATGATTTTACATTTTCAATATGTCTTCCAAGGTTTGCACAACCTCGTTGCACAGCTTCGATATTTTCCGTACTCAGATCATTTTTGGAAACTATGCCACCGTTCATTTTCATCGACCTAACTGTGGCAACGATTACAGCAGCGTCGGGCTTTATCCCAGCTTTCCTACACTTTATATTAACAAATTTCTCGGCACCGAGGTCGGCTCCAAAACCCGCTTCGGTTACTACATAGTTAGCTATCTTTAGAGCGGTTTTTGTAGCGATAACAGAATTGCAACCATGGGCAATATTAGCAAAAGGTCCTCCATGGACAAATGCAGGATTATTTTCTAGTGTTTGAACGATATTGGGTTGCATAGCTTGTTGTAAGAGTACGGTCATTGCGCCATCTGCTTTAATATCTTTGCAAAAAACTGGAGTTCGATCTTTTCTATACGCAACGATTATTTCACCTAATCTTTTTCTGAGATCTGAAAGATCATTAGCTAAACATAAAATTGCCATTACTTCAGAAGCTACAGTGATATCAAACCCTGATTGCTTTGGATATCCATTAGCGACACCTCCTAGGCTTGTGACTACGTCTCTAAGTGCCCTATCATTCATATCCATTACCCGTCGCCAAACAACTCTTCTGAGGTCAATATTTTGCTCGTTACCCCAATATATATGGTTGTCTATCATTGCTGCTAAAAGGTTATGAGCGCTAGTAATTGCGTGAAAGTCTCCAGTGAAGTGTAAATTCATTTCTTCCATAGGCACAACTTGCGCTAACCCTCCGCCAGCAGCTCCCCCTTTCATGCCAAAGCAAGGTCCTAAAGATGCTTCGCGAATGCATATAGCCGCTCTCTTTCCCAAAGCACAAAGTCCATCACCTAGGCCTACCGTAGTCGTAGTCTTACCTTCACCGGCGGGTGTCGGATTTACCGCTGTTACTAAAATGAGCTTACCGTTTTGATTATTTTTTACCGATCTAATAAATTGATCTGATACTTTTGCTTTATCATGCCCAAAGGGAATTAATTCTTCGTCTTCTATACCTAATTTTTTTGCTACTTCTTTTATAGGAAGTTTCTGTGCCTCTCTTGCAATTTCGATATCAGATTTGACTTTCATTTCATCTCCCTTTTATTTAAATATTTCTCGAAGATATCTCAATGGATTTAAGAAAGGAACCAGAAGAAGAGCTTGGCGAGAACAATACAAATTTTTTTTCTGTTTCTCTAAATATAATCACATTTAAGTGATCCATAATAGTTCTTTTAACATCTCCGATAGCAAAAATTTTTTGAGATAAATTTAGAGGACAAATTCGTTCTAACATCTCAATGACTCTATCCCCATCAACTCCACCACCTATTATAACGACTTGATACCTATCTTTCATATTCCCTCCCTTTTAGAATAAATATTTTTATCCAATTTTCAGCACTTAATTTGAAACTAATAAATTATTTTCCTTTCCACTTTGGATCTCGTTTTTCAGCAAATGCTTTTGCACCCTCAATTTGATCTTCACTCGAATATAAATGATCAACAGTTTTAAATTGCCTCTTGGTTATTCTGTTTAAGGCATCTTGAAATTTTAAATCCTCTGCTTCACGCACAATTTCTTTTATGGCTGCATAAACTAGCGGTGGTCCACTTGCTAAAATCTCGGCCAAGTCCCATGCTTTTTTTCTAAGCTGATCAAATTTAACTATTTCTTTTATTAATCCATACGACATTGCCTCCTGGGCATCAAACCATCGCCCTGTTAACAATAGGTCCATAGCAACATGATAAGGTATTCTTTTTGGAAGCTTAATAGAAGCCGCATCAGCAACAGTCCCTGAACGAATTTCGGGTAGTGCAAAGGTAGCATTTTCTGAGCAGATAATTAAGTCACAAGACAAAGCTATCTCTAATCCACCGCCGCAGCAAATACCATTTACTGCGCAAATTACTGGCTTATTGTGGTTCCCAAGTTCTTGAAGTCCTCCGAAACCTCCGATGCCATAGTCACCATCTACAGCATCTCCGTCAGCTGCTGCTTTTAAGTCCCAACCTGCAGTGAAAAATTTCTCTCCCTCAGCTCTTAAAATAGCTACG
The DNA here is from genome assembly GCA_902537415.1 of uncultured Alphaproteobacteria bacterium. Classification (GTDB taxonomy): domain Bacteria; phylum Pseudomonadota; class Alphaproteobacteria; order Rhodobacterales; family Rhodobacteraceae; genus CACIJG01. Next base: position 73,577 of record CACBBC010000003.1, on the reverse strand, counting down.
CGTAGTTTTGAATTATCTCTAAATTCCATGAAGATTTCACCCATTCTCTGGCTGGTGAGCAGATCGATGGCATTTGCCTTAGGGCGGTCGAGTGTGACCTCAAGTATTGCTCCCTTGATTTTTGTTTTTAATTCATTCGTCTTTATTGCCATTTTCCTACCATTTAATAATTTTCTCGTATAAGTGCATCAGCTGCAACAACCTGATTTGATTTTACTAAAAGAGGGTTTATTTCCACTTCAACTAATCTAGCTTTCTCTTCTAAAGCATAACGTTGCAGTGAAAAGATTGCCAAAACTATATTGTTGATATTAGCGGCTTTTTTATTTCTGTACCCATTTAACAAAGGCCATATTTTTAATTTTTCTAATGCCCTCGCTATCTCAGTCTTTTTACACGGCATACACAAGGTAACAGAGTCTTTTCGCAACTCAGATAAAACTCCACCCTCTGCTATCGTTATCATAAAGCCATGTTGCGGATCTCTTACAATTCCAATTAAAAGCTCTACTAAAAAATTATCTACTTGGCGCTCTATTAAAAATTCTTTTGAACTAGTTAATCTCTTCATATTATTGAATTTATTAATCAGTTCGTTTTCATTATTTATTCCAAGAACTACTCCAGAAACATCTGTCTTGTGATTAATGCCTATGGCTTTTAAAGCAACAGCTTTTTTAATCGTTCTAAATTTATTTAAGAGAGAATTTTTATCTGTAATTACAAAACCTTTTGGAACATTAATGCCTATACTACTTAAAACTTTTTTCGATTGATACTCATCTAGTACCCGAGATTTCTCATTTGGCCAGCGTTCCCATATAATTGATGGAGTGCTCTTTACTTTCCACTGTATACCCACATTTTGTAATGCCTTTACAGCGGCAAGACTATTTTCTAATCCAGTAAGTGGAATTATTGAGTGCCTTATTAAATCCTTTGCAAACTTTTCCGGCATATTTTCTTCAAGAGACGTTATTAGCCCGACTGGGCATTTTGCAATTTTTTTAGCTTCTTTTAGCGCTGCAATTGCTGGATACCATGCATCTGAGGAGCAGCGACCTTGTTTGGGTAGATCCATAATTATAAATAAGAAATCATATTTCTCTTCCATCATAGTTTTAAACGCAATTGTCAGCTTTACTTGGTCATTCCAAACATATGTTTGATAATCTAAAGGATTAGATAAATGAACTAAATCACCTAACGCGGACTTAAGTTTTCTTTTTTGTTTAGAGCTAAGTTTTGGAAACCTCAAATTAAATGATTCAGCTAAATCTGCAATTAGGCTCGCCTCGCCACCAGAACAGGACAGTGAGGCAATTTTATTACCACTTATCGGTTGATGAATATGTAAAATCATTAATGTATTTAAAAAGCTCTCTAGACCATTTACAGTTGCGATAGCTAATTTGTTGAGTAAAGCTATTGCTCCTTGATAATTTCCTGCCATCGAGGCAGTGTGAGAAATAGTGGCATTTTCGGCTAGTTTCGATTTACCTACCTTTAAAGCTACAATTCCTTTTTTTAAAGTTTTAGCCTCTCTTACCAACTTTTCAAAATCTTTAGGATTTATTATCCCCTCGATATGCAGACCAATAGCAGTTACTCTAGAGTCTTGTAATAATTCCAAAGCTATTTGAGCTTGATTAAGCTGACCCTGGTTGCCAACCGTTATCACATAAGCAATAGGGAGGCCTCTGCATTGCATAGTCAAATTAATTGCGATATTAGAACTTTGGGTAAGTATAGCTACCCCCTTATTGACTTGTTCTCCACCATGTTGATCAGGCCAGATAAGTGCATTGTCTAAATAATTTATGAAACCATAACAATTTGGGCCTAAAATCGGCATCTGCCTAGCAGCTTTAACGATTCTACATTGTAGTGTCTTACCATGGTCTGATTTATCATCAACTGATGTTTCAGAAAACCCTGAAGCAAAACATACAACTCCTCCCGCATCTATTTCGGATAGTTCTTCGATAATTGAAACAGTTTTCTCTCTATTAACCCCCACAAATACTGCATCTGGAGATGATGGCAAGTCACGAGTTGTTCTATAACACTTGACTCCCCCTATACTTTTTTTTGTGGGGTGAACAGCCCAAATCTCACCCAAAAATGAATTCTTTTTTAGCTCTTTCACAACATTTTTAGACCAACTTCCTCCATAAACGGCGATAGTTTTTGGTCTTAAAAGTCTATTTAACGACCTAACCAATTTTATCCACCCAAAGGTCTCAGAAGTTCCCGACTGATTATATGTCTTTGGATTTCCGATGTTCCATCCCAAATTCTTTCAATTCGTGCATCTCTCCAAAAACGCTCAAAAGGAAGGTCATCCATCAATCCCATTCCACCATGTAGCTGAATACAAGTATCTGTTACTCTAGCCAGCGTTTCTGTTGCATATAGCTTTGCTGATGCAATCTCTCTGTTTGCTGGAATTTTATTATCCAATTTTGATGCAGCTGATAGTGTAAGAAGGTCGGCAGCATCGATTTCAGTAATCATGTCTGCGAGCTGGAAACTTACACCTTGGAACTGACTTATTTTTTTTCCAAATTGCTGTCTCTCTATGGTAAAGGGAAGTGTCAATTCAAAAGCCCTTCTTGCTCTACCTACAGATGTTGCTGCAACAGTTAAGCGTGTTGCATAAAGCCATTCGTTAGCAATATCAAAACCTTTGTGGACTTCACCCAAAATTTGATCATCGGAAAGTCGGCAATCCTCAAATCTTAAAATACAATTTTTGTATCCTCTATGCGATACAGAGTTATATCCGCTACATATTTGAAATCCTGGCGTACCTCTATCCACTAGAAAACAGGAGATTTTTTTCTTTTTACCTTTTACCGTTTCCTCTTCCCCAGTTGCGATAAAAACAATAACGAAGTCAGCTATGTCGGCATGACTTATAAAGTGTTTAGTTCCATTTACAATCCAGTCGCCACCTTTTCTTTGTCCGGTACAACTCATTCCTCTAACATCAGAACCGGCCCCTGGCTCAGTCATTGCTAGTGCATCAAACTTTTCACCTTTGATTGCAGGGATAAGGTACTTATCCTTTTGTAGATCATTGCAAGCCATAAGGATGCCAGAGGGCCTACCAAAAAAAATCGTCAAAGCATTTGAACCTCTACCAAGTTCTCTCTCTAAAAGAGTAAACTCTAAATGATTCATTCCACCGCCCCCTAGTTCCTCCGGGAAGTTAGCTGCAAAAAAGCCTATTTCTTTACATTTCTTTGCAATTTCTGCTCCTAATTCTCTTGGGACTTCCCCAGTTTTTTCAACAATTTTTTCGTGAGGATAAATCTCTTTTTCCAGAAAATCTCTGGTTGTATCAACTATCATAGACTGCTCGTCAGTTAATTCTAAATACACTGCTCTACTGATCCTATAACTTGTAAAAATTATAAAGTTAGTTTAATCCTAATCCTAAATTTGATAAAAAACAAAATCAAAAGTAACAGAAATTAGAAATTACACTTCTAAAAGAAACTCAACTTAGGCTCTCATAAAAACATTATGGAAAAACACTCGCTGAAACAAATTATTGGACTTTTGAACGATAGAAAAATTTCTGAGAAAGAGCTATTACAACACTATTTCTCGAGAATAAATAAATTCAATCCCAGTCTTAATGCGCTCGTTTCTCTGAGGAGCATAGATGAAGTTTTAAATGATCTTGAAAACTTAAAACGTTTTTCCATGCATAAAAAAACAAAAAGTCTTTTTGGCATTCCTCTAGCTGTAAAAGATTTGATCGATGTTAAAGGTCTACCAACAACTTATGGAGTGCCGAAATATAAAAATAATGTTGCAAAAAAAAATAGTATTATTGTTGATCGGTTAATTGATAGTGGTGCTTTAATTATTGGAAAAACAAATACGCCTGAGTGGGGGCTTGGTTCGCACACATTTAATAGAGCTTTTGGCGCTACCGCCAATCCTTATGATGTGTCAAAAACTGCTGGTGGTTCCAGTGGTGGTGCAGCAGCCTCTATTGCTGCTGATTTAATTCCGATAGCTGATGGCTCTGACATGATGGGCTCATGCAGAAATCCGGCTGCGTATTGTAATTTATATGGGTTTAGGCCAACACCAGGGCTTATCCCCGAGGAAAGATCAAAGACTAGGCACAAAAAATTGCCCATCTTATCAACTTTGGGCGCCTTAGCAAAAACACCTGAAGATTTGGCTTATTTTCTTGATATTGTATCGGGGTCGCATAAATCCGACCCTTTCTCATTTGATTTAGCTTTCTCATTTGATGATGTATACCTAAGTGATGATAAAGTACATGAACAAAAAATTGCCTGGTTAAATGATTTAGGTGGTTACTACCAGGTCGAAGAAGAAATATTGGAACAGTGTAAGAAAACTCTTTTTTTTCTAGCCCAAAATAAAGTTGTGGTAGAAGAAGTAGAGCCGGAAGCCAACCCTTATCATTTGAGCAATAGCTGGAAAATATTACGATCAAAAAGTTTATATGACGAATTTTTAAATTACAATCTGAGTTCAGATGAAAAAATCCTTACCGTCGATTGGGAAATTAAAAATGGTCAAGTGGTTAAAGAAACGGATCTCGAAGAAGCACTTGCATGGAGATCACTGTGGGAAAATGAAGTTAGTTCGATTTTTGAAAAATATGATTATTTGGCATTGCCAGTTGCACAGGTGTATCCCTTCAATAAAGACATTCCTTATCCCTCAAACATCAATGGTAAACAAATGGAGACATATCATCAGTGGATGGATATTGTGGTTTTATCGAGTATTCTAGGGCTGCCAACTATCTCCGTTCCTGTGGGTTTAAATAGAAATGGACTGCCCATGGGAATGCAAATAATAGGAAAGAGAAAATCCGATTTAGATTTAATTGCGTTTGCAAAAAAATATGAAACAATATTCTCATTCTCAGAAATAGTGCCTCAAAAATTTAATTAGATGTGTTCATTTTTTGAATTTAATAATAATATCAAGTAGGCCATTGTTTTCATTAGTAAGGGTGAATTTGCAGAATTTATTATTATACTCGAAAAAGGGCATTGAACGTTTATGAATTTCCAAGATTTTTTCAATCCTGATAGGGTGGTAGACTTAAGTTTTTTCAATTTTGAGAACGCTATTACTGCTTGTTACTACGCAGATAAGGATTTGAGAGTTAAAAAGGTTAACAAAAATTTCAAAGGCTTTTTCCCGGTTCTAGGCAATGTCAAAGATGCATACTTTCCAGATATTTTAAAGCAGCTAGGTGTAACAGACGAACAGATACAATTTTTTGAGGATGAAATCCACAAAAAGGGATCTGTTTTAATCCCTAAGGTCAAAATCATTATTGATGATAAAGAGAGACTTTTTTCACTACTTTCAACAAAAACAAAAAATTCTGATTTTGAATACTTAAACGGAATTCAAGGTCAATTCGTAGATAGAACTAATGAACATGAGTTAACTAAGCAAAGAGACTCACTTATAGAAGGGCAATTGAAAGACAAACAAATAATAGAAGAAAAAAGTAAAAAACTCGAAAGCTTAGCAACTAGGCTGGCAAAATATCTGTCTCCTCAAATTTACAAGAATATTTTTGAGGAAGAAAAAGACCAGGGAGTTTCTCATAGTAGGAAGAACCTAACAGTATTTTTTTCTGATATCGTGAGTTTTACTGATTTGACTGATAAAATGGAGCCTGAAAAACTGGCCCTGATCATCAATTCCTATCTCTCAGAAATGTCAACAATAGCAATTAAACACGGCGGCACAATTGATAAATTTATTGGAGACGCTCTAATGGTTTTTTTTGGTGATCCGGAGACACTAGGAGAAACTGATGACGCTCTAAAGTGTATAGAAATGGCCATAGATATGCAGGAAAGAGTAAAGGAATTGCAAACACATTGGAGGGGCTTGGGAGCAGTTGAAGGTATATCAGTTAGGATGGGTATATCAAATGGGTTTTGTACTGTAGGGAACTTTGGTTCAGATTTACGATTAGATTATACTATACTTGGAAGCCCTGTGAATCTTGCTGCAAGACTTCAGTCAATGGCTGAAATTGATGACATGCTTGTTGATGAAAACACAAAAAACCTTATTTCAAATGAAGTAGAAACTGAGTTTTTTAAAGAATTTACACCTAAAGGTTTTGTCAGGCCTATAGGGGTTTATAAGGTCAAAAAATTAAGGTCTTACAAGCAAGATAAAATTAGATTATCACATAAAGGGAAAAGAGTTGAGATTAATGTGACCGACAGCTCTGATATTCGTGCAGCAATTGAGGAACTAAAGTCCATCCAAGAAGCGTATGAAAAGCAGTTAGATAAGGAAGATTAACAAAAGAAAGTAGTTTTTACTTTCAGCGTAGTTTTTCAGATACCTTACTTGTTGCTTTTATGGTTACGAGAGCAGTAGCTGTCAAAAGTTTCTCTTTTTTCTTTATCGTATACACTTTTGACTCTCCATGAAAAATACTTCGACCCGCTTGTAGAATTTTCGCTTCCGCAACTAGCTTTTCCCCATCCGCAATATTAAGAAAATTAATTTTGAATTCAATTGTAAGGGGCTCTTTCTCCTTATCCATTAGTGTCATTGCAGCAAATCCAGCAGCATTATCAGCTATAGATCCAGAAACGCCTCCATGAAATAAACCGTGTTGTTGAGTTATATTCTTTTGATAAATTACCTCTATCGATGCTCGCCCAGGAGATATTGTGGAGAGTCTTGCGCCTATATAGGGCATTAGAGGTTGATTTAAGAAAGATGCTCTAAGTTCTTCCTCGTTTCGCTTATCCATGCTTTAAACCCTATGTTTCCCTGGTGTCCAATTAGTGTTTTTCATGAGATGTTCTTCCCCTTTTTCAACTGGTAAATCTTCCAAAGCAGAACCCATACTGTCATTCCAACGATTGAGAAAGCCGAACAATGCAATTACGCCCATAATTTCGACAATATCATTATCATTCCAGTAATTTTTTAATTTAGACGCTTCTTTTTCTGTAACTTTGTTGGGAACAGATGCCGCTGCGAAAGCGAAGTCAAGGGAAGCTTTTTCTGCACTTGAAAAAGCTGAGGAATTTGCATAATTCCAAACTTCTTCTAATCTTTTTTTTGTACAGCCGAAGCGTTCAGCCCCTAAAATAGTATGAGCTTGGCAATAGAGACACCCTGAGGCAAAACTTGTTACATATCCGATAAGCCTTTTAAACTCTGGGGTAACTTTCCCTTTGCATTCCATTACAGCCTTATTAAGATCTGTAAATGCATCGGCTATTTTGGGGTGATAACTCATAGTTTTAACTGAGCTAGGTATAACACCAAGCGGTCCTTTAAAGAACTGAATCTTTTCTAATAGACTTGGGTCGATATCATTTTCATTTAGTGGTTTTACAATTTCCATTATTTCCTCTAAGTGTTATTTCATAAGATGCTCTCAAAAAAAAATTATTTCAGAATAAATTAAAAATAGCACTAAATTATATCGCTTATTATTTGTTAAATGTGCAGAATACTTACGATTGATATATGATCACCGGTTTGCATATTTTAGGGCCAGAAAATTTAGCACTAAGTTATTTTTCAATTTTATTTGATTGCAATATTGTCAACGAGGAAATTTGAAAATAGGTTCCCCTCATACATAGGTTTGGGTTTATATTGGGAGTATGAGGGGACTACATGGCTGCAAAACACATGCCACTCCTCATGATAACACATATATTTTTGAAAAAAAATCATAGTTTTTTACCCTCTAAGGCTACTTTTCTCTTATAATATAATTTATTAATATGTTTTCATGATGGCAGGAGTTAAATTTGCCCGGATTTGAGGTTATCGACGAAAAAGAAAAAAAAGCAATTTCCAGGATCTTTGATGAGGGGAAAGTTTTCTTTGCTCATGGTTTTGATAAAAAAAGGAAGCATTATCATGTCAGAGAATTTGAACAAAAGTTGAAAGCCGTTTTCAGCCCAAAAATGGCTGATGTTTTATGCGTTTCATCTGGTACGGCTGCAATTAAAGTGGCTCTCAAAGCTCTCGGTATTGGAAGAGGTGATGAGGTTATAACTCAGTCCTTTAATTTTATTGCAACTGTTGAAGCTATTGTAGACACTGGTGCAAATGTTGTTTTTACTGATATCGATGATACGTTGAACATGTGTCCTAAAAATTTGGAAACTTTAATTTCTAAAAAAACAAAAGCTATAATTCCTGTTCATATGCTGGGTGTACCAGCAGATATGGTAATAATCAACAGGATTGGAAAAAGAAATAAAATTCCAGTAGTTGAAGATGCATGCGAAGCGATAGGGGCCAAGGTTGCCGGCAAATATGTTGGAGGCTTGAGTGAATTTGGCGTTTTGAGTTTCGACTTTGGTAAAATGATTACAACTGGTGAAGGTGGGGCTCTGTTTTCCAAGAAGAAAAGTGATGGAAAAAATGCTAGAATGTATCATGATCATGGCCACAAAAATATTCCTAGTCTGCCAAGAGGGTTAGATCGTGCCGGACTGATTGGGTTTAATTACAGAATGACAGAAATAAGTGGAGCATTTGGCAAGGTCCAGCTAAAAAAATTCCCGAGTATTTTAGGAGAATCGAAAAAGAGATACCACGCCCTCGAAAAATTTATAAACCACAAAGATATACAATTTAGACATGTTACTTCAGGAAGCGAGCCCAATTATGATACTTTTGTGATCTCTATAAAAAATCAAAAACTACGTAACCAAGTAATTAGTTTACTTAAAAAAGCTGGCTTTGGTACAAAGAATTTACCTGATGCTTTTAACTGGCATTGTGCATATTTTTGGGAACATATCGATAAAAACATTAGGAATAAAGAGGTAAAGAGTTGTCATGATAGATTGCGTAAATGCGTTGCAATTCCGATTTTAGTATCGAGGTCAATTAAAGATTATAAAAATATTGCCAGTGATATTAATGAATGCTCTTAATGAAAATTTAGTTATAGTCATTCCCGCTCGAAAAAACTCCAAACGGCTCAAAAATAAAAACTATAAAAATTTTTTTGGGTTTCCTTTATTTGAGTGGAGCTTGGCTGCGGGTTTATTCCTAAAGCAACAGCTCAGTGGGTTAAGAGAAATTTCAGTAGTTTGCACCAGTGATGATGACCAGATTTTAGAATTAGTAAAAGAGAAATATTCGTCCAGTATTCTAGCAGTAAAAAGAAAACCAGAACTTTCTGATGACAATGCAATTCTATCTGATGTCATTTTTGATTGTATCTACAGGCTAGCTGAGAGACACTTGATCCGTTTGGATGACTACCTATCTGGGAGCTTTATATTATTGCAACCGACATCACCTATTAGACTGAAGGATGATTTAGTCTCTTTTTGTAGACAAATTAAGAACTTAGGGAATAATCTTTCTATGGTGTCTGTAAATAAAAACTACAGCGAAATAAAAGATATCTATGAGATAATTAAATTTAGCGAAGCAAAATCAGACTTTTTTTTAGGCCACATTGGTAAAAAAATGCTTAAAGTGCGTGGCATCAAAAAAGACAGTAATTCAGCTTTTGTAGATGGAAGTTTGTATTTAGGTGTGATGTCTATGCTGAAAGAAAAAGGCTTCATGCCTGCAGCCAAGACCTTGGCTTTTCCTCTTTCAATTAAGCGCTCAATAGATATCGACACGCAAAAAGAGTTTGAAGATGCATTAGTGTTGATAAAAGAGTTGCAAAATTTGGAAATAGAGTATGTCTCACCACAGATATGATTTAGCGGTTGTTGGCGCTGGAACAGCTGGGCTTGAAATTGCAAAAAATGCAAGCAGGTCAGGTTATAAAGTGTGTTTAATAGAGCAGGGATGCTCTGAGGGTAAAAGCTATCTAAATAAAATACCGTTATTATCAGGAAAATTACTGCAAAATGATAAACACTGTTTAAGCTTTATATCCAAGAAACAATCTGGCTTAGAAGATAGAGAATTGCCTATTCTTCAGGGAATTGGTTTTGGTGGTTCAAGCTTAATCAATGGAAATGTCTCATACTTGGGTTTTGAAAAACGGTTTAGGGAGGTTTTTTCTTTTTGGCCAAAAAATATGTTCCAGAGAGTTAAAAAGCATATATACCAGAACCCAAATTTTTCTTATAACAGAGAGTATGGATATGCAGATGAACTAACAAATATTTTTTGTAAAACCCTCAATAATATTGCAGTTCCTGAGGTTGCGGATTTAGATAATTTTGTAGAGGGATGGGCAAAAATTCATCTTAATATTCAAGGATCAAAGAGATATAACTTTTCTAATGATTTTAATGAAAATGCAAACCACAAAAACATTGAAAAGCTAGCAAATACGCGTGCGATTAAAATCTTTTTCAAAGACAACTATGCTTCAGGTGTTGAGTGTGAAAATTTAGTTACTAAGGCCAAAATTACTGTTAATGCAAAAAAAATTATTCTTTCAGCAGGCACAATATTCTCACCTTTAATTCTTATGCGGTCGGGGATTGGAGACCCAAAGGACGTTTGTAAAGCCGGTACCCCTATGAAATTTCGGCGAGAACATGTAGGAAAACATTTGAAAGACCATGCTAATTTCAGGATTGAATTTGATTGTATAGGGTTCGATACGCTTAACCAAAAAACACGTGGGTTGAAATTATTTTACGAATTTTTTAAGTACATAAGGTCAAAGAATTCGATCTTTAAAAGTCCAGGTGCCACTCTTGCCTGGAATAAATCAAGTTTTAATAAGAAAGTTAATATAAACAGCTTGGTAAGGTATCATTTGGTGCATTTTACACAAGAACGAAGCTTGTTATCGTCCAAAGGTATTAAATTTCAAAAAGCCCAACGAGCTTCAATAGGGTGCTTTCAAGTTTTTCCAAAATCTGAAGGTTCGATTTCTCTTGATAATAAAAATAATATACAAATTGATCCAAACTATTTGTCAAACAAATTTGATAGAGCGCTTGCTTACAAAGCTTTTAGAAGCGGTATTGATCTCCTGAAAAAAGCAGGCTTTGCTAAAAGTGGAAAGAATTTAATTAATGATGATATTGAGCAAAATATAGGATCAGAAACCTTTTCTGGTTACCATCTGATAGGAACTAATAGGATGAGCAACGATAAAAATAGTGGAGTAGTTGATGAAAGTTTTAAAGTATTTGGGACCAACAATCTCTATGTTTGTGACGCCTCGATATTTCCAGATTTCGTTTCAACACATCAATATTTGCCAACTTTAGCAGCCAGCAAGATTTTTTGTTTAAATCAGGGGTTTCTCAATGACTAGAAGTCTCAAAAAATGTTTTCTGTAAATTTAATTCCCAGATTTTTTTTTCGTTTAAAATCTTTGTAAACTTTTTTGCAGATTGACCGGTCCCAAAACTATGGTCAGGCACAAAGCGCTTGCCCCATTGTTTTTGAACTAGCTTATCAAGTTGCCCGTTTTTAAAAACATCAAAGTTTCTTATACTTTTTGCTCCACCCCTTTTAAATTGGCGAGAGCCGATGTTTATTGAAGAAACACCAAGAAAAGGAGCTTCTCGAACACCCGCTGAACTATTTCCTATAATAACTTTAGAATGTTTTAGTAATGTCGAAAAATATGCAAATCTCATCGAAGGTATTTGTTTGAAATTAGATTTAGGAAATTTTCCAATTTCCTTAAAAATTATCTCACATCCTGGATCGTTATTTGGCGCAATAACTACGAAGTTCTTTTTTGTTTTCTTTAACGCATTACAACAAAATTGGATTTCTTTCTTTAAACTATCTAACTCTGAAGTAACTGAATGAAAAATAAAAATCCCATAGTCATCCCAATCGATATCATAGTAATTCAAGACTTCATTTAGCGAAATTGAATTTCTTGCTTTATGTGCATCAAGTTCTGGAGACCCCAGAACAAAAACTCTATCGGGATGCTCTCCAAGTTTTGTAACGCGCTTTTTTGCTGATTTTGAACTTACAAAGTGGACTGTGCATAACTTTGTATTACAGTGACGATAAACTTCATCTATAGTTCCTGATACTTCTCCTCCTTCGATGTGTGCGCTTCTTATATTCTTTGTTGCACAAACGAGGGAGGCGGCAACTGCTTCAATTCTATCGCCATGAATCAAAACAAGATCAGGTTTTAAGCGGCTTACATATTCAGAAATTCCAGTAATAGTTTGAGAAAGGATTTTTTCCGGTGGATCTCCTTCCATCTGATTGACAAATTCAAATCTTGTGATGTTCTTCATCCTTGAAACTTCTATACTCGTAAGTCCATACTTCTCTAAAAGGTGCATGCCAGTCACAAAAAAATAAATGCCAAATCCTGCTGATTGTGCGCTTGATGCTAAAGGTTCAAGTTTACCAAAGTCAGCTCTTGTGCCTGTTATGAATAGCAGTTTTTTCACATCAATCTCTATTCCAAATCTGACCACTTTATCTGAGTATTTTTAGTAATATCTCGTTTTAAGGTTTTCCCTAAAACTTTTTCGAATTCTGAAGCAGGTATTTCTCCGTTTCCTGGCCTTCTGGCCCAGATATTTTGTCTATCAATAGTATCGCCTTTTTTTAGATTTTTATCGCTAACAATGGAAGATCGTGCAAATTTATATACATCTTTTTCCACGTTGGCTATAAACTTGCTTCTATCCCTTGAATAAGCTATTTCCTTACTTTTTTTTATGAGGTGCTCGAGCTCGTCTGGGTCCATTGAACAGGAAATGTCAGGTCCCAGTCGGTCTTTGGTGTCGGTAAAGTGTTTTTCAACAATTGTTGCACCTAATGCAACAGCTGCTAAGGCCATTGTTGGTCCAATTGAATGATCCGAAAAACCTATCTCAGCATTAGGAAACTTATTAGATAGTTGTTGCAAGCTACCAAGTGCTATATCTTCTGGTGGGCAGGGGTAAATATTTGTACATTCTAAAAGTGCATATTCAATATTGTTTTTCTCAAAAATTTCTACAGGCTTTTCCACCGACAATAAGTTTTGCATGCCTGTGGAAAGAATAACTGGCTTTCCAAAATTTGCTATATGCTCAAGTAAGAGAAGATTGTCACACTCTCCGGAGCCAATCTTAAAAGCGGGTACATTTATATCATTTAAAAAATCTGCTGCCGATCTTGAAAAAGGAGTGGAAATATAAATCATTCCTAAATCCTCTACTATTCGCTTTAATTTAATTTCTTCATCTTTGGTTAAGGAACATTTTTCCATTACATCCCATATTGAAACATCCGCGTTAGGGGGCATAATTTTTTTTGCGTCAGGTGTCATCTCATCTTCAAGAAAGTGTGTTTGATGTTTAATTACTTCACAGCCTTTGCGAGCAGCTATTTTAACCATTTGCTCTGCAACCAACAAATCACCCCCATGATTTATACCTAATTCGGCAATGATGAGAGGAGCCTCTTTAGAGCTGATAGTCCTGTTTTTTATTTTCAAAATTTTTAAGCCTATCTTTTAAAATAATGAGTGAGTAAAATAAAATTTGTCAATTAACATGCAAGCAATGCTTTAATAGGTCAATTTTTTCGAGGTGTCGATTGAAATTTAGTTTGAAAAGAAAAATCTTTGCCTCAGTCGTCTTCAATCTTTATCAGTTTCTTTGGTATTTATTTTTGCCATTTGGATTATTGTATTTCTACTATCGATCTATAAAAGAACCAGGATATGCCTCTAATCTCACAGAGAGATTAACTTTTTACAAAAATGAATTAAAGGGAGCTTGTTGGTGTCACGCGGTATCTTTAGGAGAATTTAGAGCAGCACGCCCAATTTTTAAAAAACTTCTTCTGAATGGAGAAAAATTATTAATTACCACTCTTACTTTATCTGGCAAAAGTGCTGCACAGCAGGAATATCGTAAAGAAATAGAGGAAGGTAAAGTGTTAATCGTTTACGCTCCACTCGAAATAACCTTCATGTTTAAAAGATTCCTTAAAAATTTTCAGCCTCGGTGCTGTATAATTCTTGAGTGTGATTTATGGCCAGTAATGATTACAACCACTTACAAGGGCCAAATCCCTCTTATATTTGCGCAGGCTCAATATCCCGAAAAAGGGTTCATTAGAGATAAAAAATTCCCTTTTCTGAAAGCTAGTCTGATTGAAAAATTCGATTTAATATTATCTAAATCTGAAAGGCATAAAAAAAGATTTGAGTATTTTGGGGCTAAAAACGTTTTTATTATGGGAGATGCTAGATTTGAACAAAAGGTTCCTTCACATCAAATTGTTGCAGCTTCGAAACTAAAAAAAATTGCTTTTATGAAATATTTTACTGTTTGTTTTGCCAGTATTGGAAAGCAGGAATTTACAATAATCAGTGAAATAATAAGGGACCTGCATAAGAAATATAAGGATATTTTTTTTATACTAGTTCCCAGACATCCTAATGATTTTGGCAAATATAAAATTTTGTTTGAAGACAGTTCAATTAAAGTAAAACCACGCAGTGAAATGGTAGAGATCAAGTCAGATTTTAAAATATGCAATGAAAAGGAAATTAAACACTTAAATAATTTTAGTTTATTGTGGGGTGATAGCCTTGGAGAATTGAATTTTTATATGGCAATGTCTGATCTAGTTTTTATGGGTGACTCTTTAAACAATGAAGGATCGCATAACATAATTGAGCCTTTTGCTTTACAAAAGCCTGTTTTAGTGGGCCCAAGTATTTGGGGTATAGAATATCCAGCATTGGAAGCACTAGATGCTGGTATTTTGAAAAAAATTAGTGGACAAAAAGAGCTAGCAGCTGCTCTGGTTTCAGCTTATCACGATAAGAAAAATAAAAACTTTAATGAAAGTCAGGTAAAAAATATTAAAAACTTTTACAAGAGCAACCAAGGAGCTTCTGACCTATTTATGGATCAAATGTTCAACAATAAGTTTCTGGAATTAAATAATAATTAAGCTAATATTCAACTTGATTTTTTTCTTTATTGGGTAGGTAAGTTAGTGAAACTATTGATATAAAAGCCAACGCCCCGACTAATAAAAATGCGAAGTAATAACTCTGGGTTAAATCAAATATAGCCCCCGCTACAATCGGTCCTGTTACCGAGCCGATTGCGCCAAAAAATGTTATTTTTCCAAAGATAGTACCAAGATTTTTTAGACCGAAATTTTCAGCGATAATAAAAGGAGCTATTGTAAAGTGTCCGCCATGTGAGAACCCATATAGAAAAAGG
Source organism: uncultured Alphaproteobacteria bacterium (assembly GCA_902537415.1). Classification (GTDB taxonomy): domain Bacteria; phylum Pseudomonadota; class Alphaproteobacteria; order Rhodobacterales; family Rhodobacteraceae; genus CACIJG01. The sequence goes on along the minus strand of CACBBC010000003.1, from coordinate 58,407 downwards.
AGAATGTAAATAAAAAGAATATTTTCTGTGAAAGGTATAGTGACTAGCGCGATAGTCATCGGAAATAGACAAACCATATAAGTTTTTTTGCCTCCGAGTCTATCTGCTAAAACGCCAATAGAAAGTCTGCCAAAAATACTCGAAAAACCTATTATTGATAGAAGTAAAGCACTGTCCTTCAAAGATAATCCTACATTTAGACCATGTGCTGCAATGTGTGTCATAGTGGTGAACATAGCAAAGAAAATACAAAACTGACAGAAAGCCAAAAGGTTAAAAACTTTTTTGTCCAAAACCTCAAGATTAGCGTCCTCACTAACTAATTTTTTGCTTGATGTATTTGGAGTTGACATTAGTGATGCAGCCAAGACTAATCCGATGCTTGCTACAATGCCGAGATAAAATGTGGCTGTGCGCCAACCGAAGCTGATTATTAAAAATGCTATGAGAGGAGGCATAACCATTTGTCCCATCGCAGTCCCTATCTTAGCAATAGAGGTCATTAGCCCTCTTTTGGACTCAAACCATTTTGCTATAGTTGATAATGTCGAGATATCATGGGTACTAAGACCAATCCCAATAAAGAAAATAAATATCAAAAACAAATGCCAGACCTCAGTGGATTTAGAAAAAAGGATGAAACCTATCCCAAAAATGAATCCATTGACTCCCAATACAATTTTTGGTCCAAGTCGGTCATTTAAATATCCTCCTGGTATCGCAAAGATTCCCCATGCCAGCCAACCGGCAGCTCCAATTGATGATAGTATCGTTCTTGACCAACCAAACTCTTTTTCTAGTTCGGTCATAAGCACGCCATAGGTGAATAGCATTCCGACAATTATGAATTGCGTAAGGAATGAGCCTACAACCACGTTTACTTTTTTTATCATTTCTAAATTAGACCTATCGAAAAAGACCCAGCACATTTTGAATATTTATTTGTTGATGATGCCAGAGAGACTGTTAAAATAAGTGAGTGCTGTTCTATTTGATGTTTTGGTGAAAAAAATGCAAGAAAAAAAAGTGTGTTTAGTAATCGGTGCTGGAGCCGGCATTGGTGTGAATGTTGCAAAAAAATTTGCAATCTCTGGTTACCATGCAGTGATTTCAAGGAGGACTAATCAAGAAGGTTTAGATAATGCAGTTGCAAACATTGAGAAGGAAGGGGGTAGGGCAACAGGTTTTTTAATCAATGCAATTGAAGAAAATTCTTTAGAAAATCTTATTGAAAACGTCGAAGAGAGTATTGGCCCGATTAGCGTTGCAGTTTTTAATTTAGGATCTCAGATAGGTAATAGATCGTTATTTGAAACTGCTGATAAGGTATTTGAACGAGGCTGGAGAATGGCTACATTAGCTCTTTTTCGCACGGCCAAAAAGCTTTTTCCATATATGGCAAATAGGGGAAGGGGCACTCTTTTAGTAACTTCATCTACAGCAGCTGTCAGGGGCAATAAGGGGCAACATTCTCATGCTGCTTCTATGGGAGGACGGCGTATGCTTTGCCAGACCCTAAACGCTGAGTTTTCAAGTAAAGGAATACATACGACACATATTATCATTGATGGTGCTGTCGATGCACCCGACACGCTAGGAAAGATGCTGGGTGAAGAAGCCTATCAAGCATTGCGAAAGGAAAAGGGCTTGGGGAAAGACGGTTTATTGTTGCCTGATAAAATAGCTGAGACATATTATCATCTTGCTGACCAACATAGGTCAGCCTGGACACATGAAATTGATCTTAGAGCCTACAATGATGATCCCTGGTGGAACACGCCAAGAAATATATCTAATAGTATCTAATCAATCACTTTGTAAGGTTTTGGTGTGAACCATGAGCTATCTTGAGCTATTTCATTATGGTAAAGGGACATTTGCTGAGTTCCTGAAGATACTGTGACATTGTTTTGGATTAATTGACATTGAGTAAACGCAAAATTCCTTCCCTCGCGGAGGATTGAGGCTTCTGTTGTTACCTTGCCAGGTCGGCATGGGTTTAAATACTGTATATTTAACCCTAAAGTTAGCCCAGTCGTATAGCCTTTATGGATTAGATCGACCACAAAAAACATTGATGCGTCTAAGATAAAGGAGACAGTTCCTCCATGCGCTATTGTTCCTTTAGTATGACAAAACTCAATTGGTATATACCAATCGACTTTAACAGTTTTGTTTTTTGTATTTAGTTCGGTAACGCATGGTTCAAGTCTCTCTTGTATTTTAGCATATCTAATCTCTGAAGGGTCTGTCATTTTCCACAAATACTCATTTTTGTATTACTATCAAATATGAACATGATAAAAATAAAAAATTTATAAATGTGCAAGCAAATTTTTACACCAATAGCTCATAGAGGAGGTACCGAGGTAGCTTTTGAAAATACTTTTGAAGCGTTTGCTGATGCCTATGCGCTAGGATATAGATGGCTCGAAACGGATGTGCAAATTTCCAAGGATGGAATTTTATATGCCATGCATGATTATAATTTAAAAAGGGTTGTTGGAATTAATATTAATATTGACCAACTTAACTCAGAAGATTTAGATCAAATATTAATAAATGGGAAACATAGAATTCCAAGGATTGATTTATTGTTACGAAAATTTCATGATGTAACCTTTAACCTCGATGCTAAAAACATAAAGGTTGCTAAAGCGCTGGTAGATCTTCTTAATAGTAATAAATTATTTTATAACCTTTGTTTGGGTTCCTTCAGCCATCATACTATGAATTATATGAGAAAGTTTTTAAAAAGAGATATCCCTTTCTCGTTTAGTCAAAGAGAGGTGTTCTGGCTTATCTTAGGTATAAAATTCAATAATGAAGCTAAATACGATGCTAGTTATCTTCAGATTCCAAAGAGCTATTTAGGCTATAAACTTGTATCCAAAAAATTATTAGACTACTGCAAAAAAAATGGAATAAAGGTACATGTTTGGACAATTAATAAGAGGAACGATATGGAGACTCTTATCGGTATGGGAGTAGATGGCATAATGACTGATAATTGTCGAGCTCTTTTAGATGCGACGAAGAAATGTAAATTTGTTAATAAAGAAATAGTTTTAGAACCTTTTTCAATTTCCTAAATGTACTCGCTCATTTGAAAATAGTTAAACTGTTGTTCTCTATCAAACCATAATAAAACTTTCAGAAAGAAATATTTTGCAAAGAAAAAATCCGTCATTAATCGCACTCTCCACTGCCTCTGCAGCCTCTGTGACAGGTCTAGCTTTTATCAGTCCTATAGTTTTATTAATTAAAAACCATTATGCCGTTAGTTCTAATGAAGTCCAGTTGACAATAACTATTTATCTTGTGGCTATTTGTATTTCTCAGATCTTTTGGGGGCCTTTGTCCGATTTAATTGGAAGACGCATAGTGTTAATAATCGGAGCTAGTCTTTTTTCATTGGGTGGAATTTTAGCATCTCTAAATTTAGCTTTTGAAGTGTTTGTATTTTTCAGATTTGTGCAGGGAATTGGCGCGGCAGCTTGTCTTTCAATGCCAAGAGTAATGTTGACTGAAAGCTATGGAGTAAAAAAAGCAGCAGCTAAAATGTCGACCTTATTAGCTTTTATGGCTATTTTCCCTATCCTTAGTGCTGCTTTTGGTGGCTACATTGGTGAGAATTATGGATGGCAAATAAACTTTTTTACCTTGTTTCTCTTTGGTGGCATTGTTTTTTCACTAAATTATATGTATACGCCAGAAACAATTAAAAATAAAAATAAGAGACTTACTTTTAGAGCAACATTTCTTGATTTTAGATACTTATTTGGCCAAATATCTTTTCTCTATTTTGCAGGTGTTTCATCCATTCAAGCCGCTTTTTTCTTTTCAATGGCCGGTTTTATGCCTTACCAATTTGAACGCTTAGGCGCCTCGCCGACAGAGTTTGGGCTTTGGTTTTCTTTAACCAGCATAGGTTATATAATCGGAAATATTGTCAGTAATAGGTGCTCAAGCTGGCTAGGTCTAGAAAGGTTTTCCCTTTTAGGTTGTTATTGGTGTTTATTATCTATTGCTTTAATGTTTTTGTCTGAAATACCGCTACTTAGCACTCCATTAACACTTGCTTCAGCCTGTTTTATGTTTGGGTTAGGAAATGGACTCATTTTAGCTAATGTATTAGTCTTAGCGCTTTCATCTGTGAAGCAAAAATGCGTTGCCTCTGCGAGTGGACTTCTAGGTGCTATGCAAATGTTTTGTGGCGCAATTTTAGGAAGTTTGATAGTATTTGTAGGGGGAGATAGCGAATTTTGGCTGGCGTTAGCTATTCTTTTTACTCTTAGTATATTTTCTATACTATGCTGCTACCTTGGAGGGCTCCGGTCAAAGATCTTTAGATCAAAGAGTTAATTGATTTGTGATGAAAATGAACAAGGAATAAATCTAAAATTCTGATAGTGAAAAGCCTATGAAGAAATTGAATTTAAGTGAAAAAAAATTAAAAGTGTGGATGGACGAATATGTTGAGAAAAATAAGTTTAATGGTTGTTCTTTAAGTATAGCAGATACAAAGGGTGACACGCTTCTAGACATCGCTAGCGGTCATGCTGACAAAGAAAAAACTAAGGAATTTAATTCGCAATCCATCGTAAGAATTTTCTCAATGACAAAAGCTATTGTTTCTGCCCTTCTACTTCAATTGATATCTGACGAAAAAATTAATCTCCAAGATACATTAGACCATTATTTTGATAATTTCTCCAATTGCTATTCTCTTATTGAAAATGCGAGAAATGTTTCTGAAATTGAAAAGACAAAAGCACCTTCTATTTATCAATTACTCAATCATACTTCGGGATTATCTTATTTTTTTAATGATGATTTAATCGGGAAGGAATATTTAAAGCAAAATCTTACCGCTACTCCTGATAATTATGATCTTTCGGTTTTCGTGGAAAAGATATCGAGTTTACCTTTAGCCTTTAAGCCTGGTACAAAATGGAATTATTCCGTAGGGATTGATATTGCTGGGCGATTAATTGAGATAATTTCCGGTGAGCCCCTGGATGTTTATATAAGGAAAAATTTATTAGATCTACTGGATATGAAAGACACTCAATTTTTTCTGCCAAAGACAAAAGCCGATCGTTTTACGGATTGTTTTTTTTACAATGAGATGCATGAGAATTTTTCACCTCTGGTTAAGCAATATGAAAATTTTAACTATCAAAAAGATCAAGTAACAAATTTCTCTGGTGGATCAGGACTTTTATCGACTGGTCGTGATTATCTTAAATTTGCAAGTCTTTTGCTTAACGGAGGGAAATATAATAATACAATAATCTTTAAAGGCGATGTTATAAATAGTATTAGGCTAAATTCATTAGATCGAGATATAGCATCAATTGGGGTAGCAACTTTTGCCCAGATGCCAACCACAGGCATGGGCCATAGCTTAGCAGGTAGCGTAATTACCAATCCGCATCCTGATTTCACAAGCAGTTTTGGGGATTTCGGTTGGGGCGGCATGGCAAGTAATTATTTTTGGATTGATTTTAAAAAAGGGTACACCGCTGTATTTATGACCCAATTGTTGCCGTCTGCTTCTTACCCCAATAGAAAAGAACTTAAAAAATTAGTTCATCAGTCTTTGCATTGACAGCATAGCGGTATTGCAAAAATGCATGTTGTGATTGCAAGAATCCAGAAGTAAAAATAGAAACGTCAACAGCATTTGCTTGTGACATTCCTCCCTTCACTGGGCCGCTTTAACAGCGGCCTTTTTTTCGTTCAAATACAAGACTTCTAGTTTAATATAGACTGGAAAAGGTTTCATATGGTTAGATTCGTACTTAAATTAATTGGAGCGTCGTTTTTGGTGCTTTGGTGGCTAATATCAGGTTTTTTTAAAAAAATACTGGATGTCTTAAAGTTAATTACAAGGATTAAGAAAATTTTTGTGAGTCAAAAAGAAAATTCAAAAGGGGGAGATAAATGATGAAGGATATAAATTTCAAACAGTCTGAGGATGCATTATTTCTCGAAGAGGAACACATTATCTTAAAAGAACAGATAAAAAAATTTGTTGAAAATGAAGTAAAACCGAAAGCCTCAAAATGGGAAGTGGATGGCTTTATACCAAGAGAAGTTTTTAAAAAAATGGGAGCTCTAGGGTTCTTAGGCATTACTTATCCTACCGAATTTGGTGGGTCCGAAATGGATGTTCGGGGTAGTGTGGTTTTTGCCGAAGAACTTGGCAAGTCGACATTTTCTGGCTTTGCAATAGCTTCTTTAGTCCATACTGATATGGCTTCAGTTCATTTATTAAATGCCGGTAATTCAGAGCAAAAGAAAAAGTATCTTTCTGATATAATTTTAGGAAATAAAATTTGTTGCGTTGCGGTAACTGAACCACATGCTGGGTCTGACGTAAAAAATATAAGAACCAAAGCTCAAAGGGTCGGGAGTAAATATATCATCAACGGATCAAAAATTTTTATTACGAATGGAGTTCATGCTGATATTTATTTTGTTGCAGCAAAAACCAGTGATGGATTGCAGCAATCTAGTAATATAACGATGTTTATTGTAAGAAAGGATAACCCTGGGCTGATTGTAAATAAGCAGTTAGACAAGCACGGTTGGAGGTGTTCAGATACTGCGGAACTATTTTTTCAAGACTGTGAAGTAGAAGAAGCTGACGTGCTGGGGACGCTAAATAAGGGCTTTTACGCGATTATGCAAAACTTTCAGAATGAGAGATTAGTTATGGGTTCAATGGCTATGGGTGAGGCACAAGCTGCTATAGATACAACTGTAGATTATGTTAAAAATCGAAATGCTTTTGGTGGGAAATTATGGGAAAAACAGACGGTACGACATAAGCTTGCGGAACTCCAATCAAAAGTGACTGCTGCGCGCTACATGGTATATGGTGTTGCCAATAAAGTTAGGCTTGGGGTTGATGTGATAAAGGAAGTATCAATGATTAAAGTTCTTTGTGGAGAGTTAGTTAACGAAGTAATGTATGCTTGTCTTCAATTACACGGTGGAACTGGATATATGATAGGGACAGATATTGAGAGATTAACTAGAGATGCTAGAGCTCAGTCGATTGGAGGAGGTGCTACAGAGGTTATGTTGGAAGAGGTAGCCAAGCGGATGTAGTAAAGTTATATTGGTCTATTTGAAGAATTCCCCTTTAAGGTTTCCATAAGCTAAACTAAAAATATCATGGTCATTGTAGGAAGTGGCTTTAGCAAGTGCATTCGAATGGTTGTTTACGCTCTCTTTGGTTAAGATAAAAGGCAAACGTGGCATTTTTGTTGCTTTTTCAGCGAGTTTAATAGTTTCCAGCTCGAGTTTGCTAAGACTTAAATAACTGTCGATTAGCCCCCAATCTTTGGCGGTTGAAGAATTTAGTTTTTCTGCCAATAGCAGAAGTCTTTTTGTTTTTGCAGGACCTAGTAAAGCAATTAATCTAGGTACTGAGCCCCAGCTCATGTTTAAACCTCTCTCAACTTCCGGTACATAAAATTTTGCTGCCGTTTCAGCAAGTCTCAAGTCACATGAAATAGCAAGAGCAACTCCACCTCCTACGCACCATCCTTTAATTTCACATACGGTTAGACAGCTAAGCTTTTCCCAAGCATCACACATGATCTTTCCAAGTTGGAAGTAATTTCTGTTGTCTTCAAAACCAAGCTTTTCAAGCCTTAAAAACTCTTTATCCTTTAAATCAAAGCCAAAGGAAAAATTTTGTTTGCCCCCAGACAAAATGATTGCCATCAAATTACTATTTTTGGCTAGTTTGTTGGCGACTTCTGTTAGCTGTCTAATAACATTCAACGACAAAAGGTTTGAATCCTTTCCGCTATCAAATGAAACAGAGACTATTTTATCTGTTATAAAATCAACATTAACCATTGATTCAATAATAAACATTATTTCAGATAAATAAATTATATTTGACTATTGGATTTAATTATTGGACTTCCAATAATAGGTTTCAAGAGTAAGTGTTTCAATAAATACAAATAATCGATAGCTTTCTTATTTTGTTCGTGTATCCTTTTGAAAAAGAGGTTTTCTTATGGATGTGATATTTCATGGTGTTCGAGGATCAACTCCTACAGCTGACGAAAATTTTTTAAGGTATGGCGGAAGCACGACCTGCACTGAAATACTCCATGAACAATTTCAAATTATTTTTGATGCTGGAACAGGCTTTCAAAACGTGACGATACTAAAGGATCGTCCCACATATCTCATTTTCTCTCATTTTCATTATGACCATATCCAGGGGTTGCCCTTCAATCATCAAATTTTTGACCCCTCCAATAAAGTAACAATTTCTTCTGGGCTAGTAAAAGCGAATGAGTTGAGAGAAGTGTTTGTAAGAGCTTTTCAACCTATGTATTTTCCAATTCCATTGGTAGACACTCTAAAAAATTTAAAGTTTGTGGAATTTGATTTGATTATGACCGAACTTGAGCATCTATGTTCTTTAAACACGATAAAGTTAAATCACCCGGGGGGAGCCGCTGGATATATTGTTGAAAAAGATGAGAGAAAAGTATGTGTTTTTCTTGATCACGAGTATGGGCAGGAACCATTTATTGACAACCAGCTTATTAGTAGCGCTAGAGGAAGTGACCTAGTTGTATGGGATGGGATGTTTTTAGATGAAGAACTTCCACCCAAAAAAGGCTGGGGACACTCTAGTATTGAGCAGGGTATTACTTTCTCCGAAAAAACCGCCTGCAAAAACTTAGCCATAGCCCATCATGCGCCAAATAGAAATGACGAGCAACTTAACGAGCACTCTAATAATCTTTCAAGCGACAAGGTTTTTTTTGCCTATCAAGGCTTGTCCCACTCGGTGTGAAATATGTAAAAGATGAAAAAGTTAGAATATAAGGCCGGTCAGTATATTTTCAAAGCAGGAGATAAAGGTAAAGAAATCTTCTTACTCATGTCAGGAGATGTTGGTATTTTTTTACCGACAAATGACACAAAAGACCCAAATTTTAAAGTAGGAGAAAATGAAGTTTTCGGAGAAATGGGCGTTATCGAACATAAACCCAGAATGGCTAGTGCGCGCTGTATGTCAGATGCCACAGTAATTGCCTTGTCAGAAAGTGAATTTGAGGCAAGAGTGGAGAAAGCAGATCCTTTTATAAGAGCCTTGTTAAGAATACTCTCTCAGACAGTACGAAATTTGCAGGATAAAAAATGATTTTTAAAAATGCTCGAAAAATAGTTTTATCCACAATCTTTATACCCTTTACACTAGTTGGCTGTAAGTCAACTGTAGATGAGGTTACTATGTATACATGTAAGGCAGTAGAAACAAATATCGCCAAATGCAGCCAGCTGATAGCTGATGATATTTCTGATACAAATGCAAACACGCTGTCTTCAGTTAATGAAGGTGACTTGTGAATTTAGGTCAATGAATATTGTAGAGCAAGTAAGTTTTAATACAGAAGGGTATGAAATTATAAACATCACTGAGAAAATTCAGGAGTTGGTTATTCTTCATGAATTTAGAAAAGGTTTAGTGAACTTATCTATCTTGCATACTAGTGCATCTCTTACTCTTCAAGAGAATGCCTCCCAAGATGTTTTAAATGATATAAGGACTTTTTTAAGTAATTTAGTTCCGGATTCCGCAAATTATCTTCATGATGTGGAGGGTCCGGATGATATGCCTGCACATCTAAAAACATTGATTACAAACACTAATTTAACGGTGTCTGTAGTTTCAAAGAAATTGGTGCTTGGGGTCTGGCAGGGAATATACCTGTGTGAGTGGCGCAAGTTTGGTCAAACTAGATCTATAAACGTTCACTTGCTCGGTGAATAGAAGGATTAATTATAAAAACATCCTAGAAAAAACTTGACAATATAGATAGACATAATAGGAATATGTCATAATTTTGTGAGAAGAAAATGTACGCAATCATAGAAACCGGCGGTAAACAATACAAGGTACAAAAAGATGATATTTTGGCGGTAGAAAAACTGTCTGCCAAAGGTGGAGATAAGGTGCAGTTTAATTCGGTACTTTTAACCGGAGGGAAAGAAGTCAGAGTGGGTGACCCACTGGTCAAAGGAGCGGGAGTTCAGGCTACCGTTATCGACCAAATAAAGGGCAAGAAAGTTATCTCATTTGTCAAGAGGCGTAGGAAAAGTTCCTCTAAGAGTAAGAAAGGCCATAGGCAGCAGATTACTCTACTTAAAATAACCGATATATTAGAGTCGGGCGCTGATAAAACCAATATTCAAGAGGCAAAGTCTGGAAAGGGTCTTAAAATTGACTATTCTGCAAAAGTGAATATCAGTAAAAAGACTGAAAAAGTTAAAGAGACGGTGAAGGCCAAGCCCGCAAAAAAGACACCAGTGAAAAAAGAGTCAAAAGCAGAAAAAGAAACTAAAGCAGTGAAAGCAACTAGTGTGACCACAGATAAGAAAAAAAAGGAGACTACTAAAAAGTCAACTGCGATTAAAAAGGAAGTAGAGAAAAAATCAACTTAGGCTGAGACCAAGTGGTTATTAGGAGAACATTATGGCACATAAAAAAGCTGGTGGATCATCAAGAAACGGAAGAGACTCCGCAGGACGTAGACTTGGGGTAAAAAAGTATGGGGGAGAAAGTGTGTCACCAGGTAACATTATCGTTAGACAACGAGGTACGAGGTGGTTTCCCGGAGAGAATGTAGGAATGGGCAAAGACCACACTTTATTTGCTTTAAAAGATGGTAAAGTAAGGTTTTATAAGGGATTTAAGAAGCGAAAGTTTATTTCTGTAGAAGAGACGGTCGCAGCTGCTGAGTAGATTTGGGTCTGAGTTGATTTCAGATTATATCGGTTTAATTCTCTTTATTACGGCAATGGTGGGCTCTCCTGGGCCAGCGAACATCATTCTTTTTGCGCTAGGCTGTACTCAGAAGTTTAGGGTTTCTATCCCATTCATATTAAGTGTTGTACTATCTAAGCAACTTATAATTTGGCCAATTGGATTTGGCCTGCTACTAATAAACGATTTGTTAGACCAATATTCACGCATAATGATGGTATTATCTATAATGTTTATCTCCTGGATAGGCTACAAGATTATTTTAATGGATCTATCAGTAAAGAAAAAGTCAACTATATGGGTTCCAAAGTTTTATCATGGGTTGCTTGTTCATCCATTGAATCCTAAGGCGTGGATGATGATTACTCTAGCGTTTACAGCTTTCCAGAGCCAAGGGGTATCGACCGAAACAATTCCGACTATAGCTATATCTTTTCTACTAATACAATTAATTTTTCATTCAGCTTGGTTCTGGTTTGGTTCTCTAGTGAGACAAGCAGACTTATCAGAAAAAAATAGTCGAATTGTAAAAATAGCTCTATTGATGAGCCTCATAGCGAGTATTGTATTTTCATACTACTAACTTTTAAAACCGAATTTTTTAATTAATTGAAAGCTTACTTTTATCTATGCAATTTATTGATTTAGCACTTATACACATAAGATCTGGAACTGGTGGATCAGGTTGTATAAGTTTCCGGCGTGAGAAATTTATAGAATTTGGTGGACCTGATGGTGGTGACGGAGGTAAAGGGGGTGATGTTGTTGTGAGAGCGATTTCTAATCTCAATACCTTAATAGACTTTAAATATAAGAGACACTATTTCGCTAAGAACGGTAGGCCTGGTATGGGACAAAATAAAACGGGAGCAAATGGGGAAGATGTGATACTTAACGTTCCGATAGGAACTGAGGTGCTTTTGGAAAATAAGACAACAGTTTTGGTCGATTTAGTTAATGAGGGACAAGAATATGTAATTGCAGAGGGTGGAAACGGCGGTTGGGGAAATAGTAGATTTAAGTCATCAACTAATCAAGCTCCAAGGCAAGCTAATAAAGGATACTCAGGTTCTGAATTGATGTTATGGTTAAGGCTAAAGTTGCTCGCCGATGTTGGTCTGGTAGGATTACCAAATGTGGGCAAGTCTTCCCTTTTATCAGTAATGAGCAATGCTAAGCCAAAGATTGGTGATTTTGCGTTCACAACACTAAGTCCAAACTTAGGTGTAGTCACTTATAAGCAGGGTGACTTTATTTTAGCGGATATTCCAGGGGTTATAGAAGGAGCTAATGTCGGCAAAGGTATTGGAATTCAGTTTCTTGGTCATATAGAGCGATGTCAGGTTTTGGTTCACGTTTTGGATGTATCCTCAAATAACATTGTATCTGATTTTGAAACTACATTAAGGGAATTGAATGAATATAAGAGTGATCTGGTACAAAAAATCAAGTGTGTCGTGCTTAATAAGGTCGACAGCATAAAAAGTAAAAAGTTAGAAAAAATAGTAAAAACTTTTAATGATCAAGGGATTGAAGTATTACCTATTTCTACCTTTTCAAGAGTTGGTATTGATAAGTTAAAGGACAATTTGCTTGAGTTACTAAAAAAAAATAAACTTAAAGAAGCGAAGCCTAAAGGAAGCACTGAAAAATGGAGCCCGATTTAAATAATATTAGTCCTGACATAGAAAAAATATATCAGCAATCAAAGTCGATTGTCATCAAAGTTGGCTCATCTTTGCTTGTTGAAGATAAACTTGGTGCAATCAAAAAAGAATGGTTCGCGTCTTTCATTGAGGATGTTATCGATTTACGAAAAAAAGGAAAAACCGTAATTATCGTTTCTTCGGGTGCAATAAATTTGGGAAGAAAAATTCTTAATCTTAGAGCAAACGAATTAACTTTGGAACAGGAACAAGCAGCCGCATCCGTTGGACAGATTGAACTCTCAAAGGAATATCAAGAGCATTTTAAATTAAAGGGCCTTATATGTTCACAAGTACTTATTACTTTAGATGATTTCACAAATCGTAGAAGATATTTAAATTGTAAATCAACTTTAAAAACGTTGCTGACATTTGGTGTAATACCCATTGTTAATGAAAATGACACTGTCGCAACTGATGAAATACGATACGGAGATAACGATAGATTGGCTGCACAGGTTGCGTCTATATGTGAGTCAGACCTGTTAATATTGCTTTCCGATATTGACGGTCTGTATACGGAGTCACCAAAAAAAAGTAAGAATGCAGTGCATATTCCCTTTATCAATGAGATCACAGAAGAAATTGAATTAATGGCAGGGGGACCAGAAAACGATTTTTCACATGGAGGTATGAAGACGAAAATTGAAGCAGCTAAAGTCACTACTTCGGTAGGATGTAATTTAATTATTGCTGATGGCCAAAATCCTAATCCAATAAATAATATTTCTAAAAGGAAAGCAACATGGTTTCTAGCTTCTCAAAGTGTCAAAGCAGCAAGAAAAAAATGGATCCTAAACATGAAATCGCAAGGTGAAATTGTAATAGATTTTAAGGCAGAAAAAGCATTAAAATCGGGAAACTCTTTGTTGCCAGTGGGCGCAAAGAATTGCATTGGCTCTTTTATAAGAGGAGATGTAGTTACTGTTAAAGGAGAAGACGGTCAGATAATAGCTAAAGGGTTGGTCTCATTTGATCAGATTGAAACAGAAAAAATACTTGGTCTTAAGTCTGAGGAGATATCCAGCGCGTTAGGTTATAATCGAAAACCAGAGCTTATCCACAGAGATAACATGGCATTCTTTAGTTAGGGAAAATTTAATAATGAGTAACAATTTTAAAATATTAGAGGTTGGAAAAAAGGCGCATAGCGCTGCTTTGGCCCTTTCTGAAATTTCAGACACAGTTATCAGTGAAACTTTGGTTTTGTTTTCAAGCTTTATTCAAAAACATAAAGATCAGATATTGAGAGCAAATGACGAAGATGTTCAGCTAGCTATTGTCAATAATTCAAGCAAAGCATTTGTAGATCGATTGAGGCTCGATGATGATAGAATTAATTCATTGCAAACTGTGATGTTGGACGTAGCTAAACAAAAATCCCCGGTGGATCAAATTCTAGAGACAAATATACGTCCAAATGGCTTGGAGATTAGTAAGGTCACCACTCCAATTGGTGTGGTTGGCGTAATTTTTGAGAGTAGACCAAATGTTTTTTGTGATGCCGCAGCCCTTTGTCTCAAGTCAAAAAACGCATCTATTTTAAAACCAGGCTCTGATGCGTTAAAAACTGTACAAGCATTATATGATATTCTCGCCATGGCTTTGTCAGAGATGGAAATGCCAGAAAATTGTGTTCAAATACTGAGGTCTGGCAGTAGAGAGGAAGTAAGGTTATTAGTTAATATGGCAGATTATGTTGATGTAGTTATACCGAGGGGAGGGCGAAGCTTGGTTGAATTTATAAAAAGGGAGGCAAAAGTTCCTGTGTTTGCTCATTTAGAAGGTATAGTTCATGTTTATGTTCATAAAAAAGCAGATATTGAGATAGCAAAAAAAGTAGTACAAAACTCTAAGTCAAGGAGACCAGGTATCTGTGGAGCTGTGGAGACGCTCTTGATTGATAAAGAATTCTACAACAACCAAGGCAACGAGCTCATAAATTTCCTAATTGCTAATGGAATAGAAATACGTGCAGATAAGGCACTATTTAAAAATAAATCCATCGTAAGTGTCTCTGATAGCGACTACGGATATGAATTTCTAGAAAATATTTTAGCTGTTAAGGTAGTAGAAGACATTGATGCTGCTATTTCACATATTAGAAATTTTGGATCAAATCATACGGACTGCATACTGACCGAAGATAAATCTGCCAGTGAGTTATTTTTTAAAAAGTTAGATAGCTCAATTCTTTTATGTAATGCATCTACTCAATTTGCTGATGGAGGAGAATTTGGTTTTGGGGCAGAAATTGGTATTTCCACAAATAAACTGCACGCCAGAGGTCCTATAGGTGCACAACATTTAGTTTCATTTCAATACCATGTAAATGGAAATGGGACGTTAAGACCTTGAATTAGCAGTTATGAAGTCCAGGTTCTGAATGGTCCCGAGTCAATGTGAACAAATCCGGATCGTGCATATCTACCAACACCACCGGTCTTAAAACTTTTCGCTGCCCTACTAATTTTATCGGTAGATCTTGTTCTCATTCTTATATCGGCTGCCATTGCTTTAACATGGTATGAATTTTGCGCAACGCCGTCTGTCATTCTTGAAAGCATTTTGTTGGTTTTACTAGTTCTATACCCGGATAAAAGATAGAACGGCTCGGAGCTATCAAGAAGCCCCTGTGTTGCCGATAAAATATCTATGTTGGCAGGATCATACGACCGAACCTTATTTTGTCTCCAATCTCTCATGAAATAGTCTATTTCTTTCAAAGCGTCACTAACATACGAGCCTTCTATCCAGTAGACAGAATTTATGAATTCACCTGTGTTAAAATTCCGGAATCTTATCTTACGTATATCACCCGCGCCCCTTAGAAAACCAGGAGCTTTGGCTAAAACAGGTGCTGCTACCACAATAGATGCCGTAGACACAAAAGAAGTAAGCAAGGATCTTCTTGTTATCATACCTGTTTCGCCTCGAATTATATCTTTTTCTTTATACGACATATTTATTACACGGTATAGGAAAAAATAAAAGATAAACTTTCGAATCAGTGGCATAATTTTTAAAAACGCTTATCTTAATCATAAGTATAGCTCACCAGTGTTAATAAATTGACGTTAATATTTTATCATGTCAAATTTTTAACACAAGGATCAAAATCACTGAGGGCGAAAAATGGGTTACATTAAAATAAGATCATCTAATTATAAAAAGAGACTTTTATTTTTTAGCGAACGCTTTTTATCAAAGATCATATGTGTTTTACTTATCTTTAATATATTTGCTTTCGGAGCGCTTTCGCAAGAAAATGAATGGAAAAACGATTTACAGAGAGCTTCATTAAAGTCAGCACTTTCTGAATTTTATTTAGCAGAAAATCCAATATCAGTATTTTACACTCAAAGAGAGTTTGAGCCATTTTGGATCGGAAATCAGAAGAAACTGCAAAGCCTTACAACTATTATTGGAGAGGCAGAACTTCACGGCTTACCTTCCTCGCGATACCCCATTGACGAGCTTAGTCAAGCAATATTTGAAAGTGATCCATCTCAACAGGCAAAACTTGAGCTTATGGCAACGGAGGCCTTTTTGCTGTTTGCGCAAGACGTTTCGGGGGGTGTTCTGAACCCCAGCATCATAGATGCTAACATCAACGTACTGCCAAGGAGAAAAGAACCTGATAAGCTCTTAGCGGCTCTAACTGAGAGCTTAAACATAAATTTATTTTTCCGGAACCTTTTTCCTAAATCAAATGAATATACGAGTTTGCGAGATGAGTTGAAAAACCTGAAAGAGGCCTCACTCAACGGGTCTTGGGGAGACTTTGTGCCGACAGACGCTGTGTTAGCGGTAGGAATGACGCATGATAATGTGCCTTTTCTACGAAAACGATTAAGTAAAATGGGCTATCCGGTGTATGAAGTTAATTCAAGGCTATTCGATGAGCAATTGAATGACTCGGTGAAACGATTTCAAGAGTATCACGGTTTAAACCCCGATGGCGTATTTGGAAAAAGGAGTATTGAAGCTATCAATGTTCCCGCTAAAACCAGATTAATGCAGGTACTCGTTAATTTGGAAAGAATGAGATGGAATAATGAAGATCGAGGAGCTGAATATGTTTTGGTTAACCAGCCAAACTTTCACGCGTATTTTAAATCGGGAAACGAAAAAGTTTGGCAATCACGAGTAGTCATTGGCCTGCCTAGTAATCAAACAGCAGAATTTAACGACATTATGACCCATATGGTGGTAAATCCTACATGGCACGTTCCAAAGAGTATAGCGGTTGAAGAGTACCTTCCGTTGATTCAAAGTGACCCCAATTTTTTGACCGATAATGAGATGGTTTTAATGGTTAGGGGCACGGATACCATAATTGATTCAAATTTAATTGATATGCAGGCGTTTACTCCCGATAACTTTCCATTCCTTATAAAACAAATACCTAGCAATATTAATGCTTTGGGACTCGTTAAATTTATGTTTCCAAATAAGTTTAGTATCTACATGCATGATACTCCAATGAAAGATTTGTTTTTCAAAGATGAGAGGACATTCAGTCATGGTTGTATAAGGTTACAAGAACCCTTTCAATTCGCATATTCTTTACTGCGAGACCAAGAGGTTAATCCAGAAAGCAAATTTCAAGAAGTTCTTGAAAAAGCTGAAGAAACTTACATTAATTTATCAAGAAAGATTCCAGTTTACATTACTTATCGCACTGCGTTCTTTGATGAGTTTGGCCAAATACAGTACAGGGCAGATATTTATGGAAGAGATGCTCTTGTATATATGGCTTTGGTTGACGCAGGAGTATCGATTTATTGACCGCCTTTCGAAAATTTTGGATTAGAATATTATAAAATGCTTACCCTACGAGATATTTCTAGCCAAATTGGTGGAACCTTAGTGGGCAATCCTGAATTATTAGTCGTTGGACCGAGCGAACCAAAGTTGGCGAGTGAGCAGCAACTAGCAATGGCACTCAGTAACAAATACATTAACGAAATTGGGCTGGGCAGAGCAAAAGCAGCTTTGTTTACAAAAAAGGTTGACTGGAGAGCCTTGAAGCTGGAGGGAGCAATTTTCCTTAATAAGGGCAAGACAGCTTTGTACGAGGTAAATAAAGTATTTCATAGTTCCCCAAAATGTGTAGAAGGTATAAGCCAAAGTGCGGTTTTAGATAGCTCGGCAAGAATAGGGAAAAGTGTAAATATTGGTCCATTTACTTATGTAGGACCTAATTGTGTAATTGGAGATAATGTGACTATTTTCTCTAATGTTACAATAATGAATAATGTAACTATCGATGATGGAACAATTCTCTATTCCGGAGTTAGGGTTTTAGAAAATGTCATAATAGGTAAGAATGTCATATGCAATTCAAATGTCGTTATTGGAAGTGATGGCTTCTCTTTTGTATCAGACACAGGTGAAGGTGTCGAAAAAGTGATGTTATCTAGGTCGGACGAAGTAAAAATGAGCCTGAAAAATTACCTCAAAGTCGAAAGTTTAGGTTCCGTAGAGATTCACGATAATGTGGAGATAGGTGCCAATTGCTGTATAGATAGAGGTACAATAGCCAACACGATCATTGGAGAGGGCACTAAATTAGATAACCTAGTTCATATAGCGCACAATGTTCAGCTAGGTAGGAATTGCTTAATTTGTGGTCAAGTAGGAATAGCTGGATCTGCAAAAGTAGGTGATAGGGTGGTTATGGGTGGACAGTCAGGAGTTGGTGATAACATAGAGGTTGGATCGGATGTAATTTTGGCTGGCAAAACTGGTTTATCAGTAAATGCAAAGCCGAACCAGTTTCTGATGGGTAATCCCGCTATGTTGAAAAGTAAAAACATAGCATCCTATTTGGCATTTAGAAGGTTGCCAAAAATAATAAAATTGTTGAAAAAATAATTCAGTAATATAGCGTGACATATATCTTTCACATTCCTGTGTTATGGGACCTCTATAATGGAAAATATAGAAGAAAAAGTTTTAGAGTTGGTAGGAAAACAAACGGGTATCGATCCAAAGCAAATTCCTCTTGATAGAAAGTTTGAAGACCTGAATTTAGACTCTGTCGCCATTGTTGAATTAGTTTTTTCATTGGAAGAAACATTTGATATATCAATTCCATTTGAGGGGTTAGACGAAAGTGAGATAAAAAAGCGTTTTTACACAGTTTCAACCCTTACGGTTCACCTAAAAGATCTTTTGCAAAAAAATGCTTAGGTCCTCCTTTTTAATTAATTTTTATGACTAACAGAGTGGTAATAACAGGAATGGGGGGTGTTTCATCTATTGGAATGTCAGTGCCCGAAATATATAATAGCTTGAGAGAAGGGAGGCCTGGAATTGCCCAACTTGAGTTTCCAGATGTAACCAGGCTAAAAGTAAAAACTGGCGGACAAATAAAAGACTTTGATCCAAGTGAGCATTTTGAATTGAAGCAAGTTGGCAGGACGGATCGATTTTCCCAATTTGCTTTGCTGGCTGCTAAGGAAGCAATAACGAACTCGGGGCTCGAAATTTGTAAAGAAGAGTGGCCAGAAAATGCCGGTGTAATTTTGGGTTCTTCTATTGGTGGTATCGAAACTATAAACTATAGCTATAAACAGGTTTTCGAGAAAGGGCACAATAGGCTGCACCCACTTACTATACCAAAGATTATGAATAACTCGGCAACTAGCTTGATCTCGATTGAATATAATATACAAGGACCAAGTTTTACTGTGTCTTCTGCTTGTTCTTCTGCAAATCATGCTATGGGAATTGCCTACGAAACCATTAAATCAGGGAAATCAAAAATTCTGATTACGGGTGGAAGTGAGAGTTTTTTAAGTTTTGGAGGGATTAAACCTTGGGAAAGTTTAAGAGTTTTATCACAAAGCAAGTGTCGTCCTTTTTCAAGAGGAAGAGATGGTCTCGTTCATGGTGAGGGTGCTGGTATCTTTGTATTTGAGAGCTTGGCCTCTGCAAAAAAAAGAAAAGCAGACATCATTGCAGAAGTAGTGGGATTTTCAATGTCTTCAGACGCATCTGATCTTATAAAACCAAATAATATTGGTCCCCAAAAAGCTCTTCAAGGCGTATTGAAAGATGCAATGATAAATAAGACAGATGTCACCTATATAAATGCACACGGGACCGGTACTGTGTTAAATGATAAAATGGAAAGTGAAGCAATTAACAAAGTATTCGGAAGACATTCTAAATCTGTAAAAGTCTCTTCTACTAAAGCTATGCATGGTCATTTAATAGGCGCAACAGCAGCAATCGAACTCTTGGCTTGCACGCTTGCCATAAATGAAAACGTTATCCCTCCAACTATTAATTTTTTAGGTTTAGATCCTGCTTGTGATCTTGATGTAGTTCCAAATTATTCTCAAGAGCTAAAGAGTGTAGACGTTGTTCTTAACAATTCTTTCGCATTCGGTGGAATGAACGCAGTGTTAGCGCTTAAAAAATATTTAAATTAGGCTCTAGGCTAGCTTTTTTATTTTTATTTTTGTTATGCGATTTCCTTTTCTCTTTAATATTTCATACCGAAAGCCATTAAAAATAAAAATTTGTTTTTCAGAGGGTATTGACTGTGCTTCATGTATTACAAGACCTGCAACGGTGTTAGCTTCCTCATCAGGGATATTCCAGTCTCTATGTCTATTAAGATCTCTAATAGTCATATTCCCTTCAACTATTAATGAGTTGTCATTAAGCTCCTTTACCTGTTGTTCAATCACATCGTGCTCATCACTAATTTGACCTACTATTTCTTCTAAAATGTCCTCTAATGTTATGAGCCCTCGAAGGTCACCATACTCATCCACTACTAGAGCAAAGTGTGATTTTCTTTTTAAAAATTGTTTCATTTGTTGATCAAGAGTAGTGGTCTCTGGAACAAAATAAGGCTTCATTGCAACCTCAAGTATATTCATATCATTTACATTGAATCTTCTTGTAGACTGGCCAAGCCCAAATCCCTTGAATGATCTTAAGACATCCTTTGCATGAAGTACCCCAATCACATTTTCCGGGTTGTCTTCATAGATTGGAAGTCTGGTGTATGGAGAATTTAGACACTTCTCAAAAATCTCATTAGGTGAACTATTAGTGCTTATCATTTCGATTTGACTGCGATGTAACATTATCTCTTCTACTTCTCGATTGCCAAGGTCCAAAGCTCCAAGGAGAATATCTCTAGCTTCTTTCTGCACTGCCCCTTCAGAGTGATGAAGCGATATAGCGCCTGCTATTTCCTCGGTTGCCATTTCTTCAATGTTGTCGTCGGACTTAACTCCAAAAGCGTTGAAGGTAATTCTTACAAAAAATCTAATTGCTTTAATAAATGGAGTAAAGGCAAATACAAAGAACCTGACTAAACCTGCAACCCTTATTGAAACACCTTCTGGGTTGGTAATCGCGTAAGTTTTGGGCATAATTTCAGCAAAGACTAATATTAAAAAGGTCATAGTAAATGTAGCTATAATGACACCATTCTCTTGAAATAACGATGTAAAGAGAGAAGTTGCAAGAGAGGTTGCAAGAATATTCACTAAATTATTTCCTAATAACAATGCTCCAAGCAAGCTCTCACCATTTTCTTTCAAAGCTAATGCTCTTGTTGCCATTTTTGAACCCTTGGCTTTCAGTGCAGTTAGTTTGGCTTTGCTTGCTCCTGTGAGAGCTGTTTCAGATCCGGAGAAAAAAGCCGAGATAATAAGCAGGCCGGCAATTGAGATTGATACTAACCAAAAACTCGTGTCAATAATCATAATTTATTCCTTTCATACATACCTACGGATATGTCTATAAGTTTTTAAAATCTTTTTTAGCAAAAGGGTGATTTTCTTGAACACTCTTTATCATTTTTTCATCTAGAATATGGGTATAAATCTCAGTGGTGCTAAGGTTTTTGTGACCAAGTATGGTTTGTATAACCCTTAGATCGGCACCATTTGACAATAAATGGGATGCGAATGCATGTCGAATTTTGTGGGGAGAAACGTCACTCGAATTTAGTCCAGCAAATTTAGCTATTTTTTTAATAATCAAGAAAAATCTCTCTCTGTTTAAATAGCCATTTTTTGATCTTGAAGGAAATAAAAAATCACTTTCATAAAACGCTGTGTTTGTTTTTTTTAACTCCGCTAAATATTTTTTAATTGCTGATATGGCTAATTTCGAAATAGGAACCATACGTTCTTTATTTCCTTTACCTTTAATTAATATTATTTCTGGCGTACCAATAAAAAGCGACTTTCGTAGTGAAACGAGTTCACTAACTCTAATTCCACTTGCGTACAGTATTTCAATTAAAGCTTTGTTTCTTGTTTTCTCAAGCTTATTCTTTCCAACTTTACTAGCAGAGTTTAATACTTTTAGCACCTCTTCTTCAGATAAGAAACCGGGTATTTTTTTCGCTTTTTTAAAGTTTTTTATATCCTCACATGGGTTCCGATCAAGCAATCCTTCCTTTATTAAAAATTTAAAAAATTGTTTTATAGTAGATAATCGCCTAGAAATAGTGCTATCTGCGAAGTGCTTTTCTCTTTGATTTTGGAAAAATTTGTGAATATCGTCTTTTCTAAGTGTTTCAATATTTAAGTTTTGATCGTTCATAAAAGTAGAAAAAACTTTTAGATCCGCTCTGTATGAAGATGCCGTATTCAGGCTCATATTCTTTTCAGTTACCAGACTTAGTAGGAAGTCCGATAATATATTATCGATATTTTTCATTTGTTACGAACCAATTTTGTTAAGGTGTTTAACGCTATTAGCTCGACCGAAATTTCGTTCACTAAATCAATAAGTCCAATTTTTGTCAGCATACTTAAGCTCAGTTTCACCTCTTCGAACTCAGTTGAAAGACCATTTTCTAATAGATTTAAACTTTCTAATAGTATTAATCCCTTTTCCAGTTGAGCATCAAGGGTTCTATTAGTAGGAAAACTGTTTTTTATTATTTCAATGTTTAGATTTTTCACTAACTCGCAGAGATCGGAATCTGTTTCATCTTTAATGAACACCTTCTTTTTAATGTCTATCAAGCATTTGATATCAGGATTACTTGATTCCAGCATTAAAAACTCATTGGTCATGCTCTCGGTTAAACTAAGTAGAGCAATGGCCAGATCTTTTAGTCTTTTGTCATCAGAATAATATAAGGTTTTTAGTTCATCTACATATTCATTAGACAGATGCACTAGTAATTTTTTTTTTTGAAATACTTTCGTAGCTTGTTTTAGAGCTAAAAGTTTGCTGTGTTCACTATCGCTATTAAAAGCTTGCTCTAATTGCATTACAACTATTGTTGCATCATTAGAGTTCTCCCTGTCTTCAATTAGGCTTGATCTGTATAAGCTAAATAGAGTGTTTGAGTTGACTACGTACTTTGATGCTAATTGCTCCATAGATTTAATTCGTATTTTGGGGGTAATGCCTGATAAACTAAACGCATATGCGTATTTGTTTGGCAGTATGCTAGGAAGTATTAATTCTTTCTTGCCATGCATGAGATAAAAGCTTGTCGGGCTTAGGTCGTTAATCTCGATATCAAAGAGGCTATTATTTTCAATGTCTGGATCTAAATAACTTAATAATAATTTTTTTTCTTCTTCATCAAATTGTTTCAAAGATGAACCCACTGTAAAAGCTAAGGCGGCTGCTTGCCAGTCATTTTTCCTAACCAAACATATTATTTTAAACTGAAGCATTCCCTCAAAGTTTGGATATTTATTTGCCAAATCACAAGTTTTTGACAATCTTCCGTTCAAAGATGCAACTTGAATTTTTCTCTTCATGAGTTCAACCGACGGTTCTTTAATATGATTTAGGATCTCTTCTACTTCATCAATCGCTCCCAAATTGATAAGCTGATCAATACGTGACAATAGAAACAAATATCCCATATTCTTTACTCCTATGGAGTTTAAAGGAGGCTTTGCATCTACAAGTAAAAGTCTTTTAAAGATTTTATTAGTGGAAGTTAAAGTAAGATTAGGCATACTATTCAGCTTTTCCGAAAGTACTTTTTCGCTTGAGTTTCTCCATAAATCACTTGGAAACTTAGTTTTTTCGATTGAGATTAACCCTATACCATTTACGTTTATCTCTTCCAGGAAATTTTCTTCAACGTTTTTTTTATCTAAAATGGAGTTTGACGATTTAGATATTAATGAGGTCTTTCCTATGCCGTTATATTCTTTTGGCGCATTCTGATGCTTATTATCGTTCGAATATGCTTTAGTGAATATTATTACCAAGGCTAAAAAAAATAAGAAAAAAACCCTAATTTGTTGACTGATCATTGATATTGACTTCAATAATTACTTCACCTTTGGGGGGATCTTGTTCGACAAACAAATATAATGAAAAAATTGAAATAAAGAGTATTACTGAACCTATAATGTAGTATTTTAGCAATCTTAATTTGTCCTCACTAAAGCCCAACTGTTTTTATATAATAAGTTTTTGCACCATTTTACGTTTTACTTGTTGTATAAAACAAATAATAACAATGTTGATATAGTAAATTAATTTATGCAATGAAACAAATTTTATCTAAATCGATAGTGTTAACGGGCTTAATGGGAAGCGGGAAAAGCGCTATTGGTAAAGTCCTTTCTGAAAAGATGGGGATCCCATTATCAGATACTGACAAAATTATTGAAAAAGAAGTTGGAAAAACCATTAATGAAATTTTTAATGACTCAGGTGAAAAATACTTTAGGAAAGTTGAAGAAAAAGTTGTAGGTCAAGTATTAGATAAAACTGCACACATAATTTCAACAGGTGGTGGATCTATATTATCTCCTAAAACGAGGAATGCAATTAAATCAAAATCTTTTTCTATTTGGGTTCAGTGTAATGTTAATATTATAGCAAATCGTATTCAAGATCAGAAAAAACGACCTCTTTTAAAGAATAAAAATATATTAGATACTCTGGTTAAGAAGAATAAAGAAAGAATAAAGTTTTACAGACAAGCAGATAGTCATATTTTCAATGAAAACTCCAATATAGAAATGACCGTTGAGGCCATAGTCAAAGAACTGTTGTTGAAAAGGGTGGTACATAAATAATGATACGTAAAAAGTCGATAAGTATTCACTGTAAAAAAACCACTTACGATATATTGATGGGTAGAAATCTTTTAAAAGAGAACAACAACTATCTTAAATTAATTTTTGCAGATAAGAAAATCGCTATAATTTCTGATGAAACTGTTCACAATTTACAATATGCAAATTTTTTGGATCAAATAAGCGAGTTAAGAGTTGATCCTCACTTGTTTTTAATAGAACCAGGTGAACCTTCGAAGAACTGGAATGTTCTGAAAAAAATTCTCGATTGGCTAACTGAGCTAAATTTTGACAGGACAGATTATGTTATCGCTTTTGGTGGAGGAGTAGTTGGAGATCTAGTATCTTTAGCTGCAAGTTTATTTCGTCGAGGTATAAATTTAATTCAAGTTCCGACAACCTTATTATCTCAAGTAGATAGTTCAGTAGGAGGCAAAACAGCGGTAAATAATGGGCCAGCAAAAAACTCTATTGGAACGTTTTATCATCCTAAAGTTGTTTTTTGTGATACATCTTTTTTAGCCACCTTGCCGGAAAGGGCGTTTCTTGCAGGATATGCAGAGGTTTTAAAAATGGCTCTTGTTTTTGACAAGGATTTTTACAAATTTTTGATAGAAAACCAGAAGCTTATATCATCGAGAGACGAGGCCATTTTGTTACACATTATCCACAAATCTCTCGGATTAAAAAGCAAGGTTGTTGAAATCGATGAAACCGAGCAGGGAGATAGAGCACTCTTGAATTTTGGTCATACTTTTGGACACGCTTTAGAGACTTATTTTAGCTACTCGGAAAAATTACTGCATGGAGAAGCAGTCTCCCTCGGAATAGTTCTTGCTGCTCGTTTTTCTAACCAAGAGGGTTATTTGAGTGAACGCAATCTTGAGAATATAGACGACCACTTGCACTCAATGAAACTTCCTACCAAAACAACTCAAATTCATAATGGTAAGCTAGATATATTGAAACTGTTGACTTTTATGAAACAAGACAAAAAAGTCGTCGGTGACAATATTAACTTGATTTTGTTAAAAGATATAGGTAATGGCTTTATTGAAAGAAATGTGTCTTTTCAAAAATTAGAAAAATTTTTACAAGTTCAATTAAGTTAGAGAATGGTTACCAAGCTCCATATTGATTTTAACAAACCGCTAAAACAAAAAGATAGATTATTATCAATGTTTTTGTCCAGAAAAGCCGTAGCGGGATTTATTATTCTAATAGTCGCTATTTGGATGCTTCCTGGTTTATTTGTTGAGAATAAAGAAAAAACTGAGGCAATAAATCGAGATGATACTGAAAAGGTATTTGTAGTATCTGCTCAAAAAGTACAAAACCGCGATACCTACAAAGTTGTGAGAGCTAGTGGCGTGCTAAAACCAGTTTTTGCCGTTGATGTTTTAAGTAAGAAAGACGGAGAAGTAAAAGAAATAGTAAAACAACGTGGGCAGCTGGTAAAAAAAAATGATATCATACTCGAAATAGATAAGGGAACGATACTGGAACAGCTTGAGGCTGGAGAGGCTGCCTTGCGATTGGAAGAAAAAAATTACTCAATTACTGAAAGTCTATCGAAGAAAGATATGACTTCAGAGTTGAATTTGGTCAGGGCTGAGGCCTCTTTGACACGAGCAAAAGCAGATATTGCTAATTTACGAAATAATCTTAAAAACAGCACTGTTGTTGCGGGTATTGATGGAGTGCTGGAGTTATTGAATGTTGAAGCCGGTCAATTTGTCAAAAAAAATCAAAATATTGGAAAAATAATCGACCTTTCAAAAATGTTGTTGTTTGCACCGGTGGCTCAAACAGATGTTGCTAAAATATCGCTGAGTGATGAAGTTGTAATCAATGTAACTGGGGTCGGAAATAGAAGAGGTGTGGTGAGGCGTATAGCGTCTTCAGCAAGTGAGGCGACCCGAACATTTATCGTTGAAATTGAAATTAATAATACAGACAGGTCTTTGAAGGCTGGAATGAGTGCAGAGGTTGGCATTTTAGTCGAGAAGGTTCAGGCTTTTTCAATATCTCCTGCGCATTTAGCAATTGGAGAAGATGGGTCTTTAAAGGTAAAAACAGTAAGAAATAACATAGTTTTTGAGAATGATGTTTTGTTGGTAAGAACCTCAGGTAATTTTGCTTTGGTTTCTGGGTTACTAGATGATGATATCGTTTTAACAAATGGTCAGGCTTTTGTGAGCCCAGGAGACGAAATAGAGTATAAAATTAATTGAGAAAAAAACATGAAATCTATAATTGAAGGCTGCTTTAAAAGACCTGGTGCCGTAATATTGGCTCTAGCATTAATCTTCTTTTCAGGCATCAATGCATTCTTATCTATACCTAAAGAGGCATCACCAGACGTAGAAATTCCTGTTGCATATGTTAGTGTAGCGTACGAAGGTATATCTCCTTCTGATGCAGAAAAGTTGTTAACTAAGCCACTTGAAAAACAGCTCAAAACAGTTGCAGGCCTCAAAAAAATGACGTCAGCAGCGACGGAAGGTTATACATCCATAACGGTTGAGTTTGATGCAGGAGAGGATATAGATCTTGTTCTAGAAGACGTACGGCAAGCTGTCGATGATGCTAAAAAAGATTTGCCAAAAAATGCAGAAGAACCAAAGGTAACAGAAATTAGTTTGGCACTATTCCCAATCTTGTCAGTGTCTTTGTCTGGAAACGTTCCAGAGGCTTCTCTGATTAATATAGCAAATAATATTAAAGAAAAAGTTGAAAGTGTAGCCGGTGTTCTAGAAGTAGAAGTCGGTGGTGACAGAAAAGAGGTCATAGAAATACTTATTGATGCTAGTTCTATAGAATCTTACGGTATAAACCCACAAAACGTTATTGGATTGGTGGCGGCTAATAATCAATTAGTAACCGCAGGTGCTATTGAAAATGAAAATGGTAGATTGGTTGTCAAAGTACCTGGGGTTGTTGAAACATTAGATGAACTTTTTGCTATGCCTATAAAAATTGCGGACGGCACAACCATAAATTTTGGTGATATTGCGATTATAAGAAGAACTTTTGAAGATAAAAAAAGTTGGTCCAGGGTCAATGGTAAACCCGCTGTCGTTTTAGATATAAAAAAGAGAGTAGGATCGAATATAATTGACGTAGTTGATGCCTCAAAAAAGGTGATCTCTAATGAAGTTTCTAACATTCCAGGAAATATAAATGTAGATTACTTATTTGATGAATCTAAGTCAGTCAGAAATTTACTTAATGATTTAGGTAACAACGTTTTCGCCGCTGTTTTAATCGTCTTAGTAATAGTAGTGCTGGCTTTAGGAATAAAAAATGCTCTTTTAATTGGGTTTGCGATACCGAGCAGTTTTCTTCTTGGTTTTATCATTTTGAGCTACTTTGGGGTAACTATGAATATAATCGTTTTATTTTCTCTTATACTAGTAGCAGGTATTCTGGTAGATGGAGTTATTGTAACAACGGAGTATGCTGACCGAAAAATATCTTTGGGCCATGATAGAAGAGCTGCTTACTTAGAGGGTTCTGTAAGAATGTCGTGGCCTATAATAGCTTCTACAGTGACTACTTTGATGGTTTTTTTCCCTTTATTGGTTTGGCCTGGTATCGTTGGTCAATTTATGAAATTTTTGCCAATAACAATGATTGTAGTTTTGTCAGCATCGCTTTTAATGGCCTTGATATTCATTCCAATATTAGGAAGCTTTCTCGGAAAAATTTCAACTGACAAAAGAACCAAAACAACGCCCCCAAAACTTTATAAAGATATTCTTAAAATCTCAGTAACTCGACCGATACTCTCGATTTTTTTGGTAGGTTTATTGATAGTGGGATCTTACACGGCATATTTTTCTGCTAAATTAGGAGTTCAATTTTTCCCAGATATTGAACCAGAACAAGCAGTTGTTCAAATTCTTTCAAGGGGTGACCTGTCTGCTTCGGAAAAAAATTCTTTAGTGAAAGATACAGAGGCTTCGATTTCTAATTTAAATGGCGTAGAAATAAATTTTGCAAAAACGGGAGCTGACGGGAGGACTAAAGATCTAGTAGGTTCGGTGCGAACCATCTTCTCTGATTGGGATGAACGTGAAACAGCGGCTGATTTAATGGAAAGTATGAGAGGGAGTGTTAAATTTTTAGAAGGTGCTAACATAAATATAGTAGCTCAGAAGGAAGGCCCGGGAGGTCAGGGGAAGCCAGTAAGAATTGAAATAACAGGCACAGACTTTGATCAATTGAACAAATCGTTATTTCTTATTAGACAGAAAATGAACAAAATAGATGGTTTTATTGATATTTCAGATAACTTGCCGTCTCCAGGTTTAGAATGGAATCTAAATATTGATAGAGAAATAGCCGCTCGACATGGTGTTACAGTCGCCAGCTTGGGCACAATGGTAAAGTTACTCACCAAAGGAGTAAAAGTTTCAGATTATAGACCGGACGATACAGACGAAGAGCTTGAGGTGTTTTTGAGATATATAAAGTCTGAACGAAATTTAGACAGACTTCAGGAATTAAGAGTTCCTACATCCAGCGGAAGATATGTACCGTTGTCAGTATTTGCTGAACTTACGCCAGAAAAAAAAGGAGGTACCATATCTCGTTTAGATGGAAACAGACTTCGATCTATCGAAGCAAATGTAAAGGAAGGAATGCAAGCACCGTTTTTAATTGAAAAACTTAAGAGTGAAATAGAGAATGTAACTTTCCCAAAAAGTGTGAGCG
The DNA here is from genome assembly GCA_902537415.1 of uncultured Alphaproteobacteria bacterium. Taxonomy (GTDB): domain Bacteria; phylum Pseudomonadota; class Alphaproteobacteria; order Rhodobacterales; family Rhodobacteraceae; genus CACIJG01. Next base: position 29,119 of record CACBBC010000003.1, on the reverse strand, counting down.
TAAACTTTGCAGGTGAGGATGAAGATATAAAGGAAACACAAGCTTTTCTTGGGCAATCCCTAGTTTTCTCTCTCGTGTTAATGTCAATTGTTTTAATGATCCAGTTTAATTCAGCATGGCAAACTATCGTAACAATGTCTGCGATTATTTTATCAACGGGCGGTATTTTCTTGTTACTCTTCTTAACTGAAAGACCTTTTGGTGTTGTAATGTCCATGCTTGGCCTGATTGCACTTGCAGGTATTGTTGTAAATAATAACATTGTTTTGATTGACACCTTTAATGAATATCGAAGAAAAGGACATAGTCATCGGGAAGCTGCTTACATTGCAGGACTTACAAGGTTTAGGCCTGTAATTCTAACAGCTGTCACAACGATATTAGGTCTTGTTCCGATGGTCTTCAGTCTCACTATAAGATTTTCTGAACGAGATATACTTGTGGGAGCTCCTTCTTCTCAGTGGTGGGTCGATCTCTCTAGTACAATTGCTGGAGGGCTGACTTTTGCCACGTTCCTCACGCTAATAGCCACCCCAGCCTTGCTGGTGATCGGAAGGACATCAGTTTTCTCAATAAAAAATAAATTAGTCACTCTATTAAAAACAAAGCTTAGTACAAAAACGGAATCAACTTAGCGCTGCCTTCGCAGCCTTTTTCGATTAAAGTTCACGTTTGGTAGTTCTTTAATCTTAAAAAGCTCTGGATGGGAAGAGCTGTTGTCAGGAAAGGTAGAGCCTTCAACAAAGTGTTTTTGAAAACTAGGCTCAACAGCAGTTTCAATTTTATGGACTTTTCTTACGAGCGAAGAGATTTCTATCCTCGAGCTTACGTCTAAAAGAGCGATGATCGCTCCTGCACCTGCCGAGTTTCCACTCGCCACAATTTGGCGGATTTGCGCATCAGGTACTAGACCAATAATTAAAGCATGTTCGGGAGATATCTGTGAGCCAAAAGCGCCTGCCAGTAAAATACTATCTATTCTGTTAACTCTGCTTTTTTCCAATAAAATTTTGAAGCTTGCATGTAGGGCTGCTTTAGCTAGTTGAATTGCTCTGATATCCATGTTGGTTATAGATAATGAAACTTTGTTATCACTATGTAAGAGATAGGAATTTGTTCTTTCAGAACTAGTACACCTATTTGAACCAGTTTGTGCTGCTGAACCAATTAACCCATTAGCATCTAGTAGCCCAGCTAAACGCATTTCTGCGACTGCTTCTATAATTCCAGATCCACAAATACCTGTTACTCCAACCCCAGATACGTTTTCTGAAAATCCTTCTTCATTAGACCATTGCTCACAACCTATAACTTTAAAACGTGGTTCTTTGGTAATTGGATCTATGCGAACTCGTTCAATAGCACCAGGTGCTGCTCTTTGACCTGCTGAAATCTGTGCCCCTTCAAGTGCTGGACCAGTTGGGCAAGAACAAGCAAAAATTTCCTCGCCTTTGGCTAGAAGTATTTCGGCGTTAGTTCCGATGTCAATTAAAAGAGTAGTGGTATCTTTTAACTTTTGTGGCTGTTCTGCTATCAAAACAGATGCAGCGTCAGCACCAACGTGTCCTCCAATGCATGGCACTGTATAAACATAGCTTTCTGGATTTAGAATTATACCTATATCTTTTGATTTGATAGTGAGGCTGTCTGAAAGCGCCAGAGGGAATGGGGCTTGACCCAGTTCCTTCGGATCAATCCCAAGAAGAAGATGATGCATAATGGGATTAGCAACAAAAACAATTTCAAAAACGCTATCTAGTTTGATCCCGTGTTTTTCTGCGATTTTTCTTGTAAGCTCATTTATACCCTGTATGACTGAATTATTTAAGGTGCCTAAACCTTTTTCCTCCATCATGCAATATGAAACTCTACTCATGACGTCTTCACCATACCTTATCTGTGGATTCATTATACCCATGCTGCCAACAATCTTCCCTGAGTTTAAATCACAAAGAGTAGCTGCAATTGAGGTTGAACCTAAATCAATTGCTACCCCAAATGCTGGCATCTCGGAATATCCAGAGTGAATGTCTACAATTTCTGGAACGGTGTTTTCTTTATAATATAGTAAAACCGTAATTCCCCAATTACCTCTTCTCAATTTCTCCTGTAAATCTTTGAGAACACGAACACTGCATGTAACCCCTTGAATATTCCAATCATCCTTCAAACTAATTTTTAGGCGTTCAAAGTCGCTCTCAAGAGAGTCAAGTTGTGGCTCAGAAACCTGAACATAAAAGGCTTTTACCGATGTATTAAGAGAGAAATCGCGCAAATTGGTTTCTTTTTTTATAATCTGTTTATGAATTTGACTATCCTCAGGAACATCTACCACTAAATCACCAAGAATTTTTGTTTGGCATCCAAGCCTTCTCTCCTCAGATAAATGAAATTTAGTTCTATAGATAAGCTCAGTTTCATTTCTTTCTGACACGCTTGTTTCTTTCGAACGAATATTTAATTTGTTAAATTCTCCAAAAGTCAGCTCTACCTGACATTTTGAGCACCTGCCCCGCGCACCACAAATGCTATTTAAGTCTACAGAGAATTTTTGGGCAGCCTCAAGTATAGTCGTTCCTTTTTTTACGCGTCCCCTTATTCCTGAGGGTGTAAATACAATGGTCGCTGAAGAATTTCTGTTTTCCATTTAAAAATCTTATAATCTTTGTCGACGTCTTCTTGAAGTTCTCACGCTAACGCCCCTTTCTTCTACAACTCTATTAGTTCTGATCCAGTTTGCCCCATTAGGATCATGGTTCATTAAAAAGTCTGCTGACCTTATAGCGTTAATTTCATTCTCATTAGTGGGATTCATTATTGCGCTTGTCAGGCCAGAGCAAATGGCCATCGAAAGATATGAAGCATTAATTCCATGTCTATTAGGTAGTCCAAATGAAATATTAGATGCTCCACAAGTTGAATTAACTCCAATTTCACGAAGTTTCTTAACTAAGTCAAAAACTTGCAAACCAGCAGTTGCCATAGCACCAATGGGCATAACTAAAGGGTCTACAACAATATCACTCTTAGGTATTCCGTAATCAGCGGCTCTATTAATTATTTTTTTTGCTACTTGAAAACGTACTTCTGGATTTTCAGATATTCCTGTATCATCGTTGGATATCGCAACAACGGGTACATTATACTTTTTGACTAGTGGAAGAATTGTTTCCAGTCTCTCTTCTTCGCCTGTAACGGAATTAAGAAGAGGACGTCCCTTTGCTGCCTCGAGACCTGCTTCCAAGGCGGCAGGTACAGAGCTATCTATACAAATTGGAACGTCAGTCAAGTTTTGAACTAAGATAATTAATTTTTTGATTAAAGGTGGTTCTGTGATATTAGGGTCAGGGTTATCATTATAAACAACACCAGCATTTACATCGAGGATATGAGCACCACACTTGACTTGATTGAGTGCATCCTTTTCTACAGTTGAAAAATCCTCGTTTTGCAACTCCAGTGAAAGCTTTTTTCTTCCCGTAGGATTTATTCTTTCTCCGATGATACAAAAAGGTTCATCAAAGCCAATTTTTACTGTTTTGGATAATGACTCTATTATTGTAACGCTCATTTTCCCTCCTATACTGGTGTGTCTATATTTCTTGCAAAAGTTGCGCTAGCTTCTATTCCTCCTAAAGGGAAAAAATGAAGAGATTGTACATTTTTAAAAAGCTTGTTTTTTTTATTTGAATTTAAAGCATTAACCATCTCTGTTGGTTCAAAAGGTAATAGTAGTTTGGTTAAATCCTTAGCTCTCTTTTTTAAGACTGATATAGACGGTCCAACTCCACACATAATAGCGTACTTTATCAAAGTTTGTAGTCTTGTTGGCCCTGCCAAGCCTAGGCTTATTGGTAAATTAATTTGTTCGCTTTCCAATACTCCTAACCATTCCACTACAGGTCGAAGATCGAAACAAAACTGGGTAGTAATTCCAATTTGCAATTTTGTTTTTTTTGCAAACTTTTGTTTTATCTTGAGAGCATTTATAGTCCTTTCTAGAGACCCATCTTTATCAATGTCTTTATTCCCTTCTGGATGGCCTGCGATTTGAATTTTTTTAAATGCATGTTTTTCAAAGATCCCAGTTTCTAACATTTGAATGGAATTAAATAGCTCTCCTTTTGGGTTTTTCCCATTTCCTGCGAGCAATAAACTTTGATTAACGCCTAAAGACGAATACTCTTTAACCCAATCTTCAAGTTCATCTGTGTTACGGATAATTCTTGCTGGGATATGAGGCATTGGGGCCATTCCCTCAGATATTAATCTTTTACAGGTAAAAAACATTTCTTCAACCGGTGTGTCTTCTAAATGCGCCACATAAACTGTTGTTTTCTTTGGCAGTATTCTTCGGAAGTCATCAACCTTCTTTGCTGTTCTAGGCATAACCTCTATTGAAAAAGTCGTGGGGTCATTTGTTAAAGTTTTTGTATCCACTAAGATAATCCCCCATTTTCAATAAGATCATTTAATTTCTTGTTATCATAGTCAACTTCAAATCTTTTATTCTCTTTGCTAATTATATCTTCCAAAGATCCTTCACATAAAATGGGAGTCGTTTTTCTCCATTCCTTTAAGTAAGAATCTGTATCAGTAAAATTTAGTTTCATAGCGCATTTATCGATGGCTTTTTCGAAGCGATCAGGCAGTTTTACTTTTTTTGCTTTACGCCCTTTGCCTACAATAAATTGAGCAGGAATATCTCTCCAAAAAATATAAACAACTTGCTGAGAAGGCATCTATTTTTATTCCTGTAAAAAGTTTTTATTGAGTTATAAGTTGCCTAATCATATAAGCAACTACATGTTGCTATAAAAGTTTATTTTTTTCCACTTGTTTTTAAAGAATTATGAGAAATTTGAAGGTAAAAGTAAAGTCTGCTAAAGGAAGATCCATTTCCTCTACAAGGTGGCTTCAGAGACAACTTAACGATCCTTTTGTAAAAGAGGCAAAACTTCAAGGATTTAGGTCTCGTTCAGCCTTTAAATTAATAGAAATTAATAATAAATTTAATTTGCTTAAAAAAGGACATAAGGTTTTAGATTTGGGGTGCGCTCCAGGTGGGTGGTGTCAAGTTGCTGCTCAAAAGGTAGGAGTGAAACTCTCTGAAGAGCTGGTTGTTGGACTGGACCTAAAGTCATGTGAGCCAATAGTGGGGGTTAAATTTGTTGAAATAGATTTTTTGGATGAAACGCAATTTTTGGAGTTTGAAAATTCCTTAGATACAAAGTTTAATGTTATCCTCTCTGATATGGCTCCAAATTCTACAGGTCATAAAAAAACCGACAACCTTCAGATTATGGCACTTGTTGAGGCCGCGTCAGACTTTGCTATAAAATATTTGAAACAAGATGGGTGTTTTGTAGCGAAGGTATTAGATGCTGGTCCAGGCCCAGAGATTCAAAGACTGGTTAACAAAAAATTTGAAAAAGTAATTAATTTTAAGCCCAAAGCCAGTAGATCTGACTCATCAGAAAGATACTTAGTCGCTATTGGATATAAATAATAAGGATAAATGAAATGCAAATTAAGGAGGCTTTGACGTTCGATGACATCTTGTTAGTACCTAATAAGTCAAATATTTTGCCAAATGAGACAGATACTCAGACCCTAATAACAAGTAGCATCTCTCTTAATAGCCCAATTATGTCATCAGCTATGGATACTGTAACTGAATCAAGAATGGCAATCGCTATGGCTCAATATGGGGGAATAGGAGTTATTCATAGGAATTTAAAGATAAAAGAACAGGTTGCTTGCGTTAATGACGTTAAGAGATTTGAAAGTGCTATTGTCTATAATCCCATAACGTTAAGAGAAAATCAGAAGTTAAGTGATGCTAAGGATCTACAAAAAAAATTGAACATCACTGGTTTTCCAGTAGTGAATGAAAAGAACATCTTAAAAGGTATTCTAACGAATAGGGATATGAGGTTTGTGGAAAATTTAGAAACCCCGGTTAGTGAAATGATGACTGATACTAATTTGGCAATCGTCAATGAGCCTGTGAGTAATGAAAAAGCACGATCAATTTTGTCTGAACGGAGAATAGAAAAACTTTTAATCATAAATAAACATAATGAATTGGTCGGCTTGATGACTGTTAAAGATCTTGAGAATTCTGTCTTAAATCCTCTCGCAACTAAGGACTCACTAGGTAGGCTAAGGGTTGGAGCGGCTTCCACAGTTGGTCAGAAGGGACTTCAGCGGTCAATAGCTTTAGTTGAGGCTGGGGCAGACTTGATCGTAATTGATACTGCTCATGGACATTCTTCTCATGTACTGAAATCAGTAGAGGAGCTTAAAAACAGATTTCCAGATATTGATATTGTAGCAGGAAATGTTGCAACTAAGGAAGCAACAAGAGCGCTTATTAAAGCAGGGGCTAACGCAGTAAAGGTTGGCATTGGTCCTGGTTCAATCTGTACAACTAGAATAGTAGCGGGTGTAGGAGTTCCCCAATTTACTGCTCTCTTAGAGTGTGCCGAAGAAGCTGAGAAGCATGGCAAGGTTATAATAGCTGATGGTGGAATTAAGTATTCAGGTGATTTTGCTAAGGCTATAGCTGCGGGTGCTTCATGTGTAATGGTGGGGTCACTATTAGCTGGAACTGATGAAGCACCTGGAGAAGTATTATACTACCAAGGAAGAAGCGTCAAAAACTATCGTGGCATGGGCTCCGTCGGAGCTATGGCAAGAGGATCAGCCGATCGATACTTTCAAAAGGAGGTTGAAGCCGACAAACTCATTCCGGAAGGAATAGAGGGTCATGTCCCTTATAAGGGGCCAGTGGGAAAGGTTCTACATCAGCTTCTTGGTGGTCTTAAAGCTGCAATGGGTTATACTGGAAATCAAACAATCGACTCTATGAGAAAAAATTGTTCATTTGTTAAGATAACAAATGCTGGGCTTCGAGAAAGTCATGTTCATGACGTGAGCATAACGAGACAAGCCCCAAACTACTTTTCAAGCTGAAATGAGAAAGGATTCTCAAGCTAATGCTGCTATTTCTATCTTAGATGACTTTTTAGATGGTAAAAATCTAAACTCAATCCTCTTTAACTGGACAAAAAATAATCGATATGCAGGATCTAGTGATCGAGAGTCTATACGAAATATAGTTTTTGATATTTTGAGGGTGAAAAAAACATTTACATCTGTTTTAGAAAAAGAAAAACAACCGATAAATGGTAGAGCTCTTGTTTTTCTTCATTCAGTTTTCTATGCGCTAAATTTAAATGATATCTTCACTGGGCAAAAATATGGTCCTGAGAAACTCTCTATTTTTGAAAAAGAGTTTTCAAAAATATCAAAAGAAAATATTAATGGATGTTTTGGAATTACCGATAACATTCCTGATTTTTTGACAGCTGAATTTAAGAGGTCTCTTGGAAGAGAGTTCAAAAATGCTATGCGTTTATTAGAAAAGCGAGCTCCAATTTCTATACGTGTTAATCCTCTTAAGTCAGACATTTCGTCAATTTTAGAGTGTCTATCCTTGGAAGGGATAGAAGGAAAAAAGTCTAAAATAGTAAGATATGGAATAGATATTATTGGCAATCCCCGCCGTCTTACGCAAATACAAGCTTTCAAAGATGGATGTTTTGAGGTGCAAGACCTTCACTCGCAGAAAATAATCGAAGACTTGCCATTGGATGAGCATACAAAGGTTTTAGATTATTGTGCAGGCGCTGGCGGGAAAATACTAAGCATTGCATGCTCATTAAAAGGTAATGGGAAGTTTTATATCCATGATATAGATGAAAAAAAGTTAAAAGAGGCTTATTTAAGGGCTGAGAGAGCAGGGGTAAAATTTAAAAGGCTTGAAGTCGAAAAGTTACAAAATTACCGTTGTAGCTTTGATTACATTGTAGCTGACGTGCCCTGCAGTGGCTCTGGGGCGTGGAGAAGAAATCCTCAGCAAAAATGGAGAATTACCCCCGAGTCTTTGAAGGAAATTTTAACTAGGCAAACCGTAATTTTAGATGAGGTTAAAGATCTCTTAAAAAAAAATGGCTATATCTTTTATATAACTTGTTCTCTTTTAAAGATTGAAAATGAGGAACTTATAGAAAATTTTCTAACGGATAATAAACACTTTAGGCTTTTAAACAAAAAAAACATTACAATTGATGACAGTGGAGATGGTTTTTTTTGTGCTGTATTGCAAAAGAAAAATTAAAGTTGATATTAAATTTGTTTATGATAGTTTATTGAGAACAAAATGGGAACACTTTGACAAATAAAGTAGCTGTCCCAGACTATATATGATAAAAAAAGGGATTCTGTACATGGAAAATTTAATAAATATCTCAGAAAGAAAAAATATGGATAAAGATAAAGCCTTGGACACCGCATTAGCTCAAATTGAAAGAAGTTTCGGCAAGGGATCAATCATGAAACTTGGTCAAGACAATCCAGTTATGGATATAGAGGCGGTATCTACTGGCTCTATCGGGTTAGACGTAGCTTTAGGCATTGGCGGACTTCCTAAAGGAAGAATTATTGAGGTTTATGGGCCAGAAAGTTCAGGAAAGACAACCTTAGCTCTCCATGTGATCGCTCAGGAGCAAAAGAATGGTGGTATTTGTGCATTTGTAGATGCAGAGCACGCTCTTGATCCAAGTTACGCTAAAAAACTCGGTGTTAATTTAGATGACTTGCTTATCTCTCAGCCCGATGCAGGTGAACAAGCTTTAGAAATAACTGAGACACTTGTCAGATCTGGTGCAGTGTCGGTTGTTGTAGTGGATAGTGTTGCGGCATTGACGCCTAGATCAGAACTGGAAGGGGATATGGGGGATGCCCAAGTGGGTGCTCAAGCTAGATTGATGAGCCAGGCAATGCGTAAGCTTACTGGATCAATTAGTAGATCTAACTGCATGGTAATTTTTATAAACCAGATCAGAATGAAAATAGGGGTAATGTTTGGGAGTCCAGAAACAACAACAGGTGGAAATGCACTAAAATTCTATTCCTCAGTAAGGTTGGATATTCGTAGAATTGGTGCATTAAAAGATAGAGATGAAATCGTAGGAAATTCTACAAGAGTAAAGGTTGTTAAAAATAAAGTTGCACCACCTTTTAAACAAGTTGAATTTGATATTATGTATGGAGAAGGCATTTCAAAGACAGGCGAAATTATAGATCTTGGCGTAAAAGAGGGAATAATTGAAAAATCGGGCGCTTGGTTTTCTTACGGAGATGAACGTATAGGACAAGGTCGAGAAAATGCGAAAATGTATCTAAAGGAAAACGAAAATATCTGTAATGAAATAGAAGAAAAGATAAGAAGGTCTTACAGTATTAATGATGACGAAATAGTAGACGAGGCACAAGATCAAGCCGAGTAAATTTTGTTATTATAGAGTTTAAAAAGTTTTAAAAAGCTGTATGTTAGGATCAGCAAAAAAACTACTTTGGATTACTGATGCTTTTAAAAGATATAAGGGAAACATTTGTTAATTTTTTTAAGTCGAATGATCATAAAGTAATTAAAAGTTCATCACTCGTACCAGATAACGATCCAACTCTGATGTTTACAAATTCGGGAATGGTACAATTCAAGAATTATTTTACCGGTATTGAAAAATCTAAAGTTAAGACAGCGGTTACATCTCAAAAATGTGTGCGTGCAGGTGGCAAGCATAATGATTTAGATAACGTTGGTTATACGGCAAGGCACCATACTTTTTTCGAAATGCTTGGTAACTTTTCTTTCGGGGATTATTTTAAGGAAGAAGCAATAAGTTTGGCATGGCAGTTATTAACAAAAGAATTTAAGTTACCTAAAGAAAAATTACTGGTGACAGTTTTTCATGAGGATCTCGAGGCAATAAATCTTTGGAAAAAATGTGCCAACCTTTCAGATGATAAAATCATAAAAATTTCTACGAGTGATAATTTTTGGAGTATGGGTCCTGTAGGGCCTTGCGGTCCTTGTTCAGAAATTTTTTATGATCATGGCCCATCTGTTTCAGGCGGTCCTCCTGGATCTCCTGATGAAGATGGTGATCGTTTTGTAGAAATCTGGAATCTCGTTTTTATGCAATATGAGCAAATGCCCGATGGAATAAGGATTGATTTGCCAAAACCATCTATTGATACTGGAATGGGTTTGGAAAGAATTGCAGCAGTTCTACAAGGAAAGCATGATAACTACGATACTGACCTGTTTAAAAAGCTTATTGAGAAATCTGCTGATTTTTCTAATACAGATCCGTATGGGAATAAAAATATTCATCACAGGGTAATATCGGATCATTTAAGATCTGCGTCGTTTTTGATTGCTGATGGCGTTATGCCCTCTAATGAGGGTAGGGGGTACGTGCTTAGAAGGATTATGAGACGAGCCATGAGGCATTGCCACTTATTGGGTTGTGAAGAACCTCACCTTTATAAAATTTTCCCGTCTCTACTGCAGCAAATGGGCGATGCTTTCCCTGAACTTATTGAGAGAAAAAGCCTTATCGAAAATGCTCTGAAGGAAGAAGAGACACGTTTCAAACTTACTTTGGTTAGGGGCTTGAAATTATTAAATGAGGAGCTGGCTATCCTTGACGATAAAAAACTTTTTTCTGGCGAGGTAGCTTTCAAATTATACGATACTTATGGTTTTCCATTAGACTTAACAGAAGATGTTTTAAGAGAAAGTAATAAAAGAGTAGATATAGAAACATTTGACACGAGGATGAAAGAGCAGCGTGATAAGGCTCGTGCATCTTGGATTGGATCGGGAGATGAGTCGGAGGAAAAAATATGGGCTGATTTAAGATCGAAAGAAGATGCTACGGAATTTCTAGGTTATGAAAGGGAGAGAAGTCAGGGCCTGGTTACCAAGATTATTAAAGATGGAAAATATATAGAAAAATTATCTCAAGATGAAGTTGGCGTTATAGTTATGAATCAGACTTGCTTTTATGGGGAGTCTGGAGGTCAGGTAGGAGATCAAGGACAAATAAGAGGTATTAGCGGATTAGGTAACGTGACAGATACAAAGAGGGTGGGGCAAATTTTTGTACATTTTGTTAAGGTACAAAAGGGTTATTTTGAGGTAGGTAATAATTTAGAACAGCTTATAAATATAGATCTAAGGTTTGATATTAAAAGAAATCACTCTGGAACCCACTTGGTTCATGAAGCGCTTAGAAGAATAGTAGGAGAACATGTTGCTCAGAGAGGCTCCCTTAATAATGCTGATCGGCTTAGGTTCGACTTTAGTCATGATAAACCTGTTACAGAGGAACAGATCTTTCTAGTCGAGCAGTTGGTTAATAAGCACATTAGGGAAAATACGCCAGTTATTACTGAAATAATGCAATTAGATAGGGCAAAAAAACAAGGAGCTAGGGCTTTATTTGGTGAAAAGTATGGTGAAGATGTAAGAGTTGTTAAAATGTCGCCAGAAGATGAAAGTCATTTCTCAATAGAATTATGTGGTGGCACTCATGTTGACTCAACTGGTGATATTGGATTTTTGAAAATTATAGGAGAGAGTGCTTCGTCATCCGGAGTACGTAGGCTGGAAGCGGTTACAGGAAAAAAAGTTGTAGACTTTATCGAAAATATTCAAGTTGTGAATAACAGAGTTTCGTCTCTCTTAAATGTTAGCACAGAAAATTTAGTTGAAAGAGTCAATAGTCTTTTGGAAGAGAAAAAAAGACTGGAACAAAAAAATGCTGAGCTAAATAGAGCTCTGATTAGTGGCGAGGGGGAACAAGATAATCAAAACCTTGAAAAGATTGGAAAAAATATAATTTTTTCAGGAAAGGTTGTTAATGACATACCTAGCAAGGACTTAAGGACGTTTGTAGATAATATTAAGAAACAAAATAAAAATGTAATTGCCGTACTTTTATCAAAAGTTGGCACCAAGGTACAGATAGCAGTAGGTATTTCTGATACTCTAGTTGAAAGGATCTCAGCAGTTGATCTAGTTAAAATTCTATCCACGAAAACAGGAGGTAAGGGTGGCGGAGGCAGACCTGATTTTGCGCAAGGCGGAGGTACTCTTCCTGATCAGGCTGATCAAGCTTTGTTGCACTTGAAATCATATTTAGAAAGTAGCCTATCTAACGATTAGAGTTTTATTTCAGATAATTTATTTTCTAGATTTGAGTTAACTTTCTCGAGAAAACCTTCTGTTGATAACCACTTTTGGTCTTCACCAACAAGGATAGCAAGATCCTTAGTCATATCTCCCTTTTCAACTGTCTCAATTACCACTTCTTCTAGAGTTTTTGCAAAAGTAGCTAATTGTGAGTTTTCGTCAAGCTTTGCTCTGTGCTTAAGGCCACCGGTCCAAGCGTATATAGACGCTATGGAGTTGGTTGATGTGGCTTCTCCTCTTTGATGCGCTCTAAAGTGTCTTGTAACAGTTCCATGAGCTGCCTCTGCTTCTACTATTCCTCCATCGGGTGTCATTAATTGGCTTGTCATAAGACCAAGAGATCCAAAACCCTGTGCAACGGTATCAGACTGCACATCGCCATCATAGTTTTTGCAAGCCCATACAAAACCACCGGACCATTTTAGAGCGCATGCAACCATATCGTCAATTAATCTATGCTCATAAATTATCCCAGCTTTTTTAAATTGAGCCTCAAATTCTTTCTCGTAAATTTCTTGAAAGAGATCTTTAAACCTTCCATCGTACGTTTTCATAATTGTATTTTTGGTTGAAAGATAAACATCCCAATTCATTTTCAGGCCATAGTTCATTGAAGCTCTAGCAAAATCAATAATGGACTGGTCCAAGTTATACATTCCCATCGCTATTCCAGATGATGGCGAATCGAACACTTCGTGCTCAATTTCTTTTCCATCTTCGCCAACGAACTTCATGATTAATTTTCCTTTCCCAGGAAATTTAAAATCCGTTGCTCTGTACTGGTCACCGTAGGCATGTCTGCCAACAATTATTGGCTTTGTCCAACCGGGTACTAAGCGGGGTACATTGTTACAAATTATTGGTGCTCTGAAGACTACACCCCCTAAAATATTTCTGATAGTTCCATTAGGAGATTTCCACATCTTCTTTAAATTAAACTCTTCAACTCTTGCTTCGTCTGGTGTAATTGTAGCGCATTTTACAGCAACTCCGTGCTTAAGTGTTGCCTGGGCTGCTTGAATTGTAACATTATCATCGGTGCGATCTCTTTCCTCTATACCAAGGTCATAATATTCTAAGGGAATGTCTAGGTACGGAAGTATTAACTTATTTTTAATAAAACCCCATATAATTCTGGTCATTTCGTCGCCATCCATTTCGACAACGGTGTTTTCCACTTTGATTTTAGACATTCATTTACTCTTTTAATTGAAAAATTTAAAATTATTCATAATTAACATTTATGGGAATCTTAATCAGTGTTCAACTGTTTTTTCTTCTATGTATAAGAAAAATTCGTTAGTTTTAAATGTGGAGAATTCAATGCAAAAGCTGAACCCAGTTTTCATACTGGTAAATCCTCAAATGGCTGAAAATATTGGTGCAGCGGCAAGGGCAATGCTAAATTTTGGGTTCTTGAATTTGAGGCTAGTAAGTCCTAGAGAAAATCATCTTTCTGACAGAGCCTTAGCTATGGCTGCAGGTGCAGGTAGGGTTCTAGATCAGGCTCAAGTTTTTAAAAATGTAGCGGATGCCTGTAAGGATCTAAATGAAGTTTTAGCTACCAGTGCCCGTGATAGATATAAGTACAAGGATGTCGTAGACCCAATAATGGGATGCGATACTATTTTTCAAAGCTGCATCAGTGGAGTTAAAGTAGGCATTTTGTTTGGTGGTGAAAGAGCAGGCCTATCTAACGAAGATTTATTTTTGGCTAAAAGACTTATTAGAATACCATCCAACCCTATGTTTAGTTCTCTAAACCTTGCTCAGAGTGTTTTGTTGATATCCTATCAGTTAAATGTTTTTTCTCTTGAAAAAAATAAAGAATCTTCTCAGATTGATGTGCCAATAACTAAAGCTAACTATGAAGAAATGCAGGCTTTTGCAATGAGATTAGAAAACGAATTAGATAAGAAAAAATTTTTTTATCCTGAAGGCAAAAAGAAACGTATGAAGACGAGGTTAAGAAAATTGATTTATGGCCTTGAATTGAGTAAAGAGGACGTGAAGATCTTTCATGGTGTTTTAAAGGCTCTTATCAAAAAGAAGTAGTTTTCATTGAGTTATTTTCTTTTCTGTCTTTTTGCTCTAATTTATATGCAGAACAAAAATTAGAATTTGATTTATGACTAAAAATAGAAAACTATTTGAGGATGTAGACGAAAGATCAGATAGCACCCAAGCTAGTTCGATAGAAACCTCATCAGTTGAGCAATCGTCCTTGCTAAAAATCTGGCTTTGGACATTATTGGTATCTCTAATAAGCCTTATATTAGTCGGTGGCTGGACTCGTTTAACAGATTCTGGTCTATCTATAGTCGAGTGGAAACCTATAACAGGCATGATCCCCCCTTTTAGTTCTGAGGGATGGATTGTTGAGTTTGAAAAGTACAAAAGCATTCCAGAATTTAAATTAGTAAATTTTGCTATAACTATGGATGAGTTTAAATTTATCTATTGGTGGGAGTGGGGGCATAGACAGTTAGCTAGGTTCATAGGTCTCGTTTGGTTTTTGGGCTTTCTCATATTATGGATTACAAAGCAAATTCCCGAGAGATGGACCTTTTATTTCTTTGGCATTGGGTTAATTGGCGCTTTGCAGGCATTTTTGGGATGGTGGATGGTATCTTCTGGTTTAGATGGACAAGTAGTAGATGTTTTTTCATATAGACTGGCTATCCACTTAACTATGGCGTTTGTTATCCTTGCTCTGATATTTTGGGCTATTTTGTTTCATTCTGAAAACTCAGCAAAGATATTTGAGTCTAGGAGATACCGGAATAAATTTTCCGTGAATATTTTAGCTGGACTTGGTGTGCTTTGTTATGTTCAGCTTGCTCTGGGAGCACTAGTAGCAGGTATCGATGCAGGGAGATCGTACAATGATTGGCCTTTAATGAATGGAAACTGGATACCTGACGATTTGTTCGAGTATGAGCCTTTTATAACGAATTTTTTTGAAAACTCCGGTCTTGTTCAGTTTAATCATAGATTAACTGCTTATTTACTCTTTATTGCGGTAAGTATCATTTGGTGGACTAATAGAAGAAACCCTTATTTAAAAATAAGAGTAGCCGCTAATTACTTAATGATAATCGTCGTGGTTCAGATGCTTTTAGGTATTATTACCGTTTTGTACAGTGCACCTCTTTCGCTTGCCAGTTTACATCAATTCGCCGCTATTTTGTTTATTCTTGCTTATGTTAACTTATTCTTTAAAACCTACTATCCCGTAAGTCAAAAAATTTAGTCCACAATATTTTTATATGGGTTCAATCAATTCTTTTTATTAAGGAAGTCGTTCATTCCCTGATTGGTTTCTTTAAACAGCAAATTCTCGACTATAACACTTGATGCATAGGAATAGGCACGGTCTATTTCCATTTCAGCTTGTTTGTAGAATGCCTTTTTCCCAATCTTGACGGCTAGTGAGAGTTTTGATGCGATCTTTTCGGCTATTTCTAGGGAATAATCACCCAGATCTTTACTGTTAGCCACCTTGTTAATTAGTCCTAATTCTTCTGCTTGGAACGGATCCAAGAAATCTCCGGTAGTAAGCATTTCGAATGCTTTCTTTCTAGTGATATTTCTAGAAAGAGCGACCATCGGAGTTGAGCAGAAAAGCCCAATATCCACTCCATTTACACCAAACGATGCTTCTTCTGATGCAACGGCAATATCACATGTCGCTACTAATTGACAACCCGCAGCCGCAGCTACTCCCTGTACCTCGGCTATTACGGGCTGCGGTAACTCTCGAATAAGCTTCATAACATGAGTACATTTTGACAATAATTTTTCAAAGTAAGCTTTTCCACCATCGTTTTCAAGATCTCTTTTTTCCTGCATTTCCTTGAGGTCATGACCTGGACAGAAAGCTCTTCCTGATGCTTTAATAATTACTGACTTAATCTTTTTAGATTTTCCAATTTCTTCCAAGTTTAACTTTAGGGCCTCTAGCATCGCCTCTGAAAGAGCATTTAAGTTTTTCGGCGAATTTAATGTCAAAATTGCTATTTCATTCTGGTCTGATCTTAATAAAATTTTATCCATTTTTTATTTTCCGCTATCTTACTTGGGTGTTTTTGCATATTTATATGAGTATGATATATGAAATAATCAATAATGTGAACCAAAATGAAAAGCGTTGAAGATTTAACAGCATATTTTGACAAAGTTTTTTTTCAAAAAGCCTCAAGATTTGAGTTTTTGGAAATAGATGATGGACACTCACTTGTGAAGTTAAGTCCCGAAGAACAAGATTTAAGACCAGGAAACACTATCTCGGGACCAGTTATGTTTGAAATAGCAGATTGTGCATTTTATGCGGCGGTTCTTTTCAAAGATCCTGATCCTATGTCAGTCACAGTAAATTGTTCAATGAACTTTTTTAAAAGACCCAGCGTTAGCGATTTGTTTGCTAAAGCCACTATTTTGAAATTTGGACAAAAGTTAGTAGTAGGAGAAGTGACAATATATTCCGAAACCGCAAAAAATAGTGTTGCACAGGCAATGATGACTTATGCTAGACCTATGAAAAAGTGATTTTGCTAAAAATAAAGATAAACATGGCACTTTGCTATTGACCTAGAAATTTAATCGGTTAAAAGATTATACGATTTTGGGATATTTTTATGAAAACCTTTTCAATTAAGCCGTCTGAGATACAGAAAAAGTGGATTTTAATAGATGCTAATGGCGTAGTTTTGGGACGCTTGGCCGCTAAGATCGCTACTATCCTTAGAGGAAAAGAAAAGCCTACATACACCCCTCACATGGATATGGGTGATAACGTCATAGTAATAAACGCTGAGAAGGTACATTTAACTGGAAATAAAAGAGATACTAAAATGTATTACTGGCACACAGGTTATCCAGGCGGAATTAAATCTAGAGTAGCTAGTGATATGTTAGACGGTAAGTTTCCCGAAAGAATTATTGAAAAAGCGGTAAAACGCATGCTGCCGGGTGGTCCATTATCAAGAAAGCAAATGACAAATTTGAGAATTTATAAGGGGGAAAGCCATCCACACGAAGGTCAAGGCCCAGAGATATTTAAGATAAAGGATATTAATGAAAAAAATACTAGGAGAGTTAGATAATGGCTGAAGCTGAGGAAGTAGTAAGTAAGGCAGCTAGTGAAAATAATGAAGAGCCAAAACTTGATAGCCTGGGGAGAGCTTATTCCACTGGGAAAAGGAAAGATGCTGTAGCTAGAGTATGGATAAAAAAAGGTAGCGGTAAAATAACGGTTAATAAAAAACCTGTTAATGAATATTTTGCTCGCCCAACCTTGCAAATGATTATTCAACAAGCATTTTCGGTTACTAGTGTAGAAAACCAATTTGATGTAATGGCTACCGTAAAAGGTGGAGGTCTTTCTGGGCAAGCAGGCGCTGTGAGACACGGATTATCAAAAGCTCTCACTATGTTTGATGGAGAATTACGGGGAGCTTTAAAGGCCGCAGGATTCCTAACCAGAGACAGTAGAGTTGTTGAGCGTAAAAAATATGGGAAGCCCAAAGCTAGAAGATCTTTTCAGTTTTCTAAGCGCTGATTTTTTCACGCTACAGTTTTTAATAAAATCGTTATAAAACAATCACTTAGTCGTTTTTAAGTGCTTTTTTTTGGATGCACGTTATCTTTACAGATTCACAAAAAATGCGATGGTTGAAGAAGCTACAAAATACTTAGATAAGACAGAAATAGAGGGGTTTGGGGGTAATCTTATACTCTACAAACGTCCTGATTTAGACGCAGTTACATGGCACTACAGAGCAAAGATAGAAGGTATGAAAGGCTATGTTAGAAGAAGTACTAAAGAAACTAACTTCGAACTAGCAAAACGAAAAGCTGAACAAGAGTTCATTGAAAATACTGGTAAATTTAAAAACAATGTCGAAGTCAATATAACGTATGTTCGTACTGCTATTCAGAGATATCTAAAGCACATTTCTGAAAATATTATTACTGTGAAACGTTGTGGAGTTAAAACGTTAACCATTCTCCATAATCTCACAACACATTTCTTTTTAAGCTGGGAAGATAATATCTGAGAAAGCATACATCTTCCAACCTTCTTTTGTATTTTTAAAAGCGTAAAATCCAGTAGCTTCCTCAATAAGAGTACCATCGTCTCTTAGTCTTCTACAGTTACGCATAAGAATATGAGCTTTCTTCTCGGAAACAGCGACAACATCTATTTCAAAAGCATTGCTTGTTGCCCATCCAGTTTTCTCTTTCCACTCTCTTGGATCAATTGGAAATTTATCTAACATTGTCACTGAATCTTCTCCAACATATGCCAAAGGATAAGCGACACAGTTGTTAATGGTTTCCATATCGGCTTCAACAATTGCATTCACATAGCGGTTATAAGTCTCAAGCACTTGTACTCTTAGGTTCTTATCCATTTTTTGTTCCTTTTTTTATTTAAGTTTGTCACTTAATGATTTTAAGGTAAAGTTGTTTAGGTTCGTATTTAGGACTAATCGTTGGAGTATGGAATGAATGTAACTCTGATATATTTGGATAATCCTTTTTGGAGAATAGAGTTAGCAAGAATACCTTTGTTTATCGGTGGTATCAGTTTTAATGACAAACGAATTCCTCTCGAGGAGTTTCGTTCTGCTAAAGAAACCGGCTTTTTAAAAGATGGTACAAAGCTGCCTTTCCATCAAATACCGTGCCTAGTTGTAGATGGTGTGCCGATTGCTCAGACTGGAGCAATTGCAAGATTTTGCGGAAAATTATCTGGGCTATACCCATCAGAGGACAGTATTAGCTGTGCTTTAATTGATCAATTCATCGATTTCGTTACTGATTTAACTAACTTGGTTTACATACCATCGAACAGTCCGTTAACAGAAGATGAAAAAATTCAGCATCGTAAGATATTAGCTGAAGGAGAATTAAAAAGAAAACTGGATATGTTAGAGGATAATATTTCTGTAAATCAAACTTGGATAGTGGGAAAAGAAATGACTATTGCAGATATTGCTATATGGAGAGGTATTGGTTGGCTTGCCTCAGACTTGGTTGCAGGAATACCTCAGCCGTATTTTGTGAATTATCCAAAAATAACGAAAATCTTCAAAAATGTAGACAATCATACAAAAATTTGTGAGTGGGTTAGAAAGACTTATCCATCAAATTACAACAGGGGATATATTGAGTGAAGTGGATAGTAAATTTTCAAGAACATTAACCGCTTGGCTATCTATTGGAAGCACATACACTTATCTTACGGCGTTAAGACTAGAGGAGGTAAGAAAAACTAAGAACTTAAAACTTCTTATTAAGCCTTTTAGTATAAGAAATATAATGAAAGCCCAAAATAATATTCCCTTTCCTCCAGAAAAGGAGGAAAAAACAAGATACATGTGGCGGGATATTGAAAGGCGAGCAAAGAAATATGGTTTACCAGTACCTAAAACACCAGTTCCATACCCATTACAAGAATTCGATTTAGCTAATAAAATTGGTTTGGTAGCGAATAAAGAAGGTTGGTATTTAGAATATTTCAGAGAAACATATAAGGTATGGTTTTTAGAAGGTAAGGAAGCTGGCTCTGAACGGAATTTGGAAGAGACATTTAAAAACCTCGAAAAAAACTTGGTGCAAGTCTTAGAAAAATCGCAACAACAAGTGATTGCGAATGAATATAATGCTAATACAAAGGAAGCTTTAACTAAGGGGATTTTTGGAGCTCCATCATTTACTGTAGAAAATGAGATTTTTTGGGGTGATGATAGACTTGAGGATGCGATAGAGTGCCTAAGAGAAAGCGAAAAATAAATTGAGCATTACAAGAACAGATATTTTTAACTTTAAGTCCAAAACAGAATGTGACAAGTACATTGCAAGCCACAAAGAATTTATGCAAGCAATCGAAGTTGAAGGGATACAAGAGATACATTGGGTACGTGCGACTCCAGAATCGTTGTTGATTTTTTCTATTTTAAAATCAAAGGAGCATGCGGATGTTATAAAAGGAATAGCAAATAAGTGGAGAGAACAGCACGACTTTGGTATTCATGATACTCTAGTATTTGATGGTGAATTAATAGATTCATTTAGAAACTAGCTTAGGGGGCAAAGCTGAGTATTACGGTAACGAATATTTTTAACTTTAAGTCACAAACAGAATGTGAAAAATATATATCTAGTCACAGAGATTTTATTAAATCTTTAAAGTTTGAAGTAGAAGGAATTAAAGAAATCCATTGGGTAAGAGCTACACCTGTATCCGTATTAACTTTTGCTATCGTGGATACAAAAGAAAACTTTGAGACAATTAGTATCAAAGCAAATCAATGGAGAGAAAAATTTGCATTTGATATTCATGATATGCTCGTATTTGATGGTGATTTAATTGAGTCAGTAAGAAGGTAGTAGCAAAATGGGATTATTGTCAGATAAAGTTAAATCATTCATTGTTCATATTCTTGGTAGGTATAATCAGTTTGTAGATATGATAAAAGAGTACTGTAACGTAGGCATGTAGGCTGATATGAGAAGTCAGTGGGAAATTTTAAATGAGTGGGTAGAGGAACAAAACCTAGAGAAGGCAATAGAGTCCGTTCATCATGATTATATGTTTATAACTGATTATGGATTGGGAAATCGCGAAGAGTGGATAATGGAACTAAAAACACAGTTTAATAGTGGTACATATGAAGCGTCTGACAGAGAGTTGTTATTAGAAAACGAAACAATACTAGTTTGGAAAGGTACAACACATATTGGTGGTACCAAGTATCGTTCAACTGTTTCATCATTAATAAGAGATGGAAAGATTTGGAGAACGATGGTGAATAGGGTGCCCCAGAAGGATTGACAACTTAAAAGAAAAACAAACTATTCAAGATATATAAGTCGGGCAGAACTGGGCATAACCCACCTTTTTTTTGAAAAGTTAAAAAATAAATTATGTTTGAGCGAAACGTGTCAAGACACGGGTCACATTTGTGTCAGATTTCCGATAATTCCTCTATTTAATTGAAAGTATTTGTTACGAAGATACAAAAAAGACACAGAGCCGTTCAGATTCACAAAAAATGCAAAGTTAGAAAATATTTATAAATAAGTATCAGTAATTGTATTGAGTTTGTTTTCCAGTTCTTCTGCAGATTTGGTTTCTGTAATTACTGATCTTTTTTGATATCTTTGGTGAATGAGAAAAAGAACAAAAAGTTGTTTCAAGTGTAAAGAACATAATGATGTCCTATATCGATGTAGGTACGGTGCAGAGAGGACTTGGATATTCCTTTGCAAAAATTGTTTAGCCTTCATCAAAAAAAAATATCAAACGAATTACCAATATGGTGGTACTTGGAAGAGCAAAAAAAAACGATAAAAAATTTTGTAATCTTTTTTTGTTTGTATGAGTGCTGATGAAAATAGGATATCTTCCTAGTTGGATCGAATCCCCACCAATTACCTTATTAATAGAATTTTTTTTTGAGAGGATGAAAGATGGAGAAAGTAGATAAAGAAAAATTAATGAGTGAAATTTGGAAAAAATATAATGCTACAAAAGACGTCGAATTTTTAGCAAAAGCCTGTGAAGAGGCTCCTTTTTTTGGACAAAAAGAAATGGCAATTGAAATCGCTAGAATATTAAGATTGGTAAGGGAAAATTAATAAGTAACATAGTTTCGAATATTATTAGAAGTGCAATTGAAAGGGTGAAAAAATGATTGATGATAAAGTAAGGCTGGTAAAACCTGGTAAAACTTATTTTGGCGCACAAGGCGTGGCGTACGGATCAGGCGCGTCAAGAAAAACTGCTGGATCCGAAAAAATTTGCATGAATATATTACCTATGCCTTCGGGGGTGCATCCTGTGCCTCATTTCCATAAGGATATTGAAACCATTGCCTACTTACTTGAGGGCGAGTGTTCAGTTTTTCACGGAGAAAATTTAGAAAACGAAACTGTGGTTAAAGAGGGAGAACAGATATTTATTCCAGGTAATGTGCCTCATACACCCTATAATCGTAGTGATAAAAAGTGTATATGGATAGTTGTCCATTCATCAGGTGATGATCAAGATGAATTAATTGCTATGCCAGAGCTTGAAAATGTTATTTCAAAAATCAAAAGGAATAATAATAAAAAATGAAATGGATAATCGTATTCTATCAGATCATTGTTGCGCTACCCGAAGGAGAAATTGTGTTCTCAGGATTAAATTTGGGAAATAAATTTGTAAAAACTGAATTAGATCTTGCATACTCCTATGAATCAAAAGATGAGTGTGAGAAGAAATTAGTTTTATTTAAAGGAAAAAATAAAATTAGCACAGTAGATACCTTTTACTTAAAAAGTGCCAAGATAGTAACAGATCATGAATCTCTAAGTGATAACAAAAGAGTAATTGTAAATGCTTTCCAATGCATGCAAGTTATCTAATTTTGTATTACTAGTTTCACTGTAGAACTTTTTGTTTTCCGAAGTTGCATAATCTTTCATTTCGTGTGGCATAATAAGAACTAGTTTATCGGCTCCTATAGCTTAAAGTTTTCGTGGATTTAATAATCACTTCAGTGATCCAATGACAAAAACTAAAAATCCTGATTATCTTCAAAGTATGTTTTTTTTGAATCAAATGCGTGTGTGCCAATAACATGTTTCATTTAAAACTTCTAAATATTTACCTAGATTTGATAATTTCACATTATTAAGAGCGATAAAGCTTAATCATTTTAAAAAAAGAAACTGTAAAGTTTAGGTTTGTTGGCAATGGTTGGAAGTATCATTACCAACAAACACTCCCGATGACTGTAGGAGTTACCTACTCCTTTTTAAATAGTTTCTTATCGAGGATATCATTGAGACTTATTATCGCACTCTGCACTAATACTGATTTTAGTTTTCCAAATTAGATGTTTAATCTATATTCCACTCCTTAAGTTAAAATTTAGGTATTGCCTCGGAGACTAGGAAAAGGTTACTCAATTTTAGATGTTTTTTATGCTGCTCCATACTAACCGACTAATCATCGAACATTTTAAAGATAGTGATATTTCTGATTGGGCTCAAATAGAGACTGATGCAAACGTCAGACGCTCTATTAATGAAAAATTATGGGATTGATTTTGGTTACCGCTATTCGAAGACTAGTTGGGGCAAAGAGTTTGGATTTGAAGCTGCAAAAGTAGTGCTAAATTATGGTTTCTGAGAATTAGGTTTAAAGAAAGTATTTGGACTTACTGCAGAGGAGAATTGTGGATCAATTAGAATTCTTGAAAAATTGAGTTTTAAGTTGCAAGAGAAATTTCTATTAAACAATACAAAAGCTTTAAAATATCAGTATAAAAAAGATTCGTGACATGCTTGTATTTGATGGTGAGTTAATTGAGTCATTGAGACGATGAGAAAAGTGATTTAATTAAAAATTAAGGTTTCTCACGTTTAAAAAAAGAGAGAAATTATAATAAATCGCAGGCAACCAATAAAATTCGATTTTAATGCTAATAAGCTATCATTTAACGACAAAAAATTAAAAATGGTAGTGGATGAAAATTAATATAATCTATACTTAAAGTAGGGAAGTATTATGGACGATATAAAACTGTCAAAAAAAGGAAACGCTTTAATAAAATTGTACCAAGAAATGGTAGCAAAAGGCATCGATAGGGTAGACGGGACTAGGACTAAAAGAGAAAAAGTCTATAATGATTTTCAACTTAGGAAATTCAGGCATATATGTAAACCTCAAATTTCTAATGAGAAAATAAAAACAGTTTTAGATTACGGTGGAGGAGGCTCAGATTGGGACGCTCCTGGGTTTGAACCTGAAACAAAACAGTCTGCAAAGCAATTTTTTCAAATACAGAGAGTGCATACCTTTGAACCTGCGAGAGGTTTAATAGAAAAAAAGAAAGCTGACTGTGTGGTGTGTATGGATGTCCTTGAGCATATTTTTATTGAGGATATTCCAACTGTTGTTAGCGAATTGTTTTCTCTTTCGAAAAAATTGCTAATTGTTAATGTGGCATGCTATAAGGCTGCTGCTTTACTTCCCAATGGTGAAAATGCTCATATTACTGTTAGAAGTGCCGACTGGTGGAGGGGAGTTTTTGATGCAATTTCAAGCAATTATAAGGATGTTGAAGTATTTTTAATCTGTTCAAACACTTTTACCTCAGGAGTAATTTTCAAAAGTTTCAAGTTTAGTGATTGGACGTTAACGGAGGGGTATACAACCAACATGAGTTTTCAAACTTTTCAACCAAGCTGATTTAAAAGGTTTTGAGTTTTATGGAGACTTCAATAAACTGGTTTTAGAAAAATATATAATTTACTTAATTGCTAGAGTTTAAAATTTTCTGATATATATCTTATAATAAATAATAGGAGATTGTTGCATCATGGCGCTTTTACAAAATATCGATCCAGACGGTTTGTTCGAGTACTCTGTAGTATTCACAGATAGGTCTATAAATCATATGTCTCAAAATTTTCAGGGGGTGATGAGAAGTCTCTCTACTAAGCTTAAGCAAGTATATGGGTCAGAAGGAGTAGCTCTTATTCCAGGTGGAGGTACTTTTGGCATGGAAGCGATCGCCAGGCAGTTTGCTAACGATCAAAATGTTCTTGTGATCAGAAATGGTTGGTTCAGTTTTCGCTGGAGTCAGATTTTTTCAAAGGGAAACATTACATCGAATGTTAAGGTTTTAAGAGCTTCACCAACTTTTGAAAATTTTCAAGCACCTTATAAACCTGAGTCCCTCGATGAAATAACACGGTATATTACTGAGAATAAACCGTCAGTTGTTTTTGCACCACACGTGGAAACTTCAGCTGGAATTATTCTACCGGATGATTATCTCAAGGGCATATCAAAGGCCGTTCATTCTCATGGTGGTATATTTGTTTTAGATTGCGTCGCTTCAGGCGCAGCGTGGGTCGATATGGAAAACACTGGTGTTGATGTTTTATTAACAGCTCCTCAAAAAGGGTGGTCGGCATCTCCCTGTGCAGGTGTTGTCATGCTTAGTGAAAAGGCAATTAACGTGATGGAGAAAACCGAAAGCTCAAGCTTTAGTTGTGATTTAAAGAAATGGTTTGGAATTATGAACGCCTATGAAAATAATGGGCACGCATATCATACAACAATGCCTACAGACTCACTTGTAAAGTTTGAAAAAACAGTAAGGGAGACAGAGGATTTTGGTTTTGAAAATGCTAGAGATCAGCAAAATTACATTGGAAACTCAATTAGAGCTTTGTTAGAAGGTAAGGGCTTTAAAAGTGTAGCAGCAGATGGGTTTAAAGCTACAAGTGTTATAGTAAGTTATACAGAAAATGACTCGTTTCAAAATGGTAAGATATTTGCAGAGAATGGGATGCAAATAGCGGCAGGTGTACCTTTGGAGTGTGGTGAAGGAAGCGATTTCAAGACTTTCAGGCTAGGTCTCTTTGGTTTAGATAAACTTAAAAACCCTGATAGAACAATTTCTAATTTCGAAGATGTATTAGAAAAAATTTGTTAGGCAAAATGATTTCATTCGTCTTTTTTGCCCTCGGAGGATGAAAAGGCCTCTCTCATTGATTTCATCACGCTGTCCATTCTGGGGTTACGATTGCAATCTGAAATCATAACCATTTCTTCCTCTGCTCTTTGTATTTCACCATCATATCTGAACTGAGGAAAATTTGGAGACATCCATAGCCTTAGAGGAGCATTTCTTTTGGTGCGTAAAACGGCAATTTTACCATAGAATGGCGTTTTTATTTTAGTGCTTTCATCCAGCACAACAAATGCTTCATCAGTTATTGAGCACTTATTTTCAAGAGAAACCCTCACTCTAATAATTTCTTCATCTTGGAATTCTTTAAAAACTTTAGGAAGCAGGAAAAATCCGCCTACAAATATAATAACAATACAACCTACAACGAACGAAACTTCTCTATATTTCATACTTCTCACCAACTTTTATTATACTAAGTTTTTAAGTCAGCCCAACAAACCAGCTTGTCTCCCCTTTTTTTCCTTGCAGCCTTAATTGCAATTCCTACCGCTTGAGTAATGCAAAGAGCACTCAGCTGACATACTAGCATAAGATCTTTGTCCTTACTATATATGGGCTGTGTTCCTGATGTAGCGGAAAAAATAATATCTCCATCAAAGGGGGTATGGCTAGGTTCGATTGCTCTAGCTATTCCCGAATGAGCAGATGTCGCTATCCGGTTCAGGTCACTTTTATTAAAATTTAAGTTTGTACAAACTATACCTAAAGTAGTAGCCTCACCTTTAAGAAGCTTAGTAGAGTTAATTAAGGAGCTTATCGGGGGTTTTTCAAGATGCTCCTTGTTCGCACCATGAAAATCTGAGTAAAGGACGTTGGTTCCAGGAAAACAAGGGGATCCAACTGAATTAACCGCAACAATGGCGCCCACTTTTACTCTATCACCGTAAAAAAGTGAAGCAGTTCCTAACCCGCCTTTGACAACACTTGTAGTTGCTCCACAGCCTGCACCTGCCGAGCCGATTTCAAATTTTTTAGAGACATTTAAAAAAGCATCTTGGCCAAGATCACGATAGGGATTTATTTTCCAATCTTTAAAGCCCCCATTTTTTAGGTCAAAAAGAATTGCACTGGGCACAATAGGAACTTTAATCGATCCAGTATCAAAACCACGGTTTCGATTTTTCAGACAATCCATCACCCCGCTCGAAGCATCCAAACCAAATGCAGATCCTCCAGCAAGTACAATTCCATCAATATGATCGACTATTTTATCTGGTGATAATAAGTTTGTTTCTTTCGTACCTGGTGCTCCACCCAAAATACTAACGCTTGCTCTAAAAGAAGTTGATCGCGTTAAAACGGTTACCCCGGACTTTAACTTGTCATCTTGGGAGTTGCCGACTAGGAAACCATCAATATCAGTGATCGAATTTGAGGGGCCATTAAAAAGCTTGGTCATTTGGATCTATTTATATTGTTCTACCGCCATCAACCTCTAAATTAGCGCCCGTAATCATACTTGCTGAATCTGAACAGAGGAAAAGAGCTGCAGAAGCAATATCTTCAGGCATAGAAAATCGACCCAACGGAATAGTAGAAAGAAATTTCCCTCTCATCTCAGGCGTATCTTCTCCCAAAAACGATTTTAGCAGAGGGGTTTCTCCAGCAACGGGGTTAATGACATTTACCCTTATTCCGAATGGAGCTAGTTCAACAGCCATAGTTTTCGATGCAAGAATCATCCACCCTTTTGATGAATTATACCAATTTAGATTCGGTCTTGGAGAGACACCTGCAGTACTCGCAATATTTAGAATTACACCGCTTTTATTTTCTTTAAAATGGGGCACAAAATGCTTCGCAGTTAGGTAAACTGACTTGCAGTTTACATTAAATACTCTATCAAATTCGTCTTCTTCTATGGTCTCCATGGGCGCAGGTAGATGGGTTGTGCCTGCATTATTAACGACGATATCAACCTTTTCGTGTTCTTTAAAAATGTCGATTTTCATTTGTTCAACGCTTTTTGCGTTTGATACATCTACTTCTAAAGCATATCCCCCTATACCTTTAGCTACTTTGCGAGCACTATCGAGATCTATATCCGCAACAATGACTTTTGCTCCATTTTTTGCAAATAAACCAGCCATTGAAGCTCCAAATCCAGAACCTCCACCTGTTATAATTGCGGTTTTACCTTTTAGTTGCATGATTAATCCCCTCATTTAAAATCTAAACTATATTGTAATTTACTTTTACTTAAAAATAAAATTGAGATTTACTGTATACGCATTCTCATTAGTTATTTACAAAATGCAAAATACAACTATTGGTTTATTTATGAAAAACGATGTTGCTCGAGACATATCCTATGCTACTTCAGCTAATGGTTTAATGGGTCAATTATTTATTCGATCTATAGAAAACATGACAGGGAGGAACGC
The DNA here is from genome assembly GCA_902537415.1 of uncultured Alphaproteobacteria bacterium. Lineage (GTDB taxonomy): Bacteria > Pseudomonadota > Alphaproteobacteria > Rhodobacterales > Rhodobacteraceae > CACIJG01. Next base: position 1,079 of record CACBBC010000003.1, on the reverse strand, counting down.
CTTAATAAAAAGAGCAAGGGATTATGACGTAGAAGTCGCCAAAGGTCGCAATTTTTGGGAAGTCATGGTTGAGAGGTACAACATAAAAATAAATTTAATTAAAGGGTCTCTTGAGGATATACCTAAAAAAGGACCAGTAGTTATTGTTTCCAACCACCCCTTTGGTATTTTGGATGGGTTACTACTTGGGTATATTTTATCCAAGACACGGAATGATTTTAAAATAATCGCTAATAGAGTTTTTAGAAAAGCAAAAGATCTTGATGACGTCGTTCTTCCTATAAGTTTTGAAGAAAATAGAGAAGGTAATCTCCAGAATATAAATACAAGAAATGAGGCAATTCGCTTTTTAAAAGGGGGTGGTATTGTTGGAATTTTTCCTGGTGGCACGGTGGCAACTTCAGCAAAGCTTTTTAGTCGTCCTCTAGATCCCTTTTGGAAAAGATTTACATCGAAACTTATCTTGAAATCTGGAGCTACTGTCGTTCCGATTTTTTTTGGAGGTTGTAATAGTAGGCTGTTTCAAATCGCAAGTCATATGAGCTATAATCTAAGAATGGCTCTTTTAATTAGAGAGTTTGGTAGGAAAGTTGATAAGAATGTCGATGTTGCTATTGGAAAAAAAATAGGTTCAAAATATTTGCAAAGATATTCTAAAGATCTTGATGGTATGATGGAATATCTGAGAGTTCAGTCCTACTTGCTTTCAAACGATCCTAACCAAACATTTGAAAATGGTTTGTTTTTAGGATAGTTTGACGCCATGGCAAAGAGTGTTAAAGATCTTATATCAGTTTCCATTATTGGTGGCAGTGGTTATACCGGTGCAGAACTTATACGTCTCGTTTCAAAACACCCTCATTTCCAGTTGTATCAAGTTGTAGCTAATAGAAACGCCGGTAAAAAAATACAAGAAATATTCCCTCACCTAAGACATTTGAATTTACCAGATTTTATAAATTTTGGTCAGATGGATTTTGATAATGTAGATTTAATTTTTTGCGCTTTGCCTCACGCAACAAGCCAGGAGATCATCGTAAAAATTCCTAAAGGCAAAAAAATTATCGATCTATCAGCGG
>CACBBC010000002.1 GCA_902537415.1 uncultured Alphaproteobacteria bacterium | reverse complement strand
TAGCTTACTGGTTAAGAAATGGACACGTTAAGTAAAGAGATGAGAAATGTTTCAATATCTTTTGATTTATTAACGAACGTAGAAAATTCCTGTGTTATAAAATTTGGCAACACTATCGTCATTTGTACAGCAACCATTGAAGAATCTGTTCCTCATTTCCTAAGAAAAAGCGGTATGGGGTGGGTGACAGCAGAGTACGGAATGTTACCAGGCTCTACAAATGAAAGGATGAGAAGGGAAGCTAAACAGACTGCCCAAAGTGGTAGAACACAAGAGATCCAAAGATTGATTGGAAGAAGTTTAAGAGTGGCTGTTGACAGAGTTGCGCTAGGTGAGAGACAAATAATAGTTGATTGTGATGTTATCCAAGCTGACGGTGGCACTAGATGTGCCTCAATATGTGGGGGTTGGGTCGCACTAAAACTAGCCACCAACACCTTGAAAAGAAACGGGCTTATAAAGTTTGACCCTATTATCCGTCACGTAGCAGCGATATCCTGTGGGATTGTCGATGGAGAAAAAAAATTGGACCTTAATTATCAAGAAGATAGTGCTGCGGAGACGGATGCTAATTTTGTTATGGACGATAGAGGGGATTTAATTGAAGTCCAATGCTCTGCTGAAAAAAAACCGTTTTCAAAAGAGGACTTTGAAATAATGTTTTCTATGGCTTCAGAAGGAATAAAAAAATTAGTTGAAATACAGAAATCAGTGTTAGATGAATAGAAAATTTCAAGAAAAGGATTTAGTTTTAGCCACCCACAATTTTGGAAAGATAGAAGAGTTCAAACATTTGTTTGGCAGAGTTAATTTCAATATTACTGATATAGGCCAATACTCTGGCCAAACGCCAGATGAGACTGGGGGGTCGTTTTGGGAGAATTCTTTGATAAAGGCGAGAGAAGCTACAAAATTAACTGGTCTGGTAAGCTTAGCAGATGACAGTGGGCTATGTGTTGATATATTAGATGGCGCGCCTGGGATTTACTCAGCGGATTGGGCAATTAAGAGTGATGGGTCAAGGGATTTTAATTTCGCAACTAAAAAGCTCTTAAGGGAAATTGAAAAGAATGCTTTCGAAGGGCCTTGCACCGCTTATTTTATTTGCTCATTAATTTTATATTGGCCTGATAATCATTTTGAGAAGTTTGAAGGGAAAATATATGGTGAGATAATTTGGCCTGGTAGGGGTGAAAAAGGTCACGGCTATGATCCGGTTTTTCTCCCAAATGGATACGAAGAAACTTTTGGGCAGATGGATAGATGGAAAAAAAATAAGATAAGTCATAGGGGACTAGCTGTAAATAATCTATTGGATTCTTGTTTTTGAAATGAAAGGATCTTCGCTAGCCTTATACATTCATTGGCCATTTTGTAAAATAAAGTGCCCCTATTGCGATTTTAATTCATACAAAAGAGAAAGCACTGATCAGTCTCATTGGTTAAAGGCCTATTTGAGAGCATTAGAATTATGGTCCTCAAGACTGGCTGGAAGAAAAATTAAGTCCATTTTTTTTGGTGGAGGTACACCTAGTCTTCTTAATCCTGATTTTGTAAGGGTGGTATTACAGAAAATCGATAGCCTATGGAGTATTAATGGTAATTGTGAGATTACTATCGAAGCCAATCCAAACAGTGTATCAGAAAGTAAATTTAAATTATTTAGAGAAATCGGTATTAATCGGGTGTCAGTAGGTGTGCAAGCTCTTAATAATAGAGATTTAAGTAATTTAGGACGCGATCATAATAAAAATCAAGCAATTGAAGCTATAGAAGTCATTAACACCTGGTTCAAAAATTATAACCTAGACTTTATATATGGCAGGCAACATCAAAGTACAAGCGACTGGAGGGATGAGCTTTTAGAAATACTTTCCCTAGATGCGCCGCACCTTTCTCTCTATCAACTTACAATAGAAGAAACCACTAATTTCCATAAGCTTTTCAAAAGAGGTTTATTAAAAGGTTTACCAACACAAGAGACTGTATCTGATATGTTTGACATCACGAAGCAACTTTGTAAAGACGGTGGTTATAAGCAATATGAACCGTCAAACTTTGCGAGAAAAGGCTTTAAGTGCAAGCATAATATTTCGTACTGGAAGTATAGTGATTACATTGGTGTCGGGCCAGGCGCACACGGTCGGATAACAATGTCAGGAAAAAGATATGCAACGGAAGAAGAGAAGAACCCTGATAATTGGTTTGAAAAAACAGTTTCCCTAAATTCAAGTACACCAAAGATAACCCCAATGGAAACCAAAGTTGTGTTAGAAGAAAAATTAATTATGAATCTTAGAATAGCCAGAAACATACCGGTTTCCATTTTTGACTATGAAAAACTTAACCCCGTTGTATTCCATCTGGAAGAGAACAAATTAATAAAAACCAAAAACAATAAAATTGTTATAAGAAAGGAAGGTAAAAAAATGTTGGATTACATTGCTAGATCATTAGTAGATTGCTTTTAAAAAGTCAGATCTTCATTATTTTTGAACAAAATATATCTAATTGTTCTAAGTCTTTGTATTTAATAACGATACGTCCTCCCCCAGAATTTTCATTGTGATCTATAGATGTCTTCAAACCAAGAGCTAATTTAAGATCTTGTTCTAAATTAAGAGTATCAACATCTTTTTTGAGTGATGTGTCTTTTTTTATTATATTATCACTTTGGGATAGTCCTTTTTTTAAGATATTTTCTATATCCCTAACCGATAAACTCTCTTTTATTATTTTCCTTGCTAAAAACTCTGAATTTTTTACTCCTACAAGAGCTCTTGCATGTCCGCTTGTCAATTTACCTTCATTTAAAAACATGATTATGCTTTCTGGTAATGATAATAATCTTAAAGAATTCGCTATATAACTTCTTGATTTTCCAAGCGATGCTGAAACTTTCTCTTGAGTATAACCAAAATCTTGTATTAACCGCTTGTAAGAATTAGCTTCCTCAATCGGATTTAAGTCTACTCTTTGAATGTTTTCAATAATGGAAATTTTTACAACTTCTTCGTCAGTTAACTCCTTAATTAAAACCGGAACTTCATGAATTTTCGCAATTTGTGCAGCTCTCCAGCGTCTTTCACCAGCTACTATCTCGTAAATATCATTGTTTTTCCTTACAAGAATGGGTTGTATTATTCCCGTTTCTTTTATTGAAGAAGCTAGACTGTTTAGTTCATCGGTTGAAAAATCTTTTCGAGGCTGATTCAGATTTGGAACCAGACGCTCTATTGGCATATAACTTGACTTATTAGAAAGCCCTTTATCCTTATCTTCATCTTTTTTCCTTTCCACGATGTCATCGAAGCCATCAACATCTAGAAAGGATGAAAGCCCTCTACCCAAACCTTTTTTTCGTTCATTTTTTGAACTCATCTTTCCTTCTTTCAAAGTGATCTTCCCTCTTTAAAAACTCTGCTGCTAATTTTTGATATGCAATAGCACCTGAGCACTTATGATCATATATTAAAGCAGGCATTGAAAACGAGGGGGCCTCACTAACTCTGACGTTTCTAGGTATCACTGTATCGTAGACCAACTCTCCGAGATTTCCTCTTACGTCTTCCTCTATTTGTTCTGACAAATTGTTTCTTTTGTCAAACATGGTTAACACAATGCCATGAATTTTTAGGTCTTGGTTAATTTTTGATCTAATGTCCCTTACTGTCAATAGCAATTGACTTAATCCTTCAAGCGCGAAAAACTCTGCCTGCAAAGGCACTAACACAGAATTTGATGCCACCATTGAGTTTATAGTCAGAAGATTAAGTGAAGGTGGACAGTCAATTAAAATATAGTCAAAATCAAAGTTTTCTTTTGCTAACAAATCACGAAGCTTAACAACTCTCCCCTTCTCTTCAAATAGATCAACATCAATAGACGATAAATCAGTTGATGCAGGAGCAATAAAAAGCGATGGTATATTGGTTTTCTTCACCACGTCTTTTAAACTCGCTTTGCCAGTCAGCAAATCATAAGTGGATTTTTCTCTTTCATCTTTAGGAACGCCTAAGCCAGTTGATGCATTTCCTTGAGCATCTAAATCCATAATCAACACTTTATTATTCACAGCAGCTAGCGCTGTAGATAAATTTATAGCAGTAGTTGTTTTGCCTACACCACCTTTTTGATTGGCAATAGATATAACTGAAGGATTAGAGATTTTGTTCCCCTTTATCGTTTAAAAATTTTTTTCACTCTGATTATCTTTCCAGAAGATCTGGTTAGGCTACTGATAGTATCATAATCAAAAAACCAATTATTTAAAGTTTTATCTAATTCGTTTCTATAGTTTTCCCCCTTCAAAAATAAACATATTCCCTCCTTTTTTCGATGACGGAATGCTATTTCCAATAAATTGTTTAGTTCTGAAAATGCTCTTGCTGTTAAAATATCGGCATTCAAGGGTTCTAATGTGTAGATGTTGTCGTTAACGACTTTAACACTCAGGTTGAGTTTTCGAATAACCTCATTAAGGAAAAGAACTTTTTTTTTGTTTTTTTCCACTAAAACTAGATCACAGTCTACTTTTCTATCTCTTAGCAATAAAGCGACGACCAAACCAGGGAAGCCAGCTCCGGAACCCACATCTACCCACCTTTTTCCCAATGCTTCCACGTTTTTTATAATTTGACCTGAATCTAAAAAATGTCTTTGCCATATATCTTCCAATGTGTGTTTTGAAACAAGGTTTATTTTCTCATTCCATTTAGACAGTAAGGTCTTGTATTCATTAAAATAGTCAAGTGTTTCACGTGAAACATTCAGACTTTTAACAAATTCGTTCTTTTTCAAGCTGTCTTCTTGTAAGAATTAATTTTTGATATTAGTAACATTAATCCACTAGGTGTCATCCCGTCAATTTTACTGGCTTCATGAATGTGTTGGGGGTTTGCTTTGCTCAGCTTGACTTTTAATTCTGATGACAACCCGTCTATTTTTTTAAAGTCGATGTCTTTTGGGATCGTAGTATTAATGTTTTTTCGCATTTTATCTACATCGCTTTTTTGTCTTTGGATATAATAGTTATATTTAGCATCCGCTCGTACAAACTCACGAACATCTAAATCAAAATCAAAAAAACCCTTCCACAAACCTCGTAAAATTTCGCTTGAAATTCCATTAAGTGATAAAATATCATGAAAAGATCTCTTTTTACCGTCTTTTTTCTGATTTACACCCATCTCTTCTAATTGTCTGTTAGAATATGTTAATGTTTTAGCTGATTTAGTAAGCTCATTTATTAGCTTGATTTTTTTGCTCACCAACTTCATTCTATCATCTGATACAAGTTTAATTTTGTGGCCCCTCTCCGTAAGTCTAATGTCAGCATTATCGCACCTCAAACTAAGTCTAAACTCAGCTCTAGATGTAAACATTCTGTAAGGCTCTATTACACCCCTAGTGACCAAATCATCGATCATCACACCAATATAGGCCTCTGATCTATCCAAAATAAATGGATCTTCTTTCTTTACATATTGATACGCATTGATCCCAGCAATCAACCCTTGAGCAGCTGCTTCCTCGTAGCCAGTGGTGCCATTAATTTGTCCAGCTAAAAACAGACCATTGATGCTCTTCAATTCCAGCGATGTTTTTAGACTTTTGGGGTCTATGTAGTCGTACTCTACTGCATAGCCATAATTCAGTATTTTTACATTTTCTAGACCTTTGATAGATTTAATATACTTTTCTTGAATATCTCTTGGTAAAGAAGTCGAGATACCATTAGGGTAAATTGTGTCATCGCTTAGACCTTCCGGCTCCAAGAAGACTTGGTGTTCCTCTTTATCTGAAAATCTTACGACTTTATCTTCAATTGATGGACAATATCTTGGTCCATTCGAAGTTATTGACCCGTTAAATATAGCTGATTTTTCAATATTTTCGCGTATTATCTCGTGCGTGTTTTTATTTGTGTATGTTATTCCGCAACTAACTTGCCTTTGAAAGGGTTTTTTATGTAGAAATGAAAAAAGCGTCGGTTTTTCATCTGGTTTCTGGTTATCGATCACATTCCAGTTTATAGTTTTAGATGAGAGTCTCGCTGGGGTACCTGTTTTTAGTCTCCCCGTGTTTAAACCTAACTGTCTTATTTTTTTTGCTAACCTATTAGATGCGAAGTCTCCTATCCGTCCTGCCGCAATTTTTTCTTCTCCAAGTCTTATCACGCCATTTAAAAAAGTCCCAGTGGTTAGTATAATACTAATTGCTCCTATTTTTTTACCACCCTCTAACTCTACACCTTTTACCGCTCCAGTTTTAATATGTATATTGACTACCTCGCCCTCAATTATCGTAATGTTTTCCTCAGACGCCAAAATGTTTTGTACAGCTTTTTTATATAAGACTCTATCTGATTGTGTTCTGGGTCCTTGAACAGCCGGGCCTTTAGACTTATTAAGCAACCGAAACTGGATCCCTGATATATCTGCGGAAACACCCATGAGACCACCCAGGGCGTCTATCTCTCTCACCAAATGGCCCTTTCCTAACCCACCTATAGCCGGATTACATGACATTACTCCTATCTGGTCTCTTTTTTTTGTAACCAGTGCCACACTTCCCCCTGCTCGTGCTACCGCATAAGCAGCTTCTGAGCCCGCGTGTCCACCACCAATAACAATTACATCAAATAAATGTTTCACGTGAAACTTACTTTCCTATACAAAAACTCTTGAATATAATACCCAAAACTTCCTCGGTGTCTATTCTTCCAGTCAACTCCTCTATTATTTTTAGACAATGCCTCGCTTTTTCCGCGAGAAGTTCAGCATCTAAGCCGTCTTTTATGTTGAATGTCAAATCGGACAGAAGGATCACTAAATTATTAATTTTTGACTGCTGTCTATGAGTAGCTATTACCCCATCACTAATATAAAATTTCGGTAACTTTTTTTCTAGTAGACTGATAGCTTCTTTAATTCCCAAACCAGTTTTGCCTGATATACCTTTAAACATAGTATTGTTTCCTCTATCAGCTTTAGCTTTAAAAACAAGATCATCAGAACCAACTTTTACACCAATAGTCTTTAAATCAGATTCCTTATTTACTAAAAAAATCTTTAAAACAACTTCTTTTAGCCGTTTTTTTAGTACTTTTATTCCTTTTTTTTCTATAGTATCGCTTGTTTTCCTCAGACCTGCAGTATCTAAAAACGTAACAAAATTTCCATTTATTTGAACTTTAGACTCAATTATATCTCGAGTTGTACCGGCTATCCGAGAAGTGAGAGAAACATCTCTTTTTGAAAGATAGTTAATCAAAGTTGATTTTCCTACGTTTGGTGGTCCAATTATCGCTATGTTTAGCCCTTCCTTTATAGACCTTACACTTTTGAAGTTGTCTAGCTCTTTCTTGAGCAACTCTAAAAGACCTGAGATCATGTTTAAGACCTCTACCTCACCTAAATCCTGGTCATTAAAATCGATATCTGCTTCTAAAAACGCTAAAATAGACATAACTTTTGACTTCCATACGCCAACTTTCTTTGAAATAACGCCATCTAGTGAATCGAACGATATTTTTCTTTGAGCTTCCGTCTCTGCTCTTAATAAATCAGATAATCCCTCTACCTGAATTAGGTCCATTTTTCCGTTATAAAAAGCTTGCCTTGTAAATTCACCCTCTTCTGCAGGTCTTATATTTAGTTCGGATCCGCATTGAGTTAAAATCCAAGCTAGTTTATTGATTATAGCAATGCTTCCGTGACAATGGAGCTCTACTGTTTTCTCTCCCGAGTAACTATCATTTTTATTGAACGCAATAACGATACACTTATCGATTGTCTCTCCTTCCCAATAGATTTTTCTCAGACACGCGAGCCTGTTTTCAGGGACTTTCGCTTTTGTTATCTTTTTCAAAACAAAAAAAGCATTAGGTCCTGATATTCTAAATACTGATATAGCTGAAAGTCCAGGCACAGTAGAAAGAGCAAAAATCGTGTCTTTCATGGTTTGTATCAGGTATTCATCGAATCAAAAAAGTCACTGTTAGTTTTTGTTTGTTTTAATTTTTCTAAAAGAAACTCTACAGCATCTGTTGTCCCCATAGGATTAAGAATACGCCTTAGAACAAATATTTTTGTAAGTTCCTTTTTGTCTATCAGAAGATCTTCTTTCCGTGTACCTGATTTCAATATATCAATAGCTGGAAAAACCCTCTTATCAGCGACTTTCCTGTCTAATACAAGCTCAGAATTTCCTGTACCTTTAAATTCTTCGAATATGACTTCATCCATTCTACTACCGGTATCGATTAAAGCTGTAGCTATGATGGTTAGCGAACCACCCTCTTCTATATTTCTTGCGGCTCCAAAAAATCTTTTTGGTCTTTGTAGCGCGTTTGCATCTACTCCACCTGTTAAAACTTTTCCAGAAGAAGGCACAACTGTATTATAAGCTCTTCCTAATCTTGTAATTGAGTCAAGAAGTATCACGACATCTCTTTTATGCTCTACTAATCTTTTAGCTTTTTCAATTACCATCTCGGCAACGGCTACATGCCTAGTTGCTGGTTCATCAAAAGTTGAAGAAATGACCTCGCCTTTTACTGATCTTTGCATATCGGTAACTTCCTCTGGTCGTTCATCAACTAAAAGAACAATTAAAAAACACTCTGGATGATTTTTCTCTATTGAATGTGCAATATTTTGCAATATTACCGTTTTTCCAGTTCTAGGGGGAGCTACAATTAATGATCTTTGGCCTTTACCTATAGGCGCCACTAAATCAATAACTCGCGCTGATTTGTCCTTTATTGTTGGGTCATCTAATTCTAATCCTATCCTTTCATCTGGATAAAGCGGTGTTAAATTATCAAAGTGAATCTTATGCTTAGCCTTTTCCATCTCAAGAAAATTTATTTTAGTAACAGTCACTAATCCGAAGTACCTTTCACCCTCTTTAGGTGCTCTTATTACACCTTCAACGGTGTCTCCTGTTCTTAATGAAAACTTTTTTATCTTACTGGGACTTACGTATATATCATCTGGTCCAGGCAAATAATTCGCATCTGTTGACCTTAAAAACCCAAAACCATCTTGCAAAACCTCTAATACACCATCACCAGATATTTCAACTCCGTCCTCTGCCATATCTTTTAATATTGAAAACATCATATCGCCTTTTCTCATCGATGATGCGTTCTCAATTTCTAACTTTTCTGCAAGCTTTAATAGATCGCTTGGACTCTGAGTTTTAAGTTCTGCTAGAGATAGCTGCTTTGTGTTATCTATATCAACCATTAACTTTAAGGATTTAAATTAGAAAAGGGGAATTTTAATGGCATGACCATTAACGTGTTTTTTAACATTTGTCAATATTTTATATAATTTTAGTATCTTAAAACTAAAATTTCATTCCTTTGATGTGATCAACCACTAATTCCACATTCTCCACTTTCGCATCTGGAGTTATCCCATGTCCAAGATTAAAGACATATGGGTAGGTTTTGAAATCTTCCGTGACTCTCTTTAGTTCTTCAACTAATACTTCCTTCCTCTGAGTTAAAAAAATAGGGTCTAAATTTCCTTGAATAATTTTTTTTGGTTGAATATTTTTTGCGATCCACTTTCTGTCTAAAAATTGATCAACAGCCAAAACATCAAAGTATTTTTCATTAGCAAAATTACTATAAATTGTATTGATTGATCTCGGGAACACTATAAATGGTATATTGGGGTGCTTCTTTTTTATTTCACTCACTATTTTTTTTATTGGATTTAAGGAGTATTGCAAAACCATATCAGCATTTAACGCGCCCGCCCAACTATCAAATATTTTTATAACGTCTGCTCCCGATTCAATTTGCATTATCAGATATTCTATCGTTGCATCTGTTAATATTTTTATAATTTCTTCAAACTCCTCGTTGTTTTCAATTAAGAATTTCTTGGCTGTTAATGACCCCTGCTCCCCTTTTCCATTAATCAAATAAGTTGCCAGAGTCCATGGTGCACCCGCAAAACCTATTAAGGGAACGTCTTTTGGGAGCTGTTTCTTCAATTTTTTTACAGTTTCATATACTGGAAAAAGCTTTTCATGTATCTGTCCTGAATTATTAATTCTCTCAATATCTTTCTTGTTTTTTACTGGATCTAATAATGGTCCTTGACCCTCTATAAACTGAACGTTAACGCCAAGGGCGTCTAATATTAATAAAATGTCAGCAAATAAAATAGCTGCATCAAATCCAAATCTATCTATTGGTTGTAATGTAACTTCAGTAGCTAATTCAGAGTTGTAACATAGATCTAAAAAAGAACCAGCTCTCTTTCTAGTATCACGATATTCGTTCAGATATCGACCTGCTTGACGCATAAACCATATCGGAGGCCGGTCGACAGGTTGACCATTTACACATTCTATAAATAAACTCATATTATATATATAATATATTAGTTGTAAGTAGTATATAAACAAAAAAATGGGGATTGATTTATAGAGAGTGTTTTATCCACATATAATTATCTGTTATTAACAGCATAACTTATTAGAAACGTGAGATAATTTTTTTGTTTCAAACAACTGCAAGGCTAACATCAGTATTTACGTCAAATGTGGGCTGAGTTGTTGAAAAAAAATAATAGTTTATAATAAAAATTAATTTATTATAAAATTTATGAATTTACTAACATAACTATTGTTTAATCAACAGACTAATATGGATAAAAATACAATTGATACACCCCCATATTTGGCAGGAGTAATTGGTCATCCAATATCCCATAGCAAATCACCAAAACTTCATAACTATTGGCTGTCAAAGTACAACATTAACGGTTTCTATATCCCATTTTCTGTACCCACAGACAAACTTCAGGCTTCCATAAAAAGCTTAATAGGTTTGGGTTTCAACGGTGTAAATGTAACAATACCCCATAAAACCAATGTTCTTTCTTTTGCGGATTCAGTCACAGACAGGGCTGCGTTAATTGGTGCAGCTAATACTTTATACTTTAGTAAAAATGGAAAGGTTCATGCTGATAACACAGATGGCTACGGTTTCATTCAAAATATAATTGATGAAGTTCCAGACTATGACTTTTATGATAGAACAGCGTTAATATATGGTGCTGGTGGATCAGCTAGAGCTATTGCTTCGGCATTAATATCTAATGGCGTAAAAGAAGTGGGTATAACTAATAGAACTCGCTCAAAAGCTCAAATAATTTCCGAGGATTTGGGTGCTAAAGTAGCAGTGGTGGACTGGCGAGCAGCCCCCGAAACAATTGGAAAAGCAGACTTAATAATCAATGCAACCTCTATGGGAATGATTGGACAACCTGAATTTTCCCAGCCAATATCAAGAGCCAAAAAGACTGCGCTGGTTATTGATATTGTGTATAATCCTTTAGTCACTGAGCTTTTAAAAGAGGCTTCGAAGCTAAAGCTAAAGACTGTAGGCGGGATAGGAATGCTAATAAATCAAGCGGTTCCCGGTTTTGAACATTGGTTTCAAAAATCACCGGTCATCGATGACGAAATCAGAAAGTTCATAGTTGAATAAAAATAAAAGGTTTATCCTCGGTTTAACAGGCTCAATTGCTATGGGAAAAACAACCGTATCGAACATGTTTCGGGATCTCGGTGTTCAAGTTTGGTGTGCAGATCATGCAGTTAACGAACTATACAAAATTAATGGAGCCGCAACAAAAATCCTTTCCAAGGAATTCCCAAGTGTTGTAACAAAGACTGGAGTTGATAAAGAGAAATTAAAAAGCTTGATTCATAAAGACAATGCAATACTCAAAAAAGTAGAGCGAATAGTCCATCCTCTATTAGAACATTCAAAGGATAATTTTATAAGATCTAATAGAGATTTGCCCTTAATAGTCTTCGATATTCCCCTTTTGTTTGAAAAAAAACAAGAGAGAAACTTTGACGCTGTTTTAGTTGTAACCGCTTCAGAGTTGACACAGAAGAAAAGAGTGCTGAGCAGAAAGAATATAAAAGAGCAAGATTTTCAGCTTATAAAGCGTAACCAAATAAACGAACAAGAAAAAATAAAAAGAGCTGACTTTCTAATAAACACTGACAAGAGTTTACTAGAAACAAAACAGGATGTTTTGGAAATATACCAAAAAATTAAAGGACTTTTGATATAAAATGAGGGAAGTCGTGTTAGACACAGAAACTACAGGTCTGAATCCCGATAAAGGAGATCGAATAGTTGAAATAGGAGCTATAGAGCTTGTAAACCACATTCCAACAGGAAATACCTTCCATTGCTATTTGAATCCTTTATTAGAGGGAGAAATGCCAATTGAGTCTTTTAAAGTTCATGGTCTATCAGTAGATTTTTTATCAGACAAACCGCTATTTTCTGAGATAATAGAAAATTTAATTATATTCATCGGTGACTCAAAGCTAATAATCCATAACGCAAAGTTTGATATCGGATTTATAAACCATGAAATACTGAGACTCGAGGATAGCAATTTTGACGTGTATGATAAATTACCCTTTAAAGAAATACGAAGTGAAAAAATAATTGACACCTTAGAGATCGCAAAACAAATATACCCTGGGAAATCAGTTTCTTTGGATTCTCTGTGTATTAAGTTTGGTATAGACAACAAAAGAAAAGGTAAACATGGAGCGCTTATCGATAGCGAAGTACTGTCAGAAGTCTATCTAGAGTTGGCAGGAGGAAAACAACCCGGTTTTGAATTTTCGGAGGTAGGCTATGAGATTGACTATAGGAATAAAAAAACAATAGAAAAAAAGAACTTTATTAGAAAACATCCATTAGCTGAAAGCAGAGTGTCCCAAGAAGAAATGGAGCTGCACATGGAATTTATTTCTAAAATGAAGAAAAACTTATGGTATTAGTTTTTCTGTTTAGTCTTATATAGATCAAAAAAGTTAATATTTTTAATGTCGACGTTCGGCATACCACTCTCAATCATTATTTGAGATATTAATCTTCTTATGTATGGGAAAAGAATCTTTGGACACTCAACCTTTATTTGCTTTTCTAGTAAATCTTTGGTTACATTCGGAAACTTGAATAAACCACAGTACGTCATTTCTAATATAAAAGCCGTTTTTTTATTAATTTTAGCTTCCAAATTAACAATTAGGGAAACCAATATTTGATCTTCATCTCGCTGTTTATTTTCGATTTCTATATTGAGAGAAAAATCTGTCTTCCCCTTAAAATCTTCTTCTGTAAAGTAGGCAAAAGCCTCCTTTTTTTCAAAAGACAAATCTTTAACGAATTGCGATAAAAGCTCTATGTCATGATTGAATAGTAAATTTTCAATATAGTAACTATGTTCATCTGTAGCTATTTGTTTCGAAGACATATAATTTTTAACTTTTATTTATTATAGGGAACTATATACTCCATCTTACAGGTGGACACAATAAAATTAAATCTTATATATTTACTTTAGTAATTTATTTCCTTTTTGAAGGAATTGAAGAAAGAATTGGAACATAGAGAATGTTACAAATATTTATACTAGCAGCTGTAGCTATATTTCTTTTTTGGCGATTGAGAGCGGTACTCGGATCTAGAGATGGTTTTGAGAAGACCATTAGGGAGATAAAAGAATCGAGCGATGTAGTCAATAATCCGAAAGTTACAGCTAAAACAAAAAATGATGGTCCTGACGACGATATTTTCGATTATGTTGAGGAAAACAGTAAAAATGCCCAGGTATTCAAAAAGATGAAGGAGTTTGACAGCGACTTTAGCGTTAACAAATTTGTTTCAGGTGCAAAGATGGCATATGAGATAATTTTGATGGCTTTTGAAAGAGGCGATACTGAAAAACTAAAAACTCTTTTGGAAAAAAAGGTATTAACAAGTTTCAAGTCAGTTATAGATAAAAGAAAAAAAGATGGGTTTATTGTTGACGCAAAATTTATAGGAATGAGAGACATTAGAATAATCAATGCCTCGTTTAGTCAAAAAACAAAAATTGCTGACGTCACGTTATCATTTAAATCCGAGATAACAACTGTTGTAAAGGACAGCAAGGGAGCTATCATTGAAGGTCACCCAGATGAGATAAAAAAACAAAAGGACACCTGGGTTTTTACCAAAAATCTATCTGATAAAAGCCCTGTTTGGTTTTTAAAATCCACTCTATGAAAAAAGAAAAAATCATACAAAAAACCAATGACCAGCTATTATGGGAAGATTTTGTTGTTAAGAACAATATAAAAAAAAAATCTTGTGGCAGTATAGCTAATTCAAATAACTTAAATTACAAAGATACTTTCTCAACTAACGACCCTGCTTCTCATTCAGATAAAAGGTTAGGTAGCTTTGAAAACGCGAAGTATCTATCTAGAATGAGTTCTCCTATAATCGATATAAATATAGAAAAAAATAAGCTAAAACGAATAAAAAGTGGAAGAATTAATATTGAAGGAACCATAGATCTTCATGGATTCTCTCTAAGAGAAGCCAAAGCGCGTTTACAACTATTTGTTGGTAAAAGTTTCCAACGCAATAAGCGGCTTTTGTTAATCATCACTGGAAAGGGTCGAAATTCAAAGCCTAACATCCATGGAAAAAAGCAAACAATAAAAAGTGAAATTAATAAATGGCTCTTAGAAGACTTTTATCGGGATAAAGTACAGTATATATCTAAGGCTTTAGATAAGCATGGCGGTGAAGGTGCTTACTACTTTTTTCTCGTAAAATCAAAGAACATATTTTCTTAAGTCAGCAGTTTTAGATAGACTACCAACGTGCTTTTCAACAAGTTTTGAATCGACTACCACTTTTTCCCCCTTTAAGTCAGGTGCATTGAAGCTAACGTTTTCAAGCACTTTCTCTAAAATCGTATGCAGCCTTCTCGCCCCAATATTTTCGATATTAAAATTTACTTCTTCCGCCAATGAACATATCTTTTCAATACCATCGTCGCCAAAAATCAGCTCAACACCTTCGGTCTTGATCAATTCAATATACTGTTTGGTAAGACTGTTATCAGTATCAGTTAAAATTCTTTTAAAATGCTCTTTTTTTAATGGGCTTAACTGTACTCTTATAGGAAGACGCCCTTGTAATTCTGGGAGAAGATCAGATGGTTTCGAAAGATGGAAAGCTCCCGAGCAAATAAAAAGAATTTGATCTGTTTTAATGGGCCCGTATTTGGTGGATACAATCGTACCTTCAATTAGCGGGAGTAAATCGCGCTGAACGCCTTCTCGACTGACTTCCGCAGATTTCGATGTAGAGTTAGTACATACTTTATCTATCTCATCTATGAAGACGATGCCACTTTGTTCTACTCTAGTCTTGGCGTCTTTCTGTATAACTTCTTCATCCAAAAGCTTTTCCATTTCCTGATCAATGAGTATTTTGTGACTTTCCCTAACCTTTAATTTTTTCTTTTTTTTGAGTGAACCAAAATTTTTTCCAAAAATATCGCTTAGGTTCATTACGCCCATGGAACCACTTTGAGATCCAGGCAAGTCTATCATAGGAAGTGAATTACTCTTTTCAAAGACTTCTATTTCAACTTCCTTTTCATCTAAAAGGCCCTCTCTCAATTTTTTTCTAAATGACTCTATTGTTGACTCTCTTGCCTCTTCCCCAGCGATGTATTTCAACACAACATTCTCTGCTTCGCCTTTTGCTTTTTCATAAAGAGACTTACTCATTTCTTGTTTAACTAAAATGATAGCATTTTCTAAGAGATCTCGAATTATTTGATCAACATCTCTACCAACGTATCCTACCTCTGTAAATTTTGTAGCTTCGACTTTTAAAAAAGGTGCTTTTGCTAATTTAGACAAACGGCGAGATATTTCAGTCTTGCCAACACCGGTAGGGCCTATCATAAGTAAGTTTTTAGGGTATATTTCATCTTTTATATCATCAGTTAACTGTTGGTGCCTCCACCGATTTCTTAGTGCAATCGCAACAGATTTTTTGGCTTCTTCTTGACCTATTATGAAACGATCTAATTCTTTTACTATTTGTTTAGGGGTCAGATTGTCCAACATATTATCTCGAATTTAAAGTTAAATGTATTATCTCATCGTTAGTGTAAACACATATTTCTGAGGCAATGTTAATAGCCTTTATAGCAATTTCTTCTGAACTCCCTTTCCCTTCATACAGCGCTCTTGCAGCAGCCAAGGCGAAGTTTCCACCAGAACCTACAGATGCTATATTGTTTTCTGGCTCTAAGACATCACCTGCACCCGTTATTATTAATAGATCTACCCCATCAGAAACTATCATCATGGCTTCTAAATTCCTTAAATACTTGTCAGTTCTCCAATCCTTTGCAAGTTCTACAGATGCTTTCGATAATTGACCTGGGTATTTTTCAAGTTTCTCTTCTAATCTTTCTATAAGTGTAAAGGCATCTGCAGTCGAACCCGCAAAACCAGCTATGATTTCATAGCCTTCATTTTTGATAGATCTAATTTTCTGTGCTGTGCCTTTTATTATTGTGTTACCTAAACTTACTTGCCCATCGCCTGCAATCGTTACACTTCCATTTTTTCTAACACCAACTATAGTTGTTCCATGCATATTATTCATATTTAGGTCAATTTAAAGTTCTTGCCACTTCCTGGGTGGTAAAAATCTCTATAACATCATCCTTTCTTATATCCTCATACGCTTCAAATGCCATTCCACACTCTTGGCCAGACTGTACCTCTTTAACCTCATCTTTAAATCTTTTTAGCGTTTTAAGTTTTCCTGTATGTATAACCACATCTTCCCTTAAGAGACGAACACCAACATCTCTTTTAGCGTGTCCTTCTGTAACCAAGCAACCAGCTATCTTCCCAACCCCAGTTATTTTGAATACCTCTTGTATTTTTGCATAACCTATAAATGTTTCTCTTATTTCTGGAGACAGGAGTCCCTCCGCCGCTTTAGTTATGTCGTCTACAAGATCATATATTATAGAGTAATATCTTATATCAATTTTTTTCTGACTGGCGCTTTCTCTTGCAGCAGTGTTTGCCCTCACGTTGAACCCTATAATTATAGAACTCGATGACAATGCCAGAGTAATGTCACTTTCAGTTATAGCTCCTACGCCTGAATGTACAACTCTAACCTCCACTTCTTCACTTTTTATTTTTTCCATCGCTTGGACAATAGCCTCACCGGATCCCCTAACATCACTTTTAACTATGATTGGAAGAAAAGATAATTTCTCGTCTTCCTTAGCTTTAGCCAACAATTGGTCAAGTGAAGAACCCATGCCTACCGTATTTTTTTTGTTTTTTATATTTTGTTCCCTGTAAAGAGAAATTTCTCTGGCCTTAGCCTCACTTGGCAAAACGTTTAGTATATCGCCGGCTTCTGGGGTGCCATTTAAGCCTAGAACTTCTACTGGTGTTGAAGGTAGAGCTAAATCAATTTTTTCTTTTTTATCGTTGAAAAGTGCTCTTACTTTACCCCATTGTTGGCCTACTACGAAGATATCACCCTTCTTTAAAGTACCTTTTTGAACCAAAACTGTAGCTACGGGACCTCTCCCCATATCCAGTTTTGCTTCAACTACTGTTCCTTCTGCTGGTCTTTTTTCGTTGGTTTTAAGCTCTAATAGTTCGGCTTGTAAGGTTATGTTTTCAAGTAATTTTTCCAAACCAGTACCATTTGTAGCTGATATTTCTGTCTCAAGAACATCTCCTGACATACTCTCAACAATAATCCCGTGCTGTAGAAGCTCTGTTCTTACTTTGTTGGGATCAGAGCCTTGTTTGTCTATTTTATTTATCGCTACAATCATTGGAACTTTTGCTTCTTTGGCATGATTGATTGCTTCAATTGTCTGGGGTTTTACGCTGTCATCTGCTGCAACAACTAACACTACAATATCTGTGATAGTTGCACCCCTAGATCTCATATTGCTAAATGCTTCATGTCCCGGTGTATCAAGGAACGTCAGCTTTTGATTATTATTGACGGTAATTTGATATGCCCCTATGTGTTGGGTTATACCCCCGGCTTCACTAGAAACAATATTTGTTTTTCTTAGAGAATCTAGCAGTGTAGTCTTCCCATGATCCACATGGCCCATTATTGTAACAACAGGAGGCCTTGGGGATTTAGTGTCTTCAGATTTATCATCAATGTTAATTATTACATCTTCTACATCAGCATCCGAAACCCTGATAGCGTGGTGACCAAATTCTTCAACTAATAAAGTAGCCGTATCTATATCAATAGCTTGGTTTTTGGTAACCATTATACCATTTGTCATTAGTTTTTTTACTAAATCAGCAGATCGTTCTGCCATTCTGTTGGCAAGTTCCTGTACAGTGAGAGGAGTGTCTGGAATTTGAACGTCTCGAATAATCTTTTCTCTTTCCAAAGAGGTCTCTAGCATTTGCCGTTTTTCTTTTTCTTGTCTTCTTCTTAGAGAAGCAATAGAACGTTGGCGACCCCCATCATCTCCTAAAGCCTGTGTTATGGTAATCTTTCCGGATCTTCTCTTGTTTTCATTTAACTTAGTAGATTTAAAATTTGACTTTTCACTATTATCTTTTGTTTTGCTTTCATAAGATGTTTTTTGATTGCTTTCGGTCTTTGTTCTCTTTTTTGATCCAGTTAAATCAGGTGGTTCTAAATTTATAGAGTCAGGAATTTTATTTTGATCTTTTACCTCTGTAGGCTTAGATTCTTTATCTAGAGATTTTATTTCTTGTTTGTTTTGCTCCAGTAACTTTTTTTCTTCCGCTTTAGAAGCTTCGATGGCTTTTTTTCGTCTCAATATCTCTTCATTTTCATTGGTTTCTATTTTGGCGACCACATTTTTATTATTTTCTTCAATCACAGGACCCTTTTTCGTAATCAGCAGCTTTTTCTTTTTTGTTTCTACTACAACGGATTTGGATCTACCATGTGAGAAGTTCTGTCGAACTGTATTAGTCCCACTTTTAAGCCCCAAAACTTTGGGTTTGTTGTCTCTGTTTTCACTATCAGTCATCGCAATCACTATTAATTAATGGTTATCTATAAAACCTTTTAGTTTATTTAAGTCCACTTGAATAGTTTTTTTAAAATTTTTGGAAAAAACACCAACATATTTGACATTAAATTTACCAGTGCTTTTTTCTAAATCTTTTTGTTCAAGCAAGCTTTCAAAAATTGAAATATTTTCAGAGGCAAAAAAAGAATTTTTAGCCAGGTTCTTAGCACCTATAGCTACAATTATTAAACAGTGTCTATTTTGTATTAATTGCATTTTTATCACGTCCAAACCTATTGCCAAAACACCAGATTTTTTTGCCATAGAAATAGTGCTCATAATTTTCTTTTTAAGAACCATTTCAATTATGGATACTAGATCTGGAGAGAAAATTTTTGAGACACCGAAATAGGTTTTTAAATCCTCTTTTTTTAAAATATCAACTATAAGGGCTTTATTGGCTGGTAGCCAAACCGATTTTCCGGGGAGCTTTTCGCACAAATCTGGAACCAATTTATTATCAGGGCTAAGACAAATCTTTATGAAATCATCTTTGTTAATACTCGAGCTATTCAAGAAGATCTTTTTATTCAAAACCACCAATCTCTTTTAATATTTTCTTATTTAACAAGAGACTTGATTATCTCTTCGGACTCTTCTTTTGTAACCCATCCTAGTATTTCCCTTGCCTTCATGATAAGTTGTTGAGCCTCAGAAAGTGAAAGCTCAAAATGTTCGAGAAGACCCTCATCTTTTACCCTTTTTCCATCAATAGTTGTATAGCCACCAGCTAATTCCCAATCTGCACAGGTAGCGAAATCTTTAAGAGATTTTATCCCATCTTTGACTAATACTTCTAGCATTTGTGGGTTTAACCCCTCGAAGTTTAACAAATCATCTTCGATCCCACTTGACTTTGCAAAATCCAAAGATTTTTTATTAAGGTTTTCGAGATAATCTTTCGCTCTCTCTTGCAATTCTGTGGCAGTTTCTTCGTCGAAACCATCTATCGAGCTGATCTCACTAGCTTCGACATATGCGACCTCTTCCATGGTAGAAAAACCTTCGGATACAAGAAGCTGAGCAACCATCTCATCAACATTTAAATGCTCCATAAAAAGATTTGATCTTTCGTTAAATTCTTCTTGTCGTCTCTGCGATTCATCCTCTTCAGTCAATATGTCAATGTCGTATTCAGTTAACTGACTTGCAAGTCTCACGTTTTGTCCTCTGCGGCCAATTGCTAAAGATAGTTGATCATTTGGGACCACAACCTCTATTCTCTTTGCATCCTCATCGAGAACGACTTTACTTACTTCAGCCGGTTGAAGGGCGTTAACAAGAAAAGTAGGTGCGTCATCATTCCAAGGAATAATATCAATTTTTTCCCCCTGCAGCTCATTTACCACCGCTTGAACCCTGCTACCTCGCATGCCCACACATGCGCCGACAGGGTCTATGGAGCTATCTTGAGATAAAACACCAATTTTTGCTCGGCTACCGGGATCACGACAAACTGTCTTAATCTCAATTATACCGTCATAAATTTCAGGAACCTCCATTTTAAATAGTTCTACTAGAAACTCAGAATTAGTTCTAGATAGAAATATCTGTGGTCCTCTTGTATCTTCTTTTACTTCTTTTATGTAAGCTCTAACTCTATCACCAACTCGCAGAACCTCTCTTCTAATTAACTGATCTCTTTTCAATACTGCTTCAGCTCTTCCCAAGTCCACTATCACGTTACCGTATTCAACTCTCTTGACTTGACCGTTTATAATTTGCCCAACCTTATCTTTATATTCTTCATATTGCCTTGCTCGGTCAGCCTCTCGTACTTTTTGAACAATTATTTGTTTAGCTGCCTGCGCTGCTATTCTACCAAAATCCATTGGAGGCAACTGCTCTTCGATGAAACCATCCAGTGTCACTTGAGGGTTTATTTTTTTAGCATCAGCTTCATTAATTTCAGTGAAATGGTTTTCGACTTGCTCAACAACCTTTCTCCATCTTGACATTGATACCGTTCCTGATCTTGAGTCAATGTCAGCTCTTATGTCATACTCCTGACCGTATTTGGATTTTGCAGCTTTTGCTAGGCTCTCTTCCATTGCGTCAATTACTAGCTTTGGGTCAATTAATTTTTCTTTAGCCACCGCATCAGCTATTTGAATAAGCTCACTGCCACTTCCTGATGAAATATTCATTTAAACTCCATTTCTTTTATACTTTTTAAAGACATTCCTTCTAAATCTATTTTAATATCTATGACACGAGATAAGTCTAAGCACGTCTCTCCTTTATTATTTGACAAGGTCAACGAGTTTTGGCTATGGGCAATTAATTTTCCTCTTCCTGAGTAGTTTTCACTTTTTACCTTTACGTTGTGGTTTTTATATTTTGTAAAATCATCTAATGAGGAAAGATATCTATCTATTCCAGCAGAAGACACCTCTAGCCTAAAGGGATCTTTTATTATGCTTTCAACATCCAAAATAGAATTTATTTCCACAGACATGTCTGCGCATTCATCTATCGTCACTTTACCATCTATCCTATCTAGAAAAACCAACAATGTTAACTCTTTGCCTCTTCGAAACTGTATCTTAACTATCCTCAACCCCTTGTCTAAAATAAGGGGCTCTAAAACCTTATATACTTTTTTCTCAGTAGAGGTGTTCGCAATTAAATTTAACACTAAAGAGCTCCAAAAAAAAAGGGCCTCGAAGCCCAAAATCTTAAACCAATTAAGTGGCTGTTATATACAAGGTTTTTAGATTTAATACAATAGTAAATTGATATTTTAAAAGTCAGAAGCAATTCCCTTAACTTCCCAGTCACCGTATCTTGTCGGTTCTAGTCCACCACGTCCTTTTTTTTCTGCTGGCATTTTGTCATAGTCATTATCTTTTTCAGCACGCCTTTTTTTAGCTTCGTCTAGAGCTCGCTTGGCTTGTCTTGATTCTTTATCTGTATCAGTCATTATTGTTTTTTTAAAATAACAAAATATGGTTTCAGGTCTATAATATAGCGCAACAAAAACATATATCAAAAATCGCTGAAATGGAAAAAAAATTAAACAATAAAACATATGACAAAATTTTGACCACAGCCTATTTTATTGTGCTCAATGTTTTCAAAAAAAATATTTCTACAAGGCAGTCGATGGCCTCAAAGACTTTAAAATATTCAAGTCTTTCAAGCTCTGATAAAGCAAAATGTAACGATTTGGTCCAAAAAGTATTGAGATTCACAGTTTATCTAGATCCTTGGATTAACAGAAACAAGAAGGGAAGGTTAAGGATAGAGGTTTTTTGCCTCGTGCGACTTGCTTTAGTAGATATTTTGGTAAGAAATGTAAGGCAGGAAACTGTATTAAAGAAATATTCAGAACTGGCGTCCTCTTTTGAAAGGACAAAGCACAGCAAAGACCAATTGAGATACTTTATTCATCTTGGATATTCTGCGTTGAAAAAAAAATCTCTTGAGCCATTATTTTTATTTGAGAGTAAAATACGTAAAGTATTGTTAAGTCAATATAGTTTAGAAATTATAGAAAGAGTGGAAAAAATCTTTTCTGTTTCATCTCCCATAGACCTCTCTATAAAAAGCAGTGCGTCAGAGGAAAATTATTTTAAACAACTCAAAGGAAACTCTGTTAACCGGTCACATTTTAGGCTATCTCAAAAGACCAGTCTAATCAAAACAAACGGGTACTGCGCCGGGGACTGGTGGGTACAGAGTTTAGCTGCATCTTTGCCCGTCAAAATAGCTCCAATGGCTTTAAAAGAAAAAATTGTTTTAGATGTTTGTTGTGCCCCTGGAGGAAAGTCTTTTCAATTGGCTGACAATGGAGCTATTTTGACCTCAATTGATAAGTCTGAGAGAAGACTCAAAGTCATGAAGGAAAATTTACATAGATTGAACTACGATTTGGATCTAATTTGTACAGATGTTTTTGAATATCAACCTAAAAAACTTTTTGATATTATCCTTCTAGATCCTCCATGCACTGCTACTGGAACTATTGGAAAAAACCCGGACCTTCAATTTCTTGACCCACTTGATAAATTAGAGGAATTATCAGATATACAGCAAAATATGTTAACACTTTGCGCCAGTTGGCTCCAGGATGATGGTTACATAATTTATTCTGTTTGCTCACTGCTAAAACAGGAGGGAGAAGATCAAATAAGTAGATTTTTAAAAAAAAATAAAGAATTTTGCTTAATTCATCCCAAAAAAAAAGGTTTCTTAGATCAAGAGGGTTACGAGAACAACAAAGAGAGCGGAACAAGAATCATGCCATTTTTTGAGGAAGGTTTAGGAGGAACTGAAGGTTTTTTTATTGCATATTTACATTTAAAAGGAAAAAGTAATTAAATGTGGTTTTTTATTAAAGAGTTAATTTTTTTTTGCATCGAAAAATTTTTTCTGAATATATCAAGACAGTTTGCCCAGGTTTTTTCGGATCAAAAAAGATATTCGGTTATAAAAACACTACCGTGCGCAAACATTGGCAATGAAGAGATAGGTCAGCAACTATTAAAAAAGATAAATGTATTCGGAAATGTTATCCTAGACGTCAAGGCTGATAATCCATGGCGCATTTTACCTTTTTCTGATGAGGTTGAAGTCGGGATCGATGGTTTTCTATGGCTAAATGACCTTTCAATTGTAAACAACCAAAGCTCCAGAGAGTTGTCCCAAGCATGGATAGAAACGTTTCCCTTGAACCGATTAAACAAAAATGTGCTATCAAGTTCTTCAAGATTAGGGGCAATAGTTAGAAATTATATATATTTAGAAAATTGTAGTAAAAGTGAACAATTAAAAAAAATAAATAAGATGTTAAAGAACGACTATCTTTTCTTAAACTTTTATAAATATTTTTCATTTAATATTTTGGAGCGGCTTTGCATTTGTCACAGTTTGGTTTTGTCTGGATATTCCTTTAACTTCTCAAAAAAAAAGCAAAAAAAAGTTATCAAATATATGATAAAATTATTTATTCTTTATAAGAATAAATTAAAAAAAGGCCAAATAAGATGTCCGGAAGAGTTATCAAAAGTATTTTTTTTGCTGCTCGAAACAATTGAAATTGCAACAAAGCTTGAGAGTGGCAAGCCGTACTCTGAGGAAAAAAATTTAAGAAAAATCTCATATTTTTTTGGTTCCTCTTTAAGGTATTTGCAGTTTGATAATGGAAGCTTAGTCAGCGCCCATGGCGGGAGTTTGGGAGATTACGATAGATATGTAAGGCTTTTAGGAGAAATTAAAAACTATAAAGAAGGTGATGAAGTAAGTGACTTAGGTTTCAAGCGGCTTAATGGAGCTAGATTGTCAATGATTATTGATGCTAGTGCCCCTCTTTATGGAAAAAGAAATGGGATTGCGCATGCAGGATTTTCATCTTTCGAGTTGTATTATGGAACCAAGGCTATTTTTGTTAACTGTGGGGGTGGTAGCAGGTTTGGGCATCAATACAGGAAATATTGTCAAAGCTCTAAGGCACATAACGTTTTGTTGTTTAACGAAAAGTCACAATGTTCTTTTGGAAAAAAGATTTTTTCAAGAGGAAACCCTTTTTATTACATAAAGGATGGGCCTAGGAACACTAAGATAAGCTGTGAAAATTCTATTACTGAAAAGACCGTAGAGTTGTCTCATGATGCGTACAAAAAAGACTATAACATATCCGTTAACAGAAGACTTTCAATGGATCTTGTAAAAAACTGTGTGATTGGACAAGACACATTATTTCCTGAAGGTAATTTAAAAAAAAATTTAATTGATGCCTCTGTTACTCTCTATTTTCATTTGCATCCTTCAATTTCTTGCAAAAAGAGGAGAAATGGAGTCATGCTCGAAATTCCAGGTAATAAAAAAATGTTTTTTTCACACAAAGGAGGAAATTTACTCCTTGAAAAGTCAACATACACCGGTAATTTTAATGAACCTCAGGAAATAACATTGATGGTTATTGAAAGCAGTGTCAAACAAAGTGAAGGAAAAATAAATTGGAAATTAGAGGAGTTTATTGATTGAAATCAGGAACAACACCAATCCGCAGGGCATTAATAAGTGTTAGTGACAAGACTAATCTGGAGGATTTAGGAAAATTTCTAGAAGGATTGGGTGTAGAGCTCGTCTCTACAGGAGGAACTGCTCGATATTTAAAAAAAGTGGGCTTAAAAGTTAAAGAGGTGAGCGATATAACAGGATTTCCTGAGATTTTGAATGGTCGGGTCAAAACACTCCATCCAAAAGTTCATGCTCCGATACTATTTGATAGGGATGATACGGGTAGCATTAAAGAGTTAAGAAAAATGGGCTCAAAAGCTATAGACCTAGTAGTTATTAATCTTTATCCTTTTGAAACTATTTTAAAAAGTAGGGTCCCCAGAAAAGACATAATCGATAATATCGATATAGGAGGGGTAGCTCTTATGAGGGCAGCAGCCAAGAACTTTGATCATGTAATGGTTATTTCTGATCCAACAGATTATATCCAATTAAAAAAAGAGCTAACAAATTTCCAAGGGTGTACGCGACAAAAAACGAGAAAATTTTTTGCTGGAAAAGCGTTTTCCCAAACATCTTATTATGATCACTTAATAACGGGATGGTTTTTATCAAAAGACCGGCTTAAAGATACTAAAAGCCGTCTGTTTGGTGGATCATCAAGAGAGGTTTTGAAGTATGGAGAGAATCCCCACCAAAAGGCATCCTATCTCAATAGTCCTGATTTAGAAAGAAAAGCAAAATATCTTGTAAAAATTTTACATGGAGCTTTATCTTACAATAACCTCGCTGATACGACGGCAGCCTACAAAATATTATGTGAGCTTGAAGATTACAACAAATCATCCTGTGTAATTATAAAGCATGGAAATCCATGCGGAGTAGCAATCGATAACAAAATTTTAGGTGCATATAAAAAAAGTTTTGAAACAGACCCTATATCTGCTTTTGGAGGAATTGTTGCTGTAAATCAGAAAGTTGATGAGAATTTAGCAAAGAGAATATTAAGCGTATTTACAGAGGTGATAATCGCAAAAAGCTTCTCACCAGAGGCGTTTAAAATGCTGAGTTTTAAAAAGAACATCAAGATAGTTGAAATAAAGAGCTTTGATAGAACTTTATTACATACAGAGGAGGTTAGGTCGGTCATAGGAGGATATCTTGTTCAGGAAACGTCTTTTAGTAAACCAAATGAAGAGGAATTCAAAGTAGTAACGAAAAGAAGACCGAGCAAAAAAGAATTTGATAACTTAGTTTTTCTTTGGAAGATAGTTAAACACGTAAAATCAAATGCTATCGTTGTTGGAAAAAACCTATGCGTAACTGGAATTGGAGCTGGACAGACCAACAGGGTAGGGAGTGTGAAACTAGCAATAGAAAATGCGAGAAGGCTAGAAAAAAATTATACAAGCAACACGAAAAATATATCCAATTGTATGGCTTCAGATGCTTTTTTCCCATTTCCTGACTCAATTAAAATGGCTTCTCGAAAAGGAATCTCTTGTATAATTCAGCCTGGAGGATCAATAAACGATTTGGACGTTATTAAGGCAGCCGATAAGCTAAATATCTCAATGATTTTTACAAAAAGGAGGCTTTTTAGTCATTAAATATTGGCTTGGACTCTGATGCTAAAAGTATTGGTACGCCGTCTCGCACCGGAAACTTTATTTTAGCAACTTTAGATATCATACAATTCTCATTTTTATCATAATTTAGTGCTCCACCACTAATGGGGCACACCAATAATCTGGTGAGATAAGTATTGAACTCATTTTTTTCCTTATTGGACATATCGACTTTCTAGGTCATTTTCCGATGATAGCTTCATCAATGTTACTAAAACGTCTAACCTCTTGACAATCGTTTCCGCCTCTAAAAGAACCTGCTTTTCCTCAGGCTCAAATGGACAAAGCATAGATAAAGAGTTCACAAGAACTTCTTCTCTAGCTTTTTTGAGCACGTCCCAGTCGGATGCAATTTGTGCGCTATCTAAATACTTTTTCAAAATTTCTAAAAAACCGTTTCTGTCAAAACTGTTTATACCTTCGAAGGGAACAAGGTCATTCCTGTAAAAACCCCAATCTATTTCAGATAATATATAAGGCTTTTGATCCTCCATTTCCTTTCTAAAATTAAATCTCGAAACGCCTTCTAAGGTAATAAGGTATCTTCCGTCTTCAGTTTCAGTAAATGAAACAATTCTGCCCGCACACCCTACTTTTTGAAACTTATTTGTTCCAGCCAGCTTGTTTCTTTTATCTAATTTAATAGGCTGGATCATTCCTATCAGTCTATGTTTTGTGGCAAGAGTGTCTTCAACCATTCTTATATACCTTGGCTCAAATATATTGAGTGGAAGTCTGCTGTTAGGAAGTAACAATGCGCCGGGCAGAGGAAACAGGGGTATATTTTTAGGTAATTTTTCCATACGTTATTCAAACAAAAATCAGGGATGTGAGCGCTCTTCGCCCTTTTTTGGATAGATCGTTCTCACTACCGAGATGATCAAAAATTAACAGTAGCTGTTTTTTTGCATAACCATCCTTCCATTCCTTGTTTTTTTTAAACATCTCTAAAAGAACGTCTATACACTCCGAAAAATTATTCTCCTTAAAGAGTATTTTAGAATAATTCATCTTGCAATCTAGGTCGTCGGGGTTTTTCCGCATTCTATCTAAAATTTCTTTCTTGCTATCTTCGACATCATTGTTCTTCATAAGCTCAAAAGATGAAATAGCACCTTTAACCGCATTATCTTTAAGTATTTCAGGTGATAAATTTTCTATTAGTTTCTCGACACTGTCAAAGTCGCCTAATCCAATAGTTGACCTTATTAATAGAGAATAATTCTCTGGAGATGGGCTAGACTTAATCAACTCTTTGGACGCTAATTTCACCTCCTCGAATCTTCCTTCCGAGAGTAAGATCTCGAATTCTTCAGATACGTTTGAATTATTTTTTGAGAATTTTTTTATAAGTGTGTCTAAAAATTTTTCTACTTCGGGTTCTGTTTTGGCGCCCATAAATCCATCAACTGGTTGACCGTCTGAGAAAGCGAAGACTGCGGGAATAGACTGTACTCTAAGTTGAGAGGCAATACCTTGATTTTCGTCTACATTAACTTTAACTACCTCAAGATGTTCCTTCTTTTTCGTTGCTTGACTTTCCAGAATGGGAGTTAGGGCCTTGCATGGGCCACACCACGGAGCCCAAAAGTCAACTATCACTATTTTTTCTTTGGATTTTTCAACAACCTCGGGGACAAATGTATTTTCACTTACATCTTTTATAGACTCTGCTAGCATCTTAGAAACATCCTTTCCCCTTGAGGTTAATATAAGTCATTAAATCTATTAACAAACTTTTTTCTTATAAAAAATGGTGGCTGTGGTAATAAACTGTTCTCATATCCTTTAATTTCTTCATGTTTTCCAAATATTCTGTCAGCCTCCTGTTTTGAAAACCCTGCAAGATGTATGGCTTCCAACCAAGCAGCCTTCTTGTCTGCTAACTTGACGCGTCTTTTGATTATTTTAATTTTTTTTGTTGGGATGTTGAACCTTATACAAATTGCTCTTGTTAACTTTTCATCCAATTCTTCATAAGTGTTACCCAAATGAGATTTTAGAGGAGAGATCATATCCCCTATCACATATTCAGCGGAGTCGTGGAGTAAAGCAAATAATTTCGAAGGATTATCCATTTGCGGGAATTGCTTTGCAAAAATCTTTTCAACTAAAAGACTGTGCTGCGCTACTGAAAAAGGATATTCTCCGATAGTTTGACCATTCCATCTGGACAAAAACGAAAGGCCATGCGCTATATCTTCTATTTCTATATCGAGAGGGCTTGGGTCTAATAGCTCAAGCCTTCTGCCTGAAAGCATCCTTTGCCATTCCCTTTTTATTTTCATTTTGAAGTTGCAAAAATTGTTATAACTCCTATTAGTTATATAGGTTTTTGTAAGGAAAATAAAATGAGTAAAGATTTTATCGTGAAAGATATCAGTTTGGCCTCATTCGGAAGAAAAGAGATAGCCATTGCTGAAACAGAGATGCCAGGATTGATGGCCATAAGAAAAGAGTTTGAAGGAAAAAAGCCACTCAAAGGGGCAAGAATTGCAGGAAGCCTCCATATGACAATTCAAACAGCTGTCTTAATAGAGACACTAGTTGATTTAGGTGCAGATGTTCGTTGGGCAAGTTGTAATATTTTTTCTACACAAGATCACGCTGCAGCAGCTATAGCGGAAAGCGGTGTTCCTGTTTTTGCTTATAAAGGCGAAACCCTCGATGAATACTGGGAATATGCTGATAAAATATTTCTTTTTAAGGAAGAAACAGCGAACCTAATCCTAGATGACGGCGGGGATGCAACAATGTATGTTCTATTAGGATCGCGGGCAGAGAGTGGAGACACGGAATTTTTGGAAAAGCCATCTTCAGAGGAAGAGGAAGCGCTTTTTAAACAAATTAAAAAGAGATTACAATCAAGTAAAGGCTGGTTTACGAAACAAAAGGAGTCAATTCTCGGAGTTTCAGAGGAGACAACTACAGGTGTAAACCGGTTGTATCAGTTAGAGCGGGAAGGTAAGCTACCTTTTCCTGCAATTAATGTAAATGATAGTGTTACAAAGTCTAAATTTGATAACAAATATGGCTGTAAAGAATCGCTAGTAGATGGAATAAGAAGAGCAACAGATACTATGATGGCAGGTAAAGTCGCAGTCGTTTGTGGTTACGGTGACGTGGGAAAAGGATCAGCAGCATCATTACGAGGAGCCGGTGCCCGCGTAAAGGTTACGGAAGTAGATCCTATATGTGCACTGCAAGCCGCGATGGATGGTTTCGAAGTCGTAACATTAGAAGACACAGTCGCAACAGCAGATGTATTTATAACAGCCACAGGAAACAAAGATGTTATAAAGCTAGACCATATGAGGAATATGAAAAATATGGCTATCGTTGGAAACATTGGTCATTTTGACAACGAAATCGAAGTCGCTGCTCTTAAAAATCAAAAATGGACAAAAATAAAAGACCAGGTTGATATGGTGGAAATGGCTTCAGGTAGAAATATAATTCTATTGTCTGAAGGCAGATTGCTTAATCTTGGAAATGCAACTGGTCATCCATCTTTTGTAATGTCCGCAAGCTTTAGTAATCAAGTCCTAGCCCAAATCGAGCTATGGAAAAATGGTAAAAATTATTCCAATAGCGTATACACGCTGCCAAAACATCTGGATGAAAAAGTTGCAAGGTTGCACTTAGAGAAAATAGGAGTGAAACTTACAAAGCTAGAGAAAGATCAGGCCGATTATATTGGTGTAAATGAAGCCGGACCATTTAAAAGCGACAGCTATCGCTATTAATTAAACTTTCCGTCCACGCTTTCCAAAGCCTATTGAATGTTGGTTGTCTATGTCAATAGGCCACCTTGGTCTTGGGGACAAGTCCATATCATCAACTTGTCCTCTCAAATACATTTGTGTTCCCGTATACGCGATCATTAAGCCGTTGTCTGTGCACAGATCTAGTGGCGGTGCAGAGAAACGGACCCCGAGATTATCACATAGCTCCCTCAGTGAATTTCTTATTTCCTTATTTGCTGCAACACCACCTGCTAATGAAAAGGATAGACTTTTCACAGAAGAAACCTTGGAGAATAGTTCTATAGCTTTTTTTGTTTTCTGCTCAAAAATTAATTTCATAGATTTTTGAAACGATGCGCAAATATCTCTTTGATCGCGCAAATATAGGCCAGACTGTTTTTCAACTAGATAATCTACTTGTCTTCTTACGGACGATTTAAGACCAGAAAAGGAAAGGTCACAGTCATTTTTATTGATTAGTGGCAATGGAAATGAAAATCGATTTTTATCACCTTTTTCCGCCCACTTTTCCACTTCTGATCCTGAAAATATAGGAAGGCTCAACATTTTTGCTACTTTATCAAAAACCTCACCTGGAGCATCATCTATAGTTGTTCCAAGCCTCTTTATTTCATTTGCTCCCAAAACGGCTAAATATTGACAATGACCACCTGAAGCTAAAAGCAGTAGATAAGGATAGCTTAGATCATCTGTCATTTGAGGTGTGAGCGCATGACCAACCAGGTGATTAACACCAATCAGAGGTTTTTCTGTTGAAAAAGCCAATCCCTTCGCAAAATTTATACCTGAGATAAGACCTCCAATTAATCCTGGCCCCTGTGTCACACAAATAATATCAATATCATTAAGTTTAATATTATTTTCTTTGAGAACTTTTTTAAAGCATGTATCCACTCTTTCTGAGTGGGCACGCGCCGCAATTTCCGGTACGATACCGCCGTAGCCTTTATGGAGTTTTTCTTGAGATAGTGTCACAAGCCCCAGTTTTTCTGAAACCAGAGTATTATCTTTACGAGTTACTTTGATAACGCCTATTGAAGTGTCATCGCAGCTACTTTCTATTCCTAGTGCTATGATAGACTTGTGCATAGTTATATATTACATTAATTAAAAAATTGTTAATTAGAAAATCAGAGAATGAGTAAAGGTAGTTATCCAGAAAAATTAATTATTGGCACAAGAGGATCTCCTTTGGCCTTAGCACAAGCCAATGAAGTAAGAAATAAATTATTATCATTAAATCAAATAGATCCTGAAAAGGTAAAAATAGAAATCATAAAAACGAGTGGCGACAAGTTTTTGAATACGTCACTATCAAAAATTGGGGGAAAAGGCTTGTTTACAAAGGAAATTCAACAAGCTCTTATCGACAAGCGAATAGACATAGCTATTCACTCTATGAAAGATGTTGAAACGGACCTCCCAGAAAAATTGGTTATCTCAACTATCTTAAAGCGCGAAGATGTAAGAGACTCTTTCATATCGAGAAGATACTCCTCCATCGCAGATTTGCCCTTGGGGTCTGTTGTGGGAACATCATCTCTTCGAAGAAAGGCACAGTTACTAAACAAACGAAAGGATTTAAAGGTGGTTGAGTTTAGAGGAAATGTTCAAAAAAGACTTGAAAAGTTAGACAATAACGTGGCTGTTGCAACCTTTTTAGCTACTGCAGGATTAAATAGACTTGGATTAGTTGAGCTGATTAACCCTATATCAACAGATGAAATGTTACCTGCTGTTGCTCAGGGAGCTGTCGGAATTGAGCATTTACGCAGCCAAAAAATGGAAGAATTTTTAGCACCTCTCAACGACAGTGTATCAAAGAAAAGAGTTGAGGCTGAAAGAGCATTCTTAAGGGAGTTAGACGGATCCTGTAGAACGCCTATTGGCGGATTGGCGCAAAAAAACAATGAAGAATTTAAATTTATGGGGGAAATTATAAGTGCTAATGGCGAGGTAAGGATACATGACGTTTGGCAAGGGGACTGGGCCATGGCGGTAGAAATTGGGCGTGAGGCAGGAAGAGAGATAAAGTCAAAAGGAGGAAAAAATTTCTTCCAATAAAGAAATTCTTTTAACGCGGACTTTTAAAGACAGCTGCCGTTTCAAAGAAATGTTACAAAAAGAAAAGTTCAACGGTAGGGTTTTGATTTTTCCTCTCTTGGAAATAGAGTTCCAAAATATAAGTGTAAACATAGAGAAAGCAGATATTTTAGTCTTTACATCCGTTTATGCTGCAGAAAAATTAAATATAGAATTGAAAAACTCGGAAACACCTATTTTTGCTGTTGGGCAAAGATGTGATGAATTTCTTAGAGAAATAGGAGCAAAAGAGACATTTATTTTCTCAAATGTAAAGCAGTTGCTTGATAGCTTGAAAGACTACTGTAATAACAAAAGACCAAATATATTTTATTTGCGAGGTGACGAAATATCTTTCGACTTAAAGGCGGATCTTTCAAAGTACAACTTTAATTGTGAAGAGTATGTGGTTTATAAGCAGAAAAGACCTATTCAGCAAAGAGAATTAGACAATGTCTTAGCCAGAAAACATTTGGAGGGAATAGCGCTATTCTCCGAAAAATCCGTGGACAGCTTGACAAAGGGCGCTTCAGAAAACAATCTCAATAAAATATTTTTCTGTTTTAGCAAAAAAATTGAAAATAGATTAAGATCGGTTTTAGATAAAGACATTAGATGTAAAACAACTCAAGAGCCTTTGATCTCTGAAATGGTCAAGATGATAGTTAAAGAGTATGCACGTTATTAAGACTAAACTTAAAAAGCTTAAAAGTGACAGAATCGAATACTAAGAAAAGTTTGAAAAAAAACAGTAGTGGAACAAAAACATTGGGTTATCACTTTAACTATGCCCTTATGTTAGCCCTAGTTAGTTTAGCATTATCAGCGTTAGCTTTAGGCTCTTTATATTTTATTTTTTTTGTTGAAATTAAAGATTTAAAATCTGAATTAAATTCTAAGTTGAGCAAAAATACATTTCTCTCGGAAAGAGAGAAAATAATCCGTTCTAGTATCGAAGAGTTACAATCAGAAAAAGAAATTTTGCTATCAAGAATCAATATGGTCAACAACTTGGTTAAAAAAAACGCGAAAGATATAGAGTCAAAAATAAGCGCTGCTATTTCTGAAAATATGCAATACAAAACCAAAGATGATGCACAAAACCTAAGTGATATCAAAAATGAGGGATTGTTAAAAAACCAAATAGATAAGCTAGAAAATTTTCAACGAACATATAAAAGCGAATTAGATGTATTGCAGCAACGAATTTCAAAGAACCAAGAGCTTATTGAAAATAACAAAAAGAGTTTATCAGTACTAAGAAGTTTCTATCAGAATATAGAGAAAAAACAGTCCTTAGAAATGAGTCGAGAGCTTTTTGTTTTAATAGAGGAATTCACCGATATTTCTTATCGTGCTTTGAAAAACGAAATAAACTCGCTTGAGAAACAAGACTGGACAGACTGGTTAACAAGCTACTTCAACACTATTTTTATATCTAGGTCTACTGAGCCTATTGAGGGTAATCACACAGACGCAATATTATCCAGAATTGATGATTCATTAAAAAGCGGAAAGTTAGAAAACGCAAAAATTGAGATTAGTAAATTATCGTCAGAGACTAGAGCCTTAATGAAAGATTGGATTGGAA
The DNA here is from genome assembly GCA_902537415.1 of uncultured Alphaproteobacteria bacterium. Taxonomy (GTDB): domain Bacteria; phylum Pseudomonadota; class Alphaproteobacteria; order Rhodobacterales; family Rhodobacteraceae; genus CACIJG01. The sequence goes on along the minus strand of CACBBC010000002.1, from coordinate 87,927 downwards.
AGTTGGATAAACTTATTGAAATGGAAGATCAGATAAATCAGTGATTTGGGTATTTATGAAGGCAATATTTTTTTTCAGCATTGCAATAGCACTAGCTGTCGCATTTAATTTTGTCAAAGATACCGATGGGACATTAACGATTGATTTTCTTAATAGAGAATACCAGTTAAGTTTCATATCGTTTTTTGCCCTCATCTTAGTGCTCCTCTTTGTTGCTTTAATGATAAATATAGCCCTAAAGTTTTTATGGTCTTTGATCGGATTTTTGAAAGGTGATGATACAGCTCTTAAGAGGTTCTTTGAAAAAAGGTCAGAAAGAAAAGGACAAAGCATTTTAATCAGCGCATATACTGCAAGCTTTGAGGGGGATCATGAAAGAGCTCTATCAGAAATTAAGCGAAGCAAGAAATACCTTAAGTCAAAATCTTTGCCGAACATATTATCTCTTAGCTCATATGACGCCAAAGGAAACGTGGCAAAACAAGAAGAGATTTTTCAAGAATTAATAAAAGACAAAACAACACGGAGCATGGGGTTGTTTGGTCTTATAAAGATGAAACTATCTGAGGGGAATACAAGCCTAGCACTCAAACTGACGGAGCGGTTAATCAAGTTGAAACCCCGAAACCTGTCATTTAATAAAACTTTTTTTAATCTCCAACTCACAGAGGGTGATTGGGATGGAGCCTTAACGAGTTATAAAAATATTAATAAGATTAAAAGGATAGACAAAGAAACGTTTAGCAAAGGAGAAAGTATTCTTTTATTTCAGAAAGCTAAAGAACTTAGATCAGATGGAAAGACGCTGGATGCCTTGAAGATGTCTAGGCAGGCATTAAAAAAATACGCGGGCCTCGTCCCAAATTCGATCTTTTTGTCAGAGCTAGAGGTTCTCGAAGGACAAAAAAAGAAAGCAGAAACAGTATTGTTAAGTACATGGAAAGTTATTCCTCACCCGGATGTAGCAAAAAAATTTGCGGAGATTGAGGCCAATGAAAGCGTCGATGATCGTGTAGAACGTTTCAAAAAGATTTTAAATGTTAAGAAGACTGATGTAGAGACAAAAACCTTAAAAGCCGAATTAAATATTCTTTCTGAAAATTTTCCTGAAGCGAGACGGGCTATAAGTGATCTAATAGAAACTGATCAAGCAAACGCTAAGGTGTATACCCTAATGGCTGCCATTGAAAAGGGAGTTGGATCATCAGATGCTGTTGTAAAGGGGTGGCTTGCAAAAGCCGTTACAGCTAAGCGATCAAAAAGGTGGATTTGCTCTATCTGTGATAGTCAAAGCGAATGGGAACCCGTTTGTAAAAAATGTGGAGAGTTCTCAACACTCGAATGGGGAGAAGAGAGATATGAAAACCTAGGAGGAAATGATCAAAGTGAAATACTTCCTTTGATCATTGGAGAGAATAATTACAGCCCTGATATACAAGTAGACAAAGTTGAAATAGATGGTAATAAAGTTTGAGGCATCTTTGGATGTAATTAACAAATAGGTTGTATGTTGTTTATAAAAATTTTAAGCACCACTGTTGTAACTTTAATCATATCGCTAAAAGCATTATTTTCGCAGATGAGTGCTTTAAATTATGAAATAAGTAGTCTAGTTCGTCCCAACTGGGAATATGAAGCTTTTTGGGCAATTCCACGAATTGGCGAAACCAAACCAATAGTGGCGATCAGCCTATTAGCTGGAAAAGATAAAGTAAATGTTCGGTGCTTAGACCTTGAATATCTAGAAATAGAGAAAACCTTCAAACCTAAAACAAAATTAGAGAGAGAGTTTCTCCACAAAATTATGTGTAAATCTATTAATAGAGCTGTAAAGAATACAAATGGTCTTGAGCAAGTAATTCTTAAAACTGGTATGGATGAGGTTGGTCTTCGGTTTGACTTTTTAAATGGCTGGATTGAAATTGTACAAATTCCTGAACCCCCACAACCCGATGAGGAAATGTATCAGATGGGAAGTGGCTTGGACCTTCACCAACAAAATACCTAGACGCATAAAATACTTTCATTTCCTTTAGATGGAAATCTTGGTATCAATATCGCTACCATTAATGAAAAAAATGATAGTACGGCAGCTAAGTAAAAAACAGCACTATTATTTTGAATCCAGATATAGCCTAATAAAACGGGCAAAAATACAGCAGAAATATGATTTATTGTAAAAGCCACAGCAGCGGTTGGAGCAAAATCCTCGCTATTGGCAATTTTTTGAAAATATGTTTTCATTGCAAACGCCAACCCAAAAAACATATGGTCCGCTATAAAAAGAATGGACGCGACAATGTAAGACCAATCAAAATAATATAGGCCGGCATAAAGAAGAAAAATAACCATAAGTCCAAAGTATTCGACAATTAATGAAAGTCTCTCACCAAACTTTTCTATGAATCGCCCAATCAATGGTGCCATAAAAATGTTGATTAAAAAGTTTGCTAAAAGGAGAAGTGTGATTTGGTGAACATCAAAACCATATTTTTCGACCATCATAAAGCTTGCAAAAACAACGAATATTTGTCGCCTGGCTCCCGAAAAAAACTGCAGGGTGTAATAGACCCAATATCTCCGCTTTAGCACAATAGCTAACCGCTGCTTTTTGCCAATTTGAAATTGTGGATAATAAAAAAAGCAAAAGATAACAATTAATAAGCACAATAAACCTGCAAAGAAATAAATAAAAAAATAATTAAAATTAAGATTAAGCCAAAGAATAATTATAGCGATATAAACAAAAAAGGCGGAACCTGATCCAGCTGCTACAATCCATCCGATTGATGAAGGTGCTGTTTCTTTCTTAAGCCATTGCAATTGCAGTGATTGATTGACTGTCTCATAGTAATGAAAACCAATTGAACTTACTAGTGTTGTAATGATCAATCCTTTAAAATCTGGGAAAAGAGCAGTAACCGCTACCGCCAATGCCAGAAGAGCTAGAGAGATGTACGCAAGTCTTTGCTCGCTTAAGAAAAACAAGATAAAAATAACACAGACAGCAAGAAATCCTGGTATCTCTCTTACACTTTGAAGCCAACCTATCTCGACGCCAGAAAAACCGGATATTTCTATTACAAAATTGTTAAGCAAAGCAACCCAAGTTGAAAACGCTATGGGCATTGCTATAGCGAGTAAGATAAGTAATCCGAAAGGCTCTTTTGAAAAAACTGTTTTTTTTAATATATTTAAGATATTAGGCATTAATGGAATTGGAAATGAATAACGATATTTTTATAAAAGTCAGTGAGCTATTGGAAAACGGGGCGAAAGAGAGAGATCATGATTTCCACATTATGACTTTTTGTACCATTGGAAAGGTGGGAGTGGAAGCAAGAAGTGTTGTTTTAAGAAATTTTGATAAAGATAAAAATATTATTCGTTTTCACACCGATTATAGAAGTCCAAAACTTGATGATATTAAGAAAAACCCAAACACAGTTTGCTTGGTATATAGTTATAAGCTGAAAACGCAGTTAAGGATAAAGACAATTTCTAGTATCCATTACGATGATTCAATATGGAATGATTCATGGGATAAGACAGGGCTCTCATCAAGAAAATGTTATTTAACAAAATATGATCCTTCAAGCCACATTGAAGAAAAGGGTGATGGTTTACCGTTTGAGTTAAAGGGAAAGACCCCAACATCGGAACAGAGTGAAAAGGGAAAAAAGAATTTTTGTGTTGTCGACAATAAGATAACCGAAATTGATTATCTTCATTTAAAATCATCGGGCCACGAGAGAATGATACTAGATTTTAATAATAATAAATCTAACTGGATTGCACCTTAGATTGAAGACCGCATATATATTTCACCATTTATCATTACGGTTTTTAAAGAGGGACATAAAACGTTGTTTTTGTCTGCAATCTTAATAAGCTCTAAAAATATATGATCGCACTCGATTTTTGACTTATTTACCATGTCTCTTCGCATAGATGAACTCCAAGTAGATTTTTTGTCAGAAAGAAATCGTCTTTGTTGCGCTAAGTCATCGTCATTCACCTGAATTTTTTCAGACTTTGCTATAGTTATACACTCATCATGAAGATCAGTAATAAATGCTATTCCGTGCTCAGTGGACGCAATTTCTCCTATGGTTGCATTAAATAGAGTAGTGGCTCCTGCTACGGTGGTTATGAGTACCCACTTGTGCCAAAGGTCTACAATGATGTCATCCGAATACTTAATTGAGAAGTTTGCAGAACTACAAGCATCAAAAAATCGTCTTCCATCCGTTTCATCTGCGTTGTTTAAGTGACCAATAGTAAGCGAGTGAATATCATTGAAATGGTGAATTTCACCCTCTTTGTTTAATGTAGAAAATATGTGTGCAATACCTCCAAATAAACGTGCATTTGGAAATTTATTCCTTAATTGTTCCATATGTGCATAGCCATTAAGTAATGGGATAATTATCGACCCATCCTTTACAGGAAATGGAGACCGTAAAATCTCGTCTAAATCATAGGACTTATTAGTGAATAATATGACATCATAGATACTGTCTACGTTATCTATAGTCACAAGGTTGGGGCTAGTGACGAAATCACCTTTTGGACTCTTAATTATTAAACTTGATTTTTCTAATTTTTTTTGTCTTTTTTCTCTTACTAAAAAAGTTACATCCATTCCCGCCTCAGCCATTCGTCCTCCAAAATAACCTCCTACGGCACCTGCACCTAAAACGAGAATTTTCATTTGATTATAACCTCCGCATACGTTGTATTTATTTAGTATAGGATTTTATTCTACTTATGAACCAGAATTAAAATAAAGATATCAATGGTTTCTATCCTCCAAAATTTAGATTTGGTACCTATTCTCGAAAACAATAAAAAAGGGGAGTTTTTTTTAATATTTTTCTTTCAAAACGGGTATTTAAATAATATGGTAAGGCACTATATAAGGTGGGAAAGAAGCCGAATTAAGACTCGGAAATAAAGACAATCTTTAATCTCTACAAGTCAGTTTAATCATTAAGCGTTTTTGGAATAAATAATGAATGATCTTAGTTACACAGCAAAGGTTTTTAAAACGGTGTGGGTTTCTGACGTTCACCTCGGGACCAAAGGATCAAGAGCTAAAGAGTTTTTAGAATTTCTGAAAACCATAGAATGTGAAAAAATTTTTCTGGTAGGAGATATAGTAGATGGATGGCAACTGTCTAAACGATGGTATTGGCCACAGACCCATAATGATGTTGTGCAGAAGATATTGGAGAAGGCAAAGAGAGGTACAGAAATTATTTTTATTCCCGGAAATCATGACGAAGTGGCCAGGGACTTTATAGGTCTCACCATGGGGGGAATAAAAGTTAAGGATGACGATATACATTTCACGGCTGATGGCAAAAAATTCTGGGTCGTTCATGGCGATTTATTCGATAATGTTATCCAGCACGCAAGGTGGCTTGCCTATATTGGTGACTGGGCGTATGTATTTCTGTTGAAAATAAACGCTGTTTTTAATGCAATTCGGCGTCTCTTTAAACTCCCGTATTGGTCGCTTTCTCAATACTTAAAATCAAAAGTGAAGCTAGCTGTCTCTTTCATGTCTGCCTTTGAAAAGTCTATAGCGACGGAGACAAGGCGAAGAGGTTGTGACGGTGTAATTTGTGGTCACATCCATAAGGCTGAGATGAAAATGGTTGAAGATATAATGTACGCCAATGATGGAGACTGGGTAGAGTCAATGACTGCTTTAGTTGAGAATTTTGACGGAAAACTTGAAATAATCGAATGGTCGAAAACAAAAGGTAAATTGACACCCGTCGAAGGTGTCAAGTAGAGCCGATTTGTCAAAAATAGTTATTATAACCGATGCGTGGACACCTCAAGTTAATGGGGTTGTCGTTTGTATCCAGCAAACTGTTAAACACCTTAGAAAGATGGGACACGATGTTTTTGTTATCGGACCTGACCGCTTTAAAAATATTCCCTGCCCAACCTATCCGGAAATAAGATTGGCCCTCTTCGCAAGAAAGAAGGTTTTTGCTATCCTTGATGATTTAAAACCGGACGCACTCCATGTTAATACAGAAGGTCCTCTCGGAATAGCGGCTCGATCGTACGCTCAGAAAAATAAAATGCGTTATACAACCGCTTTTCAAACACGTTTTCCAGAGTACATAAAAGCGCGAACAGCAATCCCATTGTCCTGGACATACGCTTTTCTGAGATGGTTCCATAAAAACTCTGAGAGAGTGCTTGTTCCTTCCAAAACAGTTCAAGAAGATCTCATCAAATGGAATGTGGGAAAACCTGAGGTATGGTCCTTGGGAGTCGATCTTTCAACATTTCAACCAAAGAAAAGAACTTCTAGAAAGAAAAAAGTATATGTGTGCACAAGTCGACTAGCTATAGAGAAAAATTTAGATGCGTTCCTAGGTCTGAAACTCGATGGGGAAAAATGGATGATAGGCAGTGGACCAGAAGAAAAAAAGCTCAGAGAAAAATATCCAGACGTCAAATTTCTTGGAAATAAAAGTCATGAGGAAATAGCAAATATTTATCAAGAGTGTGATTATTTCGTCTTTCCATCAAAAACCGATACTTTTGGATTGGTGTTGCTCGAAGCAATGGCATGTGGGCTCCCTGTTGCTGCATATAATGTTTCCGGTCCGAAAGATGTTATCGGCAAATCGAAAGCAGGAATCCTAAGAGAAGATTTGGCTGAAGCAGCACGAGGATTAGAATCGCTTAGTGCATCGACTGCTATAAAACATGCAAAGAAGTTTTCGTGGGAAAAAGCATCAGAAAATTTTTTTTCTTATCTACATATAGGATGAGAAGTCGCTAACTATAGTTTTCATTAAGTGAATAACCTGCACTTCTTACAGTTCGTATAGGATCCTTTTTCACTTTACCCCTATTGAGCGCTCTTCGTAAACGCCCCACATGGACATCAACAGTTCTTTCCTCAACGTAGATCTGATTGCCCCAGACTTTATCTAACAATTGCTCCCTGTTAAATACTTGTCCTGGCCTCATTAGAAAAACTTCAAGTAACTTAAATTCCACAGGCCCTAATTTTATTTCCTTTTTACCTCTAAATACTCTTTTGTTATCACGGTTTAATTCAATGTCATGAAAATTTAAAGTGTCTGTAAAACTGTCTTCACTCACGCGTCTAAGAAGAGCTTTCGTTCGGGCAATTAATTCAGAGTTTGAAAAGGGCTTGGTTATATAGTCATCAGCTCCGGTGTCGAAAGCTCTCAATTTATCACTTTCTTCAGTTCGCGCTGTGAGCATTATGACAGGTATTTTTTTTAATTTCTTGGATGAACGTATTTGCCTTAATATTTCCGAACCAGATAGATTTGGAAGCATCCAATCCAAAATGACAAGGTCCGGTGTCTCATGCCTAACTAAGTCAATAGCGCCTTCACCATCAGAGCATTTAGTTACCTCGTAGCCTTCCTTAGAAAAATTGTATTCTATAATTTCTTGAATGTCCTTATCATCTTCAACAAGCAAAATTTTATGTTTCATTATTAAAAAAACCTCTATACAGGCAGGTTAACTTTTGGTCTTATTGCCACTAAATTCTCACCTGTTATTGCAAAGTGTGTCATTTCTCCAATATGAGTGGTATGATCTCCGATGCGCTCATAATTTTTTGCTATAATCATGAGGTGGGAACCAGAGGCCACTCGTTTTTTCTTTTTTAAATATACGAGAAGATTTTCAAAGAGATCAGTATACATTTGATCAATTTTATAATCATTTTTCCATACTTTTGTAGCTAACTTAATATCTTGATTGGTATATGAATTGATAGATCGAGTAAGCTGTTTTTTTACTTTTTCACCTAGCTCGAATATTTCTCTTCTTATGTCTATCTGGTATTCATCGCTTAGAAGTTGGGTGCGCTTTGCTATGTTTTTGCAAAGATCACCGACCCTTTCAAAGGCTCCAGAAATCTTGATAGCCGAAAATAAAACCCGTAAATCATCGGCAACAGGTTGTCTCAAAGCAATTGCTTTTATCACGGACTCGTTGATTTCGTTTTCTAGAAAATCAAGTTTCTCGTCTAAAAGAACAGCCTTTTCAGCAAGTTGGACGTTATTATCCCTTATCGACAGATTCGTGTTATTTATTATCTGCTCACACAAGCCACCCATCTCCACGATTTTACTGTTAATATAAATGAGGTCTTCGTTATATGCTGATGAAATATGTAAAGTCATCCTATTTCCTTATCATCCAAATCGCCCGGTAATGTAGTCCTGTGTTTTTTGATTCTCGGGTTGAGTAAAAATTTTATCTGTGTCGTTATATTCAATTAAGTCTCCTAAATGAAAAAAGGCCGTTTTCTTTGATACACGTGCCGCCTGCTGCATTGAATGGGTTACAATAATTATGGTATAAGACTCACATAGTTCATTCATAAGTTCTTCGATTTTTGCAGTGGCGATCGGATCAAGTGCAGAACAGGGTTCATCCATGAGAATAACTTCAGGGCTAACGGCAATGGCTCTGGCAATACATATTCTCTGTTGCTGACCCCCTGAAAGCCCCGTTGCTTGATCATTTAACCGATCTTTGACTTCATCCATAAGTCCTGCTTTTTCCAAACTATTGTGGACTATATCTTTCAACTCGCTGTCATTACTAGCCAAGCCATGAATTCTTGGGCCATAGGCAATGTTGTCAAAAATAGATTTTGGAAACGGATTTGCCTTTTGAAAAACCATTCCAACGCGTGCTCTGAGTTCGACAGGATCTATGTCTGGCCCATAAATATCTTGTTCATCAAGATGTATACTCCCTTTTATTGAGCAATTCTCTATGACATCATTCATTCTATTTAGACAACGCAAAAAAGTTGATTTTCCACACCCAGAGGGACCAATTAGCGCCGTAATTATATTTTTTTCTATATCAAGGCTTATATCTCTTATCGCTTTTTTGTCGCCGTAAGATACCTCAACTTTTTTTGTTCTAAATTTGCTAGTCATTATTTCACCATTTCTTTTCGAATTTTTTCCTCAATACAACGGCTAAGAGATTCATTGAGATTAAAAACGCCACTAAGAATAGTATAGCTAAAGAACTCCTTTCATAAAACGCTCTTTCTGCGCTGTCAGACCACATATATATTTGAACTGGCATGGCTGTGGCACTAGAGGTAAAGGTTGTTGGAATATCAATTATAAAGGCCACCATCCCAATCATTAAAAGAGGTGCTGTCTCGCCCAATGCTTGAGCCATACCTATAATTGTGCCCGTTAAAATGCCAGGGGTTGCTAGGGGTAATACATGATGTAGTGCTGCCTGCATTTTTGAAGCGCCCAGCCCCAAAGCAGCCTCTCGTATAGATGGAGGAATAGAGCGTATAGATGCTCTTGAGGCTATAATTATCGTAGGTAGCGTCATCAAACCTAACACAAGTCCACCGACAAGAGGTGCTGATCTAGGAAGACCAAACGTAGATAGAAAAACTGATAAACCAAGCAATCCAAATACTATAGATGGGACTGCCGCTAAGTTGTTAACATTTACTTCAATAAAGTCTGTTATCTTTCCAGGTTTTGCAAAATACTCGAGGTATATCGCGGCCATAACAGCCAGTGGAAGTGCAAACATTATCGTGACGAAAAGGGTTAAAGCTGAACCAATAACCGATCCGAGAATTCCAGCGCTCTCAGGCTCTCTGGAGTCAGCAGATGTGAAAAATGTTTTGTTAAATTTAAGTTTTGCAATATCTCTCTCCACCAAGCTATTTACCCATGCTATTTGCTTATTATTAATCCTTCTATCTTCCTCTGGAATATCAATGCTTAATCTACCTTTTAAATACTGATCTGCGTCGTCAGATAAATGAAGCCAAACTGACAAAGTATGAGAGCCACTACCAAGGGCTTTCTTTTTAATAATTTCCTTTAGATCATAGCCAGCATTAGCAGAGATAATTGCAAACAATTCTTTTTTTTCATCTCTATCTTTTACCTCTGGAAAAAATTCTCTTAATGCGCTTTGCACTAAACCATCCCAGTTAAAAAGATTCATCTTATTGTTGTCAGGAGCCCCACTGTCATCAACGAACTTTTCCGTGTTTACAGATATATCTAACTTAAAGTAGGCTTGCTGAAGTGCGCTATACCCATTAAGCCCTATCGATATAAGTAGCGTTGCAAGCATAATAAGAGCAAAACAAATGGAGGTAATACCATAGATCTTTAATCTGGTTTCACGGGCTCTTCTTGATTGTATACTTTTTCTAATCATATCTTTCAGCTAACCTCCGCGATATAGAAAGAGCAAAAATATTGAGTAACAGGGTAAAGAAGAAAAGTGCTAGCCCTAGGCCAAAGGCTGACAAGGTTTTAATATCATCAAACTCTGTATCTCCAGTAAGGAGTGAAACAATTTGAACTGTGACGGTTGTTACGGACTCTAATGGATTGACTGTCAAATTTGCGCTTAATCCCGCGGCCATTACAACAATCATTGTCTCTCCGATAGCACGACTAACGGCCAAGAGAACCGCGCCGATCAAACCAGGAATAGCAGCGGGCAGTATAACGATGTAAATTGTTTCAGCTTTTGTGGCACCAAGTCCCATTGAACCGTCTCGCAAGCTTTGCGGAACAGCTCTAATAACGTCGTCGGATAAAGAGGAAATAAACGGAATAATCATTATACCCATTACAGCACCAGCTGCTATAGCTGACTCAGATGAAACATCTAAACCCAGTGAAAAACCAATTTCCCGGAAAAATGGAGCGGCAGTCAAAGCAGCAAAATATCCATACACAACAGTTGGAATACCAGCTAAAATTTCCAAAGTTGGTTTTACGAAATCTCGAATTTTAGGCGTAGCAAACTCCGCAAGATATATTGCAGAGAAAAGGCCAATTGGGATAGCCACACACATTGCTATGAAAGAAATTAGTAATGTACCTAATAGCACAGGTATCATGCCAAATGAACCTTCAGCAGCCACTTGATCTGTTCTTATAGCTACATTTGGAGCCCAATGAAGTCCGAATATAAAATCAAAAAAATTATATAAATTAAAAAATCTCAACGCTTCAAAAAATAGACTTAATATAATTGCTACCGTTGTAAAAATAGCAATAACTGCTGAAGCGAAGAAAATATTAACTATAAATTTTTCAACCTCTTCCCTTGCGTTTGAGCCAGGTTTCTGTCTATAGGAAATAATCATTCCCAATAACGCAGCGCATAAAATAACCACTAATCCACGATAAAAGTGCAGTTGCTCGAAAGCTATTTTATAGTCCTTTGCGAGCATTATTATATTCTCTTCACCAGTGGAAATTTTTCCATTTGAGACATTAATAACTTTTGCCAAGATAAGACTTACAAAAGATTCATTAAATGTGGGATTTAATTCTTGAATTTTATTATAGAAAATTTGATCTATATAGTTTGGCCCACCGATTGTTAGAACCAATAATATTAGGAAAGAGGGTATGAAAGCCCAGAGGAAGGATTGTTGTCCATAGTGAGACGGAAGTGCTTTTGTACGATCGCTAAGTAATGCAGCTTTTCTAACTATACCGCTTTTTGCGTGATAATAAAAATATACAGATAACCCCAGAAGCACAAAAAAAACGAAACTTAGAGGAAGGGTCATTGAAGTGAAAATCCTGTCTGGAGACTAACGTGCCATAAAGCCGATATGTTATCCGGCTTTATGGTCTAAGTAAATGGTTAAAAAACTATGGCTTTGGAATAAGGCCAGCAGCTTCTAAGGGGCTACCGCTCACTGCTAAGCTCATAAAATAGTCAGAAAACTCTTGAAGTCCTGGAACTACCCCAACGTGTTCTTTTTTAACATAAAAGAATAGTGGCCGAGAAACTTTGTACGAACTATCAGCAATTGTACCCATTGATGGAGCTACACCGTTTATGACAGAACCCTGAACCTTATCTTTATTTTGGTCAAGAAATGAATATCCGAAAATACCAAATCGATCCTGATTTGCAGCAAGCTTTTCTATAATCAGGTTGTCATTTTCTCCTGCCTCGGTAACAGCACCGTCTTCTCTTAGTGCAGAACAAAGGGCCTTGTACCCGTCATCACCTTTTTTAGGCATTTTATATACCTTCTTGCAAGTATCGTGCATGACCAACTCTACGAAAGCATCTCGTGTGCCGGAAGATGGTGGAGGAGCCAAAACATCTATTTTTACACTCGGCAAGGACGGATTAATGTCGCTCCATCTCTTATAGCCATTGTCTACCATTTTCCCGTTAGACATTATTTTAGCTGACACAGCTTTGAAAATCTCTTCCTTGGTTAAAGAATACTTCTGTGCTTTATTGCTGTTTGAGAAAGTTATTCCATCAAAGCCGATCATATACTCAACCGGCGTTATACCGTTTGCAGTACAAGTCTCTTTTTCGCTTGATTTCATTGCCCTACTTGCATTGGTTACGTCTGGATGATCAAGACCGATCCCTGCACAAAATAGTTTCGCGCCCCCACCGGTACCCGTTGATTCTATAACTGGGGCTTTAAAGTCAGTGTTTTTCGCAAAACGCTCTGCAACGATGGTTGAAAATGGGAATACAGTTGAGGATCCAACGATCGATATTTGATCGCCTTCCCTAGCCATCAGCGAGCCAGTGCTTAAGACTGCCCCTACAACTGCAGCAGTAAAAATTTTTAAAATATTGTTCATTATTGACAACTCCTTTGTTAACTCAAAAGTCTAATTGCATCGAACAATGTCACTAGATCCTCACTTAAATGTGTCAAAAATATTAAAATTTTATGAATAAATAAAATATTGAAAACATGAGTTTTTTTTAAATTTTTAATTCATTTTATTTTTTTTTGTTTACCCAAATTCCCTTTTGGTAGCCAAGCAGTAAATTGACTGCCTTTGTCAAGTTTGGAATCAATCTGGAGTTTTCCGCGGTGTCTGATTAAAATATGCTTCACTATCGCCAATCCTAAACCAGTACCCTCTTTTTCAGCTTCAGAATTTGTGTTAGCTCTATAAAATCTCTCCGTAAGTCTAGGTAAATGTTCCGCAGAAATTCCACGCCCGTTATCCTCAATCACTATTCCAACCATACCTTTGTGTTTTTCTTTGGACAGAAAAATTTTTACTTCACATTCAGATCCTGAGTATTTAATAGCATTCTCTATTAAGTTTGAGAATAGTTGTCGCAATTGATCAACTTCCCCCATTATTGGCATCATTTTTTTAGAAATATTATTAACTAGTTTAACATTATTGTCTTGTGCGTATTGTTGTAAGCTCTGCGTTAAATCACTGATAAGTTCACTTAATGAGCAGACAGACGTAATAGGTTTAGTCTCTAGTATTTCCAATTTGGAAAGAGACATCAAATCTTTAATTAAAAGTTCCATTTTACCAGCCTGTTTGGCCATAAGATTTAAGAAAAGATCCTTTGCCTTCGGATCATTTTTTGCTGGCCCTTGCAATGTTTCGATAAAGCCTGTGATCGACGCTAATGGAGTTCTAAGCTCATGACTAGCGTTTGCAACAAAATCCGTCCGCATTTTTTCGGCTCTTATATGAGTTGAGTCATCTGTTAGTTGGATAAAAATGTCATTGAAATTGTTTGATATTTTATTTGATGATATGAAAAAAATATTTGCACTAAATTGACGAAATTGTGGGCTTTGAACTTCAAAAGACAGCTTTACCTGCTTATCTTTTTTTATTGCATTCTCAACAGCAGCTAAAAAAATAGGCGACCTGAAAACGTTCGAAATATGGGAGCCAGCATGAAAATCAGGGACTATTCCTTTAGCCTCTGAATTTATGAATGTTATTCTACCATTTCTGTCGATCAAAATATAGGGTGAAGGAAGAATGTTCAATAATCCTTTAATTACCCTGTAAGTGATCTTGGCATTATACGTATCTTGAATCTCTTCCTTGATAGCTTCCTGTTTCAATGCGTTAACATGGTGCTTTTCGCCTATTTGGCTAGACTTTAAATACATAAAAAATATTATCGAGCACATGAGAACCGTTGCAGGGAAAACCCAGATTGGATATCCTAAGCTCGCAAAAACCATTGTTAAACCAATTAGAATAGTAGAAAAAATGATATAATCTTTACGATTGTCTTTCATCTTAAAACCAACTCAGAACGTAAATTGTAGCTTACAGTGATTCATTTTTAAATCCAGATATCAAGTTTTTTTTGCCAAAATTGCAATAAAATAACTGGAACAAACTAAAAAGACCGTCGTAAAGAATAAGCAAAGGCTAAGCCCGCCCAACTGATAGCTGACTCCAGATAATAGTGTTCCAAAAAAGCGACCCACTGCGTTAGCTGAATAGTAAAAACCAACATCTTCGGATGCATTTTTTTTACTTGTTAACTTTAATATCAAATAAGAATGGATGCTTGAATTAATTGCAAAAAAACCTCCAAATATAAAAAGTAAAGTGATTATTATTACAATCAGCGTCACTGACAGAGTGTTATCAAAAACAAAAGTTAACAAAGTTAAAAATAAGGTAGGGAAAATTACAATAATGGACCAGCGAAAAGCACTAGATTCTATATTTAAATCAGTTTTTCTTTGAATAATTGCTGGCACTTGAGATTGTACGAAGCCATAAAAAATGACCCATAGAGCCATGAAGCTACCTACCAAAAGGAAAACAACTTTACCGTTTGATCCCGTAACAAACATAGTTGAAAACACTTCCAATAAAAACAAAGGAATTCCAATTACGAACCAAATGTCTCGTGCACCAAACAAGAAAATTCTCGACAAAGAAAGATAGTTTATACTGGAAATGTCAGAAAAAAACTTTCCTTCTGATTGTACTTTATTTGATTTTGTATTTAATTCAGGCGTTTTTAACACTGGGTTCAACGCAATCATTAGAGCTATAAACAAAATGAAGGCAAGAATATATAAAGAGATTGAGAAGGGATGAATGGTAATCAAAAAAGCACCAACAAAAAAACCTAACCCTTTAACAGTATTTTTGGATCCTGTGAGCCAACTGACGTTCCTAAAAAGCTTCCCTTTAATATTTTCATTGCTTAGAAACTTTACGGCTGTCTTACTTCCTATTTTAGTCAAATCTTTAGCGACACCACAGAGACCTTGAAAAAAGATAAGGCAAAAAATCATAAACCATTCTGGGCTATTAATCGAAAGAAGGCCAAGTGATGTTAGGCTTAATACCTGCAGGCTAGTACCAGCTATCAAGAGGGTGGATAATCCAAAGCGACGACCAAAAATGCCAGCCATAAAATTTGTAATAACACCCATAAATTCGTAGAGTAGAAATATATAAGCGAGAGTAAAAGGAGAATAGCCTTTATCATGAAAATGCATTAGCACTAACATTCGTAAAGCACCATCGGTCAGCATCAAAAACCAATAAATAATCGATACATTTAAAAATGGATTGAATATCAACAGGAGGAAAGCCTAGTCTCGGATTAATTTAGATAAGATGTCAACCATTCTACAGGCGTATCCCCATTCATTATCATACCAGGCATATATCTTAAGCTGGGTTTTATTTACGACCATAGTTGAAAGAGAGTCGATAATTGCTGAGTGGGGATTATTAACATAATCAGATGACACCAAGGGTTTTTCTTCATAAGATAAGATATCTCTCAAATAGGTATTTGAAGCTTCGTTAAAAAGTTGATTAATCTTATCAACTTCTACATTCTGTTTCATCTCAAAAACACAATCAGTCAATGATGCGTTCAAGAGAGGAACTCTTACAGCATGACCATTCAGCCTTCCTTTAAGCTCTGGATAAATTAATGAAATTGCCCTAGCTGAGCCCGTGGTCGTGGGGATTAATGAGTTAATTCCGGATCTCGATCGCCTTAAATTATTTTTTGGAGCATCAACAATAGTTTGAGAGTTTGTAATGTTATGGATAGTTGTAATTGACCCATGCTTTATTCCAATATTTTCTTCGAGAACTTTTACAATAGGCGCGAGGCAATTAGTGGTACAGCTTGCGGCTGTAAATATTTTATAAGCACTAGTGTCTATGGATTGATGATTTATTCCATAAACAATATTCTGGACATTGGATGATTCTATAGGGGCAGAAATTAATACGTATGATGCCTTTCTTTCGAAGTATGGCTCAAGTAATTTTTCTGATTTATTCACGCCAGTGCAATCTACTACCAGAAACTTTTCAGATTTAGGAAAACTAATACTCTCTATAGACCCCTCTGTCATCACAGCTATAGAATGATCTTTGTAATTAAGACAACCATTTTCAAAACAAAGGTCATCACCCCAAGTCCCATGAACGGTGTCATATCTTAAAAAATACTCTTGGTCAGAAGCAGACCCTGCTTTCTCATTCACCATTAAAATATTTTTATGGAGGTTCTCATCGCATAGTCTTCTAAAGACAAGCTTCCCAATTCTTCCTAACCCGTTAATAATTATTTTCATAATAGACCTCGGATAGACGTTACAAAAAAATTATGACAAAAATATGTAAGAAAATACAATTAATTGTCTATAGTTGAGGATAGAAAAATCACGGATTAAAAAAATGGAAAAGTTAAAAAAATTTTTTATTAATGGGACGTGGGTAAACCCAAGATCAGACGAAACAATGGCTGTGATAAGCCCATCGGATTTAAGACAAATCGGGACTGTGTCACTAGGAAATGAACAGGATGTCAATGATGCAGTTCAGTCGGCGAAAAAAGCATTTACAAGCTTTTCCAAAACGAAAAAGAAAGAAAGAATAGATCTCTTGAAGGATCTCAAGAGAATAACAGAGAGAAGGTTCGAAGATTTAGCCCAGGCCATGCGCGAAGAGATGGGTGCACCTATATCAATGGCACGATCTGCCCAAGCGGATGC
Organism: uncultured Alphaproteobacteria bacterium; assembly: GCA_902537415.1. Classification (GTDB taxonomy): domain Bacteria; phylum Pseudomonadota; class Alphaproteobacteria; order Rhodobacterales; family Rhodobacteraceae; genus CACIJG01. The sequence goes on along the minus strand of CACBBC010000002.1, from coordinate 71,075 downwards.
AGCTGTAGGGCACTTGGAATCATTTATTGGTGCGCTGGCAGAGCTTAAGGAAAGAACACTTTTGGATAGTGGGGATATTCTTTTAAAAGAACCGGTAGGGATTTGTGGACTGATAACACCTTGGAACTGGCCTGTAAATCAAATCGCACTGAAGGTTATACCAGCTTTAGCAACTGGCTGTACCTGTATCTTGAAACCGTCAGAGTACACACCCTTGTCTGCGATGGTTTATACCGAAATCATTGAGGAGGCCGGCTACCCAGCCGGTGTTTTTAATTTGGTTAACGGTGTCGGAGATACGGTGGGAAGGGTAATGTCAAAGCATCCAGAAATAGATATGATGTCTTTCACTGGATCGACAAGAGCTGGAATCATGGTAACCAAAGATTCTTCTGAGACCATTAAAAGAGTTACTTTGGAACTTGGTGGAAAATCACCTAACATTGTATTTTCGGATGCAAATCTAGAAAGGGATATAAAATATTCGATCAATGAGTGCATGTTCAATACGGGTCAATCTTGTGATGCACCGACGAGGCTACTAGTTGAACACTCTTGTTACGAAGAGGTTTTAAAAATAGCAAAGAAGTCAGCAGAAGAAATTTTAATCGGAGATCCAACTAAAGAGGGAGATCACATAGGGCCCTTATTTGATAAAATACAATTCGATCGAGTTCAAAATATGATTGATTTGGGAATAAAAGAAGGAGCCTCCGTCTTAACGGGAGGTTTAGGTAAGCCTCACGGTTTAGAAAAGGGTTGGTTTGTTAAACCAACAATTTTTTATAATGTTAGAAATACTATGAGGATCGCTAGAGAAGAAATTTTCGGACCAGTTTTAGTTATAATGCCATTCAAGAATGAGCAGGAAGCGATATCTATAGCAAATGACTCGCCCTATGGCTTAGCGGCCTATGTGCAAACGTCTGACATTAAAAAAGCAGAGCGTGTTAGTTCACAATTGAGAGTCGGGGCAGTTCACATAAATGGAGGTGGATACAATTATGGAACACCTTTTGGTGGATACAAACAATCCGGCAATGGCAGAGAGGGTGGTTTAATGGGTTTGGAGGATTATTTGGAAACTAAATCGTTACATGGGCTTTGATATGTATTTTGTCGACTTGCTAAATAGTATCTCAATAAAGCCGGCTATAACAATTGCAAGTGCTCCAAGCCATTGAATTAAAGTCATTCTTTCCTCTGGAAGTAAAATACTAGCCGTAACAACAGCAACTATGATCTCTGACATAAGGAGAATAGCTACGCGTCCAGGAAACAAAGTCTGTGAGACTTTAAAGACAACCATAAAGCTTGGCATAAATATAATTGTAGACCATAGAAAAACATAAGGGAAAAAATCAATTACAGTCTTTTTTGGTATTTCAGTCTGGCCGACGAAAAAAAATACCAATGCTAATGCGCCTGCACTGGTGAATGCATAAACGAAGAACGTTAGAGGAAATATTTTTATTCTTGGCGAGCGCTTCAACAATCCCGATCCAATAGCAAAAAGAAGGCCTGATAAAAAACCGAAAAAGTCACCTATCTTCAATGTAAAATTTGAAGTATCTTTATTTGATAGAAGCAAAAAAATCCCGAACAAAGCAAAAATAATTGCAATTGTCCGTCTGACGGTAAATCTCTCCGATAAAAAAATCGTGCCGAAAATAGTTCCCCAGATCGGGCTAAGATAAAACAAGAGGGTTGCCTTGACAACGGTAGTCTCTAAAATCGCGCCTGCGTAAAGCGTGAAAGCAAGTCCTATAGTAAGACCAGATAATAGAGTGGACCAATCTGTAAATTTAAATTGATTGATCTTGAAAAGTGCCATTGGGGATAGAACTAGAAGTGGGCAAGCATTTATAAAAAAGATACTCCAATAGCTATCCAATCCTGCCAATGACAGTTCCCTTATTGGTATCCAATAAAGACCCCATAAGCCTCCGCTAATTAAAAGCGCTAAGCTTAAAGATGTATCTGAGTATTTTGGCTCTACAGTGATTCTTTCAAGTATCATTAACAGCTTCTCAATGTTTTAGTGTTCCACAACCACTTAAAAGTTTTTTACAAACCTTTCCTAAAACAATCTATTCTGTAAAAAGAAAACAGTAAATTGAGAAAAAATGTTTATAGAGGATGAAAAAATTTTAACACCACAGGATTGGGTATTCCCAATACCAATAGCTTATGGACCTGGACGCATTTGGGAGGTAGGTGATTATTGCACAAAATATGGTATTTCAAATCCTTTAATTGTCACTGATAAAGGAAGCAAAAACCTATCATTTATAGATATTTTAAAAAAGGCTTTGAAAAAGAAAAATGTTTCTTTTGGTTTTTACAGCGGTATAGCGCCTAACCCAAATGATAAAGATTTAGAAATGGGGTGCGACCAGTTCTCAAAAGACAAACATGATGGGATAATAGCAATTGGTGGAGGCAGCGCATTGGATGGAGGTAAAGCCATTGGCTTGACTGTTAATAGTGGTAAAGATCTCTGGAGATTTGACTACGAGAAAAATCCTCCCAAAATAGACAATAATAGTGTGTTCCCAAAGCTTATTACCATTCCGACAACAGCGGGTACTGGAGCGGAAACCGAAAGTACCGCGATGGTAACGCATTCAAAAAAACTAATGAAGTTCTGTGTTTGGCATCCGATGTACAAGCCCTGCCAAACAATATTAGACCCAATGGTAACACTGGATCTCCCTTTTAATTTAACCGCATGGACTGGATTGGATGCTCTTACGCATGCAATTGAAGCGTATTTGGTTCCTGACTTTAACCCTATCTATGATGCAATGGCATTGGAATCGTTACACCTCATATGGAAATATTTGCCAAGAGCATGTGATAATCTTAATGACTTGAACGCAAGATCGGGAATGCTTATAGGGTCATGTATGGCCGGTGTGTCATTTTTAAAGGGTCTGGGGTTGGTTCATGCAATATCTCACATGATTGGCGCGGAGTTTAACACTCATCACGGCTTGACCAATGCTATTATTTTGCCAACGGTCTTAGATTTTAACTTGGTGAATATGGGTGAAAAGACAAATAGAATAACCAAATCACTTGGTTTAAAGGAAGATACCCAGCATCATTTAATTTCATGTATTAAACAATTATTAACACAATTAGAAATCCCGGAGTCACTCTCAGAAATTGGAGTCCCTGATAGCTGTGCCAAAAGGATTGCAAAAAAAGCTATGTTTGACACAGCTACGTCAACAAATCCGGTTAAGGTGATCGTTACCGACATTGAAAAATTAATAAACGCGTCAATTATTAGTTAAAGAATTCATATTTTTAACCTGTTATTTTTCTTTCACAAATGTGAAATCATTCTGTCACTTTGCTGATCTATTTATGTGTTCAGAAAGTGAAATCATGCATCTACAAGTATCAAAACTTAAAAAAGAATTTGGTTCGACAGTCGCAATAGATAGTGTTTCTTTTGAATCTACTAAAAATGAGTTCATAGGTATCATCGGTCGTTCTGGCGCAGGAAAGTCAACGCTCCTCCGGGTTTTAAATAGACTGACTACTGAAACTGAAGGGAAAGTGTTTGCCGGGAGCATAAATATTCTGGAGCTCAAGGGTTCAGAGAAAAGGCAATGGCAATCTCAATGCGCAATGATTTTCCAGCAATTTAATTTAGTGCCTCGCTTGGACGTGATCACAAACGTCATATTGGGTCGCTTGTTCTACCAGTCTACCTTGCGGTCAACACTCAGATTTTTTACTAAAGAAGAGCGTTCGGATGCCCTTGATTTGATGAATCGTTTCGGTGTCGCTCCTACAGCTTTGCAAAGAGCAGAAACTTTATCTGGAGGTCAGCAACAGAGGGTAGCGATCTGTAGAGCGATGATGCAAAATCCAAAAATAATTTTAGCAGATGAGCCAATTGCATCCTTGGATCCATTAAACGCACGGCTAGTAATGGAAGCACTGCAATCAATTAATTCGAACGAAAAAATCAAAGTGATATGTAATTTGCACACTTTAGATACAGCAAGAACATATTGCGACAGGATTATTGGAATGCGGTCTGGAGAGATAGTATTTGACGGCAAGCCGAGTGAATTGAGCGATGCGAAAGCGAGAGAAATTTACGGTGTTGAGACTGACGAGGAATTCGAAGCGTCAATAACCTCAACGTCCTTAAATAAATCCGACATAGGGATTGCAAGTTAATATTTAAAATGAGGAGTTCAAGATGTTAAACAAGTTTATTTTAGTATCTACTTTGTTGCTATTTTTTGGAGCAACCTATGCTGAGCCTAATCCAAACTATAAGGGCCCAACATACGATCTAAGTAAAATACAACCAGAGTTTAGAATTGGTTTTTTAGGGGATGAAGCCGCACAAGATATAATTGCAAGGAACCAGTGCTTGCCACCGTACTTTGAAGCTGCGTATGGAGTTCCAGCAAAAATGTTTACGTTTACTGACTACGCCGGAACGATGGAGTCAATGCTAGGTGGTAATATAGATTATGCATGGTTTGGTGCATCAGGCTATGCCGGAATGTACTTAGCAGATCCTGACGCAGCCGTCCCAGTGTTGACAAGAATGCAACCAACTGGAGATACAGGCTATTATTCAATAATGGTAACCTTAAAGGATTCAGGGATAAACAATCTTGATGATATGAAAGGTAAAGTGCTAGGCTTCGCAGATCCGAATTCAACTTCAGGATATTTAATCCCATCAGTGGAATTACCTGACATTTACAATATAAATATGGATGAGTATTTTAAAGATACTCCATTCATGGGAGGGCACGAAAATGGAGTGCTCGGCGTGCTGAACGGTGACGTGGATGCCGCAGTAACTTGGGTGTCTGGCGTCGGTGAATGGGACGAGGGCTACTCTTCAGGTAACTTAAGAAGAATGGTTGAAAAAGGTCTTCTTAATATGGACGATATAAAGCAAATATGGTCATCAAAGCTTATCCCGAACGGTCCAATGGTTATGCGAAAAGCTATACCAAAAGAAGCAAGAGACGTAATGGTTGGCATGAAGCAGTGGATTCACGAAAACGACCCGAAGTGCAGCGAAAATATTGCAAACGGTATAGTAAGAGCGTGGGTTCCTGTTGATCACTCCTTTTATGAGGTGGTTGTGAAGGCCAGAAAGGCTAAGCTCGAAGCTAAGAAGAAAAACTAAGTACTTCATAGTAATGGTTTTATAATGTGCCCCAAAAAAAGGGGCACATTACTCCTTTTAAAAAAGAATTATTTTATGTCACAAAACGCAATAACAATCGAAAGTCTTGAAGAAAATCTAAAAGTTTTAGCAAGACAAAGAGCGATTTATTCGGTCCTCTTTATCGGTGCTATAATTTTCATAGTTGTGAGTGGTGTTGGTGTTGCAAATCAATATAATGCTGGAAGTTTTACAAGAGGAGTCGAGAATTTTTTTGACTACCCGGCGGATCTTTTCAGTGATGCCTTTGAGGCTGGTTGGGGATGGTTTGGTATAGTCTTAAGTTTTATCCCTGCTTTATTTGAGACTTTTTCCGCTGCAGTGTTTTCTACCGTAGTTGGTGCTTCAATCGCATTAATCCTATGTCCCTTGGCCACCATTAACCTTTCGCCAAATCAGGTTACCGTACAGATCGTAAGAAGGACCTTTGATATTCTCAGATCTTTTCCAGAGTTAGTTTTTGCGTTAATATTATTATATCTCATGGGAAAATCGATCGTTCCCGCCATTATAGCGGTAACTCTTCATACAATTGGAGCGATGGGTAAACTTTTTTCGGAAGCTATAGAAAATATTGATATGAAACCAGTAGATGGTCTCAAATCAGTGGGAGCTCGCTGGTACCAGATTATTTGCTTCGCTGTTTATCCTCAGGTATTACCTTTGGTTCTCTCCTACTCTCTTTTAAGATTGGAGATAAATGTCAGGGCCTCTACTATTTTAGGTTTTGTAGGAGCTGGGGGAATAGGAGCATATTTAACAGCATCACTTCAATGGAGATATGGAGATGAAGTATTAGCAATTATGTTTCTACTAGTGGCAACAATAACTGCTTTAGATTATTTTTCATCATATGTTCGACATAAGCTTATCGGGAAGATTTCAGCATGAGCATAGCGGTATATGATAGAGAGGTTTCTTTTCAAGAGATCTATCAAAGCGTTGAAAAAAAAGCATACTACCAGAAGTTGACTACCCTGGTGTCCATAGGAGCTATTCTATTATATTTTGTGTTTTCGATTATTCAGTTTGATTTAGGCAGTATATCGAGAAAATGGAGTCCAGAGAGAGCATCGCGATTATTTTTGGATACATACGCGCACAAAGACCATGTGGTAATGAACTGGAAGGACACTTCGAAAATATCTGTTAATTTTGAAGGAGATTATAGATATCAGTACCCTAGTTTCCCTGAATGGTTAGAACGCATAGGAGATGGGAAAGACATCGCTATCCTTACCTTTAACAGTGGTAGCAAGGCAATCTTTAGAGACGATAAAATAATTTTCGAACAAAGTAAGAGTGAAGATAGAAAATTTATTTTTGGAATAGGTGACAACGGAAAGCCTTACGCAGAAGCTTATGATAACGATGGAAACGAAAAAGATCTTCCTAACTGGATAAGAGTTACTGAGTCAAAGGTAGAAGTAAGACCATCACTTTACGAGAGGATTCAAATTTATAAGAGAAAGGTGGAAGTACATAGATATGAATTCGGATGGAAGTATTTTTGGTTCGATTTTTTCAGCCCACTGAAAGATTATTCGCTTCCAGAGGCCTTATCGCTCATTTTTAGTAATGAAAGAATAGAACCTGACAAAACTAATTTTGAATTAGTTTTGTCTGAAATCAGTGATAACGAACAATGGATGCACGGTACAGTCCTGTTCTCGATCTTGGAAACATTGCTTATGGCTGTTTTGGGCACGCTTTTGGCGTCTTTGCTCGGTTTGCCGCTCGCATTTCTGGCAGCATATAATATAACACCCTTCAAATTTATTCGATTCTCGCTTCGTAGACTTTTTGATATGCTACGAGGAATAGACATGATCATTTGGTGTTTAATATTTGTAAGATCATTTGGCCCTGGTCTTTTCACAGGAATATTTGCGATAGCTTTCACCGATACAGGAACGTTGGGAAAGTTGATGTCGGAAGCAATAGAAAACGCTGATAATAAACAGCAGGAGGGTGTCAAATCTACTGGAGCATCAACTATACTCCAGCATAGATTTGGTATTATTCCCCAGATAATGCCTGTTTTTATATCTCAGTCACTGTACTATCTGGAATCCAACACAAGAGGAGCGGTTATATTGGGTGCTATGGGCGCTGGAGGTATAGGCCTTCAACTTCTTGGGGCTATAAGAACGGGTAATGATTTTGAAAACGTTGGTTATATGGCAGTGTTAATTGTGCTACTGGTAACAGTCATGGATCAAATGTCAGCATTTTTGAGACGTTTTTTAATTGGAATAGAAAAAAATTAAAAGGAGGTTTGGATGAAGGTTTTACTGACATTTTTTGTGTTATTTTGTAGTGTCGCTCTCGGTTTCGGTCAGGAACAGAAGGCTGGCAATGAGGCCAGTAGAAATACAGAGGAAACCTTTCAAAAGATAATAGACCAATGTGATAATACAGAGATTTTAGTTCTTAGAGCAAAAATTAGACTTGAAATCAGTAGAGCTACTGAATCCGCTGGGAAAGACGCAATGGGAATGTTAGAAAGTGCATACAAAGTTTGTAGTGAAGGGCAAGTTGAAAAAGCTGTTGAAATGGCAAAAAATGCTTATGAAATTGCTCGACAAGGAGTTACGGATAAATTTGGTCAGGTGGGAGATAATGCGGTGACTGAAGTTCAAAAAAACAGTGAGGATAAAAAAGTTAATAAGGAAGAACAAAAACCTTGGTGGAAGTTTTGGTGAATTAGAATTTCAAGACCAAAGCATGACCCAAAATCTCTCAATCGAAAAACCGCTTATACACCAAGAGTGCAGCATAAAGAATAGCAACTTTGGACGCTTTGTAGAGATTGGAATGGGTACGCATCTTCTAAATGCTTTTGTCGGTGATTACTCTTACTGTGCAAGATATTGTGATTTTGCGAATGTTGAGATAGGGAAATTCTCTAATATAGCAAGCTTTGTTAGGATCGGTCCAACAGACCATCCTATGGATAAAGCATCTTTGCACCATTTTCTTTACCGCTCTAATGATTACTGGAAGGACCAGAAAGAGGATCACGAATTTTTTGCTGCCCGAGAAGCAAGAATGGCTAATGTTGGCCATGACACCTGGTTAGGCCATGGCTCAATTATTAAACCAGAAGTAATTATTGGACATGGCTCAATTATTGGAGCAGGAAGTGTTGTTACAAAAAATATTAAACCATATTCAATAGTGGCAGGAAATCCTGCAAGGCTTATAAGAATGCGATTTAACGATAAAGTTGTTGATCAACTTATGGAAATGTCTTGGTGGGATTGGGATCATGACACGATAGGTCAACGGTTAAAGGATTTTAGAGAACTTTCAGTAGAGAGCTTCATAGAGAAGTTTTCTTAAGCAGCGCTTAAACTACCCACGAGCTCATCAGACACAAAAAAAGGAATTCCCCTACAGAAGACAGCGACAATTTTTCTATTATCGGGGTTTAATATCAGTAAGTCAGCTCGGGCATTATCTACTAACTCTCCTCTATCAGCTAAATTTAAAAGCCTAGCTGGATTAGTCGAGATCATCTTATACGAGTTCTCAAATGACCTAACCTTCATATCAGCCATCTTCCATACCGACTCTAAGAGCGCTGGGTAGTAGTAATCAGAAACCAAGCAGTCAACTAGATCACTTTTAACTAATTTTATTGCATCTATGTTTCCAGCTTGTGATCCTCCTCTCATGATATTTGGTGCTCCCATTATGACACCGTTGTTATTTTTCTTTGCTGCCTCAGCCGTTTGCAAAGTTGTTGGAAATTCGCAGATGTAAGCCCCGAGTGAATTATAATACTCTCTGTCTGAAGGGCTATCGTCATCATGTGATCCAAGGGTAATGTTTCTTCTTTTCAGTTCTCCTGAGAGTTCTTCAAGAAACCCCTTAACTCTCACATTATTCTTCAAGTAACCCTTTACAATGTTTATATGTTGCTCGCCAGTTCTACCTGTTTGACCAGCCCAAGCCTCGATCCTCGGTTTATCGTTTTCCCACTTTTTAATTGCCTCAGGCAAATGGTTGTTAAAGACTAAGTAATCAATATTAAATTGATCTATAAGATCAATAAGATATTTTTTCTCGTCAATCAGGTGTGTTTCAAATCTTATTTGAAGCCGTAGATCGGGCAAAAAGTCATTTTTTAGCATTTTTAAAGACGTTAGCAATTCAGTAGTAAACTCAGGACTTCTGTATCCACCTTCCCAAGAATAGCATTGAGCTAAATAGGCAGTGGTAATTCCATTATATATTAATTCGTTACTTAAATTTTTGAGGGCTATTGTATGTTTTACCGGAGCGGAAGGTCTTGGGAATAAGTGGCGTTCGAAGCCATCCCCATGAAGATCTATTATTCCGGGAAGAACGTAGAAATTCCCCATGTTATAATGCCTGTATGGGCTTCTTTCCCTATCTAATTGAATTTTACCTTGTTCAATGGTTAAGCTTCCCTTTTGAAGTTTGCCATCAATTAAAACGTTAGAGCTAGAGAAAGAAAAATCTGAAAACATAGTGTCGGTGTACATTTAAATTATGACAAGAATGTTACAAAAAGTTTACAAAAATTTCTCAATTTTTAAGGTTACTTTCCTAATACTACTGATATCGTCATAGGATGACTTTGTGGAAGATTTTCATTACATTTCTTTCTTTAGGCTTTACATCCTTTGGAGGACCTACCGCCCATATAGGTTTTTTTAGAGAAAAGTTTGTAGAGCGGATGAAGATTATCGATGATATGAGATTCACGCATTTACTATCGATAACACAAGCATTGCCAGGACCAACTTCGAGTCAATTAGCATTAGCTATTGGGTTGCAGCAAGGAGGAATTATTAGTGGTCACCTAGCCTTATTAGCATTCAGCCTACCATCAACTTTTATAATGATTGCTTTTGCTCTATTTATATCCAACGATTTGGTGGTTTTAAGTTCCTTAACTATTGTTGGATTATCGTCCATCTCTATTCCTATCGTGGGGAAGGCGGTCTATTCAATGTTTAAGATGTTTTGTAATGATAACTTGGACAAAATAGGGTTTATAATTTTTTCCGGTATTTTAATTTTTACTAACTTATTACTATACCCTATCGCGATTCTTCTTATTGGCTGGATATATGGTGTGCTTTCAACCAATGACACTGTTAAAGGACCAAACTTTTCTAACCAGTTGAAAATAGGGAACAGTATACATTCTATTCTCTGTCTTTTTATTCTTGTGATTTTATTAATTTTTTCGAATGTTATCAGTTTAGAAGGCGTTCCTGCAATATGCCGGGACTTTTTCAATATGAGTTTTTTGGTTTTTGGAGGTGGTCACGTTGTGCTCCCGTTGTTAGAGGGTGTAGTTGTCCAGAATGGCTTTATATCTTCGGAAGATTTTATGCTTGGCTATGGAATGGCCCAAGCTATTCCTGGACCACTATTTTCTTTTGCTGCGTATCTTGGTGCTCTATTAGGCGACGTGTCAGATCAGAAAAAGCTCTTGTACTCATTAATTCTACTAATTTCTCTTTATGGCTCCACCTTACTTCTCGTATCTCCTGCAATAAACTTTTGGAATGTTCTTCAAAGACATAGAATTTTTCTGCGGGGAATAAGGGGAGTAAATGTAGCTGTAACCTCAATTCTATTTGTAAGTTTTTTGGCTTTTGTTATACCATCGATAGCAACATCAGAAACATCGATTATTTTAATTCTAATTTCCTTCATCCTGATTTTTTATCTACGGATGTCACCTTGGCTAGCTCTTATTTTTTTAGGCCTTATGGGCGCTTGCTTCACTCAACTTAAACATTACGGATTGGATTTAAATACATTGACGAATATTATTTAAACCCAGATCTATTGACGTGAACCGTGTTAGATATAAGAAGGCCTTGCCTGATTTTCTCGGCCTTTTTTACTTTTCCTAAAGCGTAAGCTTTCAATAGCTTAGTTTGCTTTTTTCTGAAAAAATTCTCTGATTTTACTGTTCGAAACCTCATTTTTCCCCTCAATCTGACTTTTTTTTTACAAATTATGATACGTATAAATATAAAAAAATCAACAATAATAATGCTTTACTTAGTCATATTTCTGTCATATAAATGTCATCATAATGTATTATTCAAAAAAATACGCTAAGAAATCCCCATACATTTTAGTATTCATAGCATTTGTCTCGCTTTTAGTGATCGATTTAACTGGTAAAAAAAAAGAGAAAGATGATATTAGTTTCACGGAGCTCAGCTTCAATAAGGTAATGGCCTATTCGGGCCATCCGGAATATCAATACAAATTAGGAAGGGCGTATGATAAAGGGCTGTTGGTGTTACAAAATAATGAAGTGGCTATAAAATGGTATAAAAAAGCAGCAAAAAAAAAGCACCCTAAAGCTATGACTAACTTGGCATATTTTTATGATCAAGGATTAGTGCTAGAAAAAAACAAAGGTAGAGCTCTTGACCTTTATTTGGATGCTGCAAGGTTAGGTAATTCGGTGGCTCAATACAATGTGGCTCTCATGTACGAGAGTGGAGAAGGCTCTCCAGTAAATATTACAAGAGCAAAATATTGGTACCTTTTGGCTGCCGAGGGTGGAGATTATCATGCACAATATAACTTGGCGCTATTACTTGAAAAAGGTAAATGCATCAAGCAAGACCTCAAGAGAGCTCTCTATTGGTATGAAAAAGCTGCCTCATCAGGCTTAGTAGAGGCACAATTTAATTTAGGCTACATGCATCATATGGGAATCGGCACGAAGCAAAGCTTTTCCGAGGCAATGAAGTGGTATTTGTCGGCTGCTGATAATGGTGATAATGATGCAAAGTTCAATTTGGAGCAAATAAGGATTTTTCTTAAAGAAAAAGCTCATAGAACTTAATCTGTCATGTTCTTGTCATAATTTTCAAATAAATATCCAATTATGGGTTAGTTTGAAACCGATTTAATTATAAACCGTATGGGTAAGCATGTCACTAGTCAGGTCTAAATGGTTGAGCTATTTAGCAAAATCATCTGAATCCGATCTCGTTGGGTTGTATGAGTCTACTGGGTTAGATCCGAGCTATACTTATCTGAGAAAACCGGAAATAGGCACAATTATGGCGACAGCAAGGATTGGAAACACTGGGCAAAAATTTAATGCAGGCGAAATTTCCGTTACGCGATGCTCTATTCAATTAGAAGACGGTAAGTTAGTTGGTCATGGATATGTGCAAGGTAGAAGTAAAAAGAAGTCGACAGTTGCTGCGCTATGTGACGCTTTAATGCAAAGCGATAAAAGGACCTTAATTGAAAGTAAAATAGTAATAAAACTAAAAGAAATTGAGAAAAAAAGACATGACTTAATTAAAAGAAAAGCAGAAAAAACAAAGGTGGATTTTTTTACTCTTGTGCGTGGAGAAGACGAAAAATGACAAATCCGCTTCCCTTCTTCCAAGACCAGTCCAAGGATGCTGCTAGAGCTTTTAGGATAGCGTTGAAAGCGATGGCAATGCCAGGAAAAATTCAGAATTTTCAGGTCATTGATGGACTTCCCACCCCTCTATCTATCGCTGGTGCAACGCTTATATTAGTTTTTTGTGATTTTAATACTAAGATTTTTTTAGGAGAGACCTTTCGAAATAAAAATGTCGAGGATTGGATAAATTTTTATACCGGTGCAAAAATTTCTGGCGATAAAAATGTTGATTTCGCAGTGGGGCATATAGAGGAACTACTACCTTTTCACGAATTTCCTATTGGTACGGACGAGTATCCCGACAGGTCGGCCAATATTGTGATTGAAAATGCAAGCAAAGATGTAAAAAGTTTTTCTCTAAATGGACCAGGGATTAAAGAGACGCTTCATGTAGAGCTCCCGGAAAAGATTATTGAAAGAGAAAGTGCTATCAGTTTTCCTTTAGGAGTTGATATTTTTTTGGCAAAAGAAAATTTTGTTATGGGACTGCCTAGAACAACAATGGTAGAGACATAATATGTATGTAGCTGTAAAAGGAGGCGAAAGAGCGATTGATAATGCACATAGGTGGCTGGAGGATGAACGTCGAGGAGACAGAAAAGTCACAGATCTGAGTGTCGATCAAATAAAGACTCAATTATCTTTATCAATAGCAAAAGTGATGGCTGAAGGTTCGCTATTTGATCCTGAGCTTGCTTCTTTAGCAATAAAACAAGCTAGAGGAGATTTAATCGAAGCGATTTTTTTAATAAGAGCATACCGAACAACCTTACCGAGATTTGGAGTTGGGCAGCCTATAAATACGGACAAAATGATTGCTAAAAGAAGAATATCCGCGACGTTTAAGGACATTCCAGGAGGCCAGCTTCTTGGACCGACTTTTGATTACACTCATCGACTTTTAGATTTCAAACTATTAGCAGATGGCAGCATCGATGAATTTGAGCCTGGAAAAGATACTGAACAAATGTTCCAACACGTCACTCAGTTCCTAAATAATGAAGGAATTATTGAGACAGAAGAGACATCATCTAGTGAAGCGGAGTCGCCAGATCTCACTCGACAGCCTTTGGAAATTCCTGCTAATAGAGCATTGCGGCTACAGGCTCTTACTCGAAGCGATGAAGGGTTTTTATTAGGTATGGCATACTCAACCCAAAGGGGGTTCGGAAGAAATCATCCATTCGTTGGTGAGCTAAGAATAGGACTTATATCTGTTGAATTTGAAATCCCAGAGATAGGGTTTAATATAGAGATAGCTGAGATAGAGATTTCAGAATGCGAGACGGTTAACCAATTTCTGGGCTCAAAGACCCACCCCCCTAAATTTACTAGAGGCTATGGTTTTGTTTTTGGTCAATCGGAGAGGAAAGCGATATCGATGGCTTTAGTTGATCGCGCTCTACGTTGGAAAGAATTGGGAGAGGTTAGCGATGGTGCTCCCGCTCAAGATGAAGAGTTTGTTCTGTACCATGGAGATAATATTCAAGCGACTGGTTTTGTAGAGCATATTAAGCTTCCTCATTATGTCGATTTTCAGGCAGAACTGGAGCTAATTAGAAAGATAAGAAAAACAGCTTTTGAGGCAAAAAAAGGATGAGTAACTCCGAAGAGGATTTCAATTTTGCTTACCTTGATGAGCAAACCAAGAGAATGATAAGAAGGGCTCTAATAAAAGCGATATGCATTCCAGGATATCAGGTTCCCTTTGCAAGTAGGGAAATGCCAATGCCTTATGGTTGGGGTACTGGCGGCGTTCAGGTCACAGCAGCATGCTTGCAAGAAACGGATGTATTGAAGGTCATAGATCAGGGTTCAGATGACACAACCAACGCAGTCTCTATAAGAAAATTTTTTGAAAGGGTAACTGGTGTAAAAACCACTGAAAACACTGGAAAAGCATCTGTAATTCAAACCAGACACCGCATTCCCGAACAAGTTTTATCAGAAGATCAAATACTCGTTTATCAAGTCCCAATACCAGAGCCCTTAAGATTTTTAGAGCCTAGAGAGACCGAAACAAGGGTTATGCACGCATTAGAAGAATATGGCTTGATGCATGTTAAATTATATGAAGACATATCTATTAACGGGGAGATTTCCACAGCATACGCTTATCCAGTAAAAGTTAACGATCGTTATATAATGGATCCATCACCTACACCAAAATTTGATAACCCAAAAATGAATTTTTGCTCGGCAATTCAGCTTTTTGGAGCTGGGAGAGAACAAAGGATTTACGCAGTTCCTCCATATACTAAGGTTATAAGTCTTGATTTTGAAGATTATCCATTTGAAGCCTCAAGAGCCGAGAAGACTTGTGAAATATGTGGTGCCACCAATACATATCTCGATGAAGTGGTTATTGATGATAAGGGAACTAGAATGTTTTCATGTTCAGATAGTGATTACTGCAATAGTCAAAAAAGTTAAACAATGGAACAGATTTTAAAAGCGAAGGCTATAAATAAGAAATTTGGCGATGTGTATGCTTGCAACAACTTAAGTATAGAGCTTTACACTGGTGAGGTCGTTGGAATTGTTGGAGAGTCTGGCTCTGGCAAATCAACTCTTCTAAATTGCTTGTCTGGAAGCTTGGTACCAGATGGTGGTAATATAACATATTTGGATAGAGATAATAATTGGTTGGATCTATTGTCTTTGCCGGAACCCAGAAAAAGAAACCTACTGAGAACCGAGTGGGCCTTTGTCCATCAAAATCCTCGAGATGGTCTTAGAATGGCAGTGAGTGCTGGAGGGAACATTGGCGAAAGACTAATGGCAATAGGGTATAGAAATTACTCCCAAATTAGGGCTGAAGCCACCGAATGGATCGAAAAGGTTGAAATAGATGCAATCAGACTGGATGACAAACCGAGTATTTTTTCTGGTGGAATGCAACAAAGACTTCAGATTGCTAAAAATCTTATAACGAAACCTAGGCTAATATTTATGGATGAACCTACGGGTGGGCTTGATGTATCTGTCCAAGCAAGATTACTTGATCTTATAAGATCTTTGGTTAGAGAATTAGGATTGTCAGTAATAATCGTAACGCATGATCTCGCAGTTGCAAGGTTCATGGCGAATAGATTGATTGTTATGAAAAATGGCAAAATTGTTGAAACTGGATTAACCGACCAAGTTTTGGATGATCCACAGCATTCCTACACGCAATTACTAGTCTCCTCAATACTAAAGGTGTAAAAATGTTGGAAGTAAAAAATGTTGCAAAATCCTTCAATCTAAAGAACTTAGACAAAGGGAAATTTTCAGTTATTAGAGATGCTTGCTTTAATGTTAATTCGGGGGAATGTGTTGCATTGATAGGTAACTCTGGTTGTGGCAAATCAACTTTAATGAGAATGATTTACGGTAATTATGTATGTGCAGAAGGAGAGATTTATATAGATAAGGAAAATATCCTTGATTTAAAAGCCATTGAAATGTCGATATTAAGAAAACAAAAAATGGGGTATGTAAGTCAATTTTTAAGAGTTTTACCGAGAGTAAGCACCATAGATTTGGTTATGGAACCTCTTCTTGATCAATTTGAAAGTCGCGCCAGAGCGAAGGATATCGCTGAGACATTATTGTCTAGGCTAAATTTAAGCTCTCAGTTATGGCACCTCTCCCCACTGACTTTTTCAGGAGGGGAACAACAAAGGGTAAATATCGCTATTGGCTTTTCTAAAGACTACAAGTTGCTTCTTTTGGATGAGCCGACGGCGAGCCTCGATCGTGAAAACAAAAAAATTGTCATGGATATGATTTCAGAAAAAAAAGAAAAAGGGTCAGCAATACTCGGTATCTTTCATGACAAAGAAGTAAGGGATAAAGTGTGTGATCGAGAAATAGATGTAAGCAACTTTTCAGCAAGCTGAGAAAAATCTATTATGCGTAAAGGAACATTATTTACAGTGGTAGGCCCTTCTGGAGTGGGGAAAGATTCAATTCTTAATGCTGCTAAGAATAAAGTCGATGCATATTTCCCTAAAAGATATATTTCTAGGAATGCTGAGGTCGACAACGAAGACTTTATTAAAGTGGATCAGTCTCAAATAGATATTTTATTAAAAGAAAAAAGAGTCGCTATTCATTGGTATGCGCATAATAACTTTTATGGGATACCTATTGATATTATATATCACCTTAATAAGGGAACAAACGTAATTTTCAATGGATCTAGACATGCTATTAAGGAATATAAGCAGCAATTTCCAGATTTAAAAATAATTTACATTGATGCTAAAGAAGAAACCGTTCTCGAAAGATTGAAAAAAAGAGCTAGAGAAAATGCAAAGGATATTCAACTAAGGTTAAAAAGGGCGAAATTTGATATTCCAACGGGCTCAATCATTATAAACAATGAGCATGATCTAGATAAAGCAGTTATTCAATTATTATCTGTAATGCATTAAAGCAGAGAAAATCTTTTCAGTTCACAAAAGTAGCTATCATCCCTTTGCCCAAAAAGACAGATATCTAAAAAAGGTAAGGGATATCCGATAACTTTTTGAAAATTTAATTCTATTGTTTCTCGAATATTTTTCTCTTCACCCAATCTTATTTCTCCAGTTAATGTAATATGAAATTTATATTTATTGAACACATATGGATAACCCCACTTCTTTAAATTTACCTCCTCCTGAAAATCAAGTCCATTAGATCTTCTTTTTTCTAGTTCTGTAGATGAAGGAGGTTTTCTAAACTTATCTAG
This sequence comes from uncultured Alphaproteobacteria bacterium, assembly GCA_902537415.1. Classification (GTDB taxonomy): domain Bacteria; phylum Pseudomonadota; class Alphaproteobacteria; order Rhodobacterales; family Rhodobacteraceae; genus CACIJG01. Next base: position 53,702 of record CACBBC010000002.1, on the reverse strand, counting down.
AGATGAAACGCAATCATCTGCTAAAGATTTTAGTGCCTTAGTGCTTCTTTCAGGAACTAAAGCATAAAAGCTGCCAAGCTTTTTTAAGACTAGATTTCGGATTATAAACTTACGATGTCGCTTTGAAATTAATTCTACATCGCTAATTAGATCTTTGTATGAATATTTTTCTTTTAGTACAAATGGTGCTTTGAGTGTGCCATGTAAGCCATATATCCTTGCTTTTTCCGTGATAGACTTTAAGTCAACAAATTTCGGATTTTTTATTTTCTTGTGGTTGGTAATCTTTCCTTTCTTTGGATTCCAGCCTAACCATCGAGACCCAACTTTATCGAGAAATGTATCTGGATAGGGAGAAAAATAAATTGCGTATCTGGAATAATTTGTCATAAAAATGTCCTAATTACAGAGTACAAAAAATTTGAAATATTTATATGAAACTTTTAAGTCAAACGTGTGAATTTATATGCATGAATTTATTTTAAGCAATGCTCGTCTAATTCTGGAGAACGAAGTAGTAAACGGAAGCATCAGGGTAGAAGATGGGGTCATTAAAGAGGTTAACTCCGGAAAAGGATTTATACGCGGTTCTTTCGATTGTAATGGAAATTATTTATCACCAGGCCTGGTTGAACTACACACAGACAATTTGGAAAGACATATGCAACCAAGAGCAAATGTTAAATGGCCAATAAGAGCTGCGATTTTATCACATGATAGAGAACTAGAAAGTGCTGGTATTACGACTGTTTTTGACGCATTGCGGGTTGGTTCGATAGTGTCAGATAAACGGGGTAACTATCTTAAATATGCTAGGCAAGTTACGGACAGCATTAAGGAGCTGAGAGCAGAGAAAAGCCTGAAAATAAGTCATTTTACGCATCTTAGAGCAGAAGTTTGTTCTGAAACTTTGGAAATTGAATTGGAAGAGTTTACCCCAGAAGATAGAGTTGGAATAGTTAGTTTAATGGATCATACTCCTGGCCAAAAGCAATTTAGAGACTTAGATAAAATGGCAGAGTATTTAAAGGGAAAATACTCTATGAGTCCAAAAGATTTGGAAGATCATTTTGAACGTCTTTATAAAATAAAAAAGGCTTGGGGAGATAGAAACCATGCCGCAACTTTAAGTGCTAATAAAAGACTTGGCGCTATTCTCGCAAGTCATGACGACACGACAGAGAATGATGCAATTACATCAATTGAAAATGGATGTAAAATTGCCGAGTTTCCAACAACTGTTGAAGCTTCAAAGGTATTAAATCGATCATCAATTAATATTATCATGGGAGGACCAAACATTCTGAGAGGGGAGTCCCACTCGGGAAATGTCGCCGCTAAGGACCTTGTTTCCATGGGTTGCTGTAATATTCTTTCATCGGATTATATGCCTTCTTCACTGCTAATGGGAGCGGTAAAACTTGGAGATATTTTGGGAGATTTTGCAAAGGGAATAAAGGCGGTTACTGAGACACCAGCAAAAGCAGCTAATCTCAATGATCGCGGTTTGATTAAGGTTGGTATGCGAGCTGATTTACTTCTTTTTGATGTAAAAAATAATTTTCCTATAATTCAAAGGGTTTGGACTCCTAATTCTCCCCAAAGTCCACATATCTTTCATGAAGGCCAGTGAAAAGGAATTTTAGTCTCTGAGTTATACAATAGGTTATTTTTAGCATCAAATATGGTCACATATTCGAATTATATCACTATCGGGTTTCATTTGACAGTAGATATCCATTAATTCAAATTTCCGACTTCTTCAAAAGGGTATAGACAATAAACTTAGCTGCAGACTAAATCGTAGACCAATGAATCTATCTTTTGTAAAATGCAACTTTAGAAGAGCTATAGAGTCACGTCGTGGGGTGGGGCAGACATTTAGACCAATAAAGTTTTCGAGAGCTAAAAATGAAAAAAATCATAGTCTTTTCAGATATTCACTTAAACTCTGCTGATGAACCAAGTTTAAAAAAATCATCTCAAAAACTTGAGAAAGCTATACTGCACTTGCAAGGCAATCATAATGATTTTGATACGCTAGTCTTTACAGGCGACTTAGCGGATAGTGGTAAAATTGAAGAATATAAAGCCTTAAGAAATTTGGTCTCGGTAATAAATAGACCCATAAAATTTATGCTTGGAAATCACGATAACCGAAAGAACTTCCTCGATGTATTTCCATACTACCAACCAGATCATAATGGATTCTTACAGAGTAGTGAGGCTTATGAAAATCTTGATTTTATATTCTTAGATACGCTTAAAGATCCTCACGATGACATACCCAAAAGCTGTGGTTACTTGTGTAAAAAAAGACTCGACTGGTTGAGTCAAAAACTTAAAGAAGCGGATCATAAAAAAGTAATTTTGTTTATGCACCATCCCGCTTTTAACACGGGAATGCAGGCTATGGACAAACTAAAACTAAAAAATTCCCACGATTTTTTTTCAACTATAAAAAATTTCAATAATGTAAACCATCTAATATCTGGTCACATACATAGAAGTATATGTGGTCTTTACGAAGGATATAATTTCTCCACGTTCAAAAGCATAAATCAGCAAATGGTCTTAAAGTTCAAAGCCGATAGAGTAGAATATGCCAAAGGTGAGAATTCGGGATATGGCATTATCCTACTGGATGGTGAGAATTATACTATCCATAACGAAGAGGTAAATTAATCCTTTTAAAAACCTTTTTTGCGATACTAATTCTATTTTTTTAAAAATAGCAATAGGAGTATTTATCTTGAAAGAAGCAGATACAAGTCGGGATTGTCTATCAACAGCATGGCAACTGCAGTACCACATATCGCGGATCCAATCATTAGTGCTCTGTCGCTCCATTGCATGCCGACATATATCCATCCGATGGCACTAAAGAAATAACACAATTGCCCGAAAATATACATTTTTCCTGATGTAAGAAATACTCCTAATACACACAATATCATGGCTCCCCATTTAACATACCAATCTCTTGTACCAGTAGGCGTAAGAGGTTTAATGTCATCGTACTCGCCTTGTAATTCCTCTAGCTCTTGAGCAAGCCTCTTTTTTTCAGACGCTAACTCCATTGCTAGTCTTCCTGCTTTAGTAGTTATATTATGTAATTTGCCGTCTTCGCCTAATTCAGTGATGGTATCAGCGTCTCTTTCCTTCGACATTTTACTTCCTTTTGAAGATTTAAATTTAATCGCGCCAAAATTTAGCAATAAAAATAATTCAGTCAAATAAAAATTAAAAATAGTCTTACAATACGCTTCTAAAGTCCAATTTTAGAAATTGACTAGCTGCTACATCAATGTATCAAAAAGAAAAGGGCCGCCTGCTTACAACGGCCCAGTTGGGAGGGAAATACATGCGTGTATTTGAACATCATTTATCTTTTAAATGTTAAAGATTGATGACAATTTGATGAAAATTTTTAAACCATCATTTAAGTTAGTAATTATATTGTTCAATCTAATTTGATTGAAAAAGTACAATCAAAACTTGAGAACTTACTCACGTGGATGTCATTAATTTTTCATAAATTCATTAATTATTTGTTACATCATTTAACTATCCCTGAGGCAGGAGTTTAGATGTTGCAAAATAGAAGTCAGACACACCCTGTGTTTTCATTCGCCGATGGAGAAATGGGTGTAATTTCTAATAAAATAATCCGCTACTTAGAAAAATTAACGGGGCAACCGCGTATAGAAAAACTGTATTTTGACTATATAAATGATAATCTAAATCCAGAATATTTTTGGTCAGATGCACTTGACCGACTGCGTATCGAACTAGACATCCGTCGAGAAGTTTCAAATGGAATAATGGCGTCCATACCGTCTACTGGACGGGTCGTGACCATCGCTAATCATCCATATGGTGTAATAGATGGACTTGCCTTATGTTCAATTATGGCCGAAGTACGGCAGGACTATAAAATCATTACCCACAGGGTATTGAGACAGGCACCAGCGGTAATGGACAAAATCCTGCCAATAGATTTTGCAGAGACGAAAATTGCGCTTGAAACAAATATGGAGTCTCGCCGTGGAGCGTTGGAACACCTCAGAAATGGTGGTGCACTTATAATCTTCCCAGCAGGTGCCATATCATTAGCGCCAAATATATTTGGAACTGCAAGTGATGCGCCGTGGAAAACATTTGTTGCGAAATTAGCGTTGCAGCCTGACACAACTACTATTCCGTTCTACTTTGAGGGACGTAATTCAGCGTTATTTCAAATTGTGAGAAAAATAAGCTTTACGCTTGGTTATTCACTTATGTTTAGGGAAATTTGTAGAAGAATGGGGACAAATTTAACTGTCACGATGCGTCCCTCTATACACAGTTCCAAACTAGCTGAAATGGAAAACCGGAATGTGGTCACAGAATATCTCAGGCGCCAAACCTATGATTGGTCTTAGGCTATAAATCAGAGCTGGGTCAACACAGCGTCAAACAATCAGTAGGTTACCAACATTAGCTAAAGAAAACGAAACTAAAAGGTAGATTTATCTAACCCGAACTAGAGATGGTTATGTTCTCTTTTGGCCTTTTCCCAATAAAACCAAGCGCTCTGAGAAACTTGGACTTTAGACTGAATGAGAAAATTGATGACTAAAAAAATTCATAATAATGTTATCTTTTTGTATTATTTATCTGAATACAATTAGATCTCGTTTCCCTCAAAGGGAGAATCTAGTGCCTGTAGAGTTCTCCCTTTTTTTCTGAAAAAGAAATAATATCGTGGATATCTTATGAGGGTATAAAATTGTCAAAAATTTATTAGGTTTCTGCCACAAAAGCGTTAATGAACTCTTTCATGGTAAGGAAAAGCAAGGAGTTAATTATGAAATTTGTTATTAAAACTATATTGTTAATATGCTTATCCCTAGGGATAGGCTCAGTAGTTTCAGCGAAAAATTACAAAATGGCTGTTACTGATATTGAAGGAATGGATGCTCTTATCTCTGAGTGGGGACCATTTAAGGAAGCTTTAGAAAAAGCCACTGGTGATACTTTTGAATTTTTTGCCGTAAGCAATCAAACTGCAACAGCAGAGGCTTTGAGAGGAAAGAAATTAGATTTTGTATTTCTATAAAAACAGTACTTGGAAAAATGGATCAATTACCCTTTGCTAATGATTACTTCGATCACGTGTTATCGTGGAATGTGATTTACCATGGTAATCACAATATTTTAATCTATACTGTAAATGAGATAAAAAGAGTACTGAAACCTGGAGGCACGTTTCATGGAACCATGCTCCCTAAGAAAAGAATTGACCTTTTAAAAAGTGAATTCGATTGCAAAGAGATTTCCACAAACACTTGGATTGTCAATTCAGACTCTGAAAGCGATAAGGCTCATCCTCATTATTATTGTACTGCCAACGAATTAACGTCGATATTTAAGGATTTTGAATTTAATCGGCTTACTATGCAAGAACATGATAAACCAAACTCATGGCATTGGCATCTGATGGTCGAAAAGCTGTAGCTTAAATGAGTAAATTAGGGCGCCTTTTTATAGTATACAAACATAAGAGGTCCGCCTAATTCAACCGCATAACATCATTTCCTACCATTTTCAATTAGGTTACAAACAGTAAGTGCAGAAACTCCACCTAATACTTGAAATAATATAAAAAAGGGAAGATCAGAGAAATTAATGCCTGAAAATGTATCCGTCAAGGTCCTAGCGAATGTTACTGCTGGGTTAGCAAAACTGGTAGAAGAGGTGAACCAATAAGCACCTGTTATATATAAGCCTACTAATGCGGGTACCTTTCTGGGACTATATCTTGATCCTAGCAATATAGTAAAAATTAGGCCAAAAGTCGCAACGAACTCGGCAATATAAATTGGTGAGCCCGTTCTTATCTTTGACGAAAATTGTATGATACTTACATCAAACATAAAATGAGCAACCCAGGTTCCAAAAACTGATCCCGCTATTTGGGAAAGTAAGTATGTAGAAAGCTCAACATTATTAAGATTCCCTCTTAAACGCATAACTAGTGATACAGCTGGATTGAAATGAGCGCCCGAAACTGGAGCTAGAATTGTGATCATAACAAATAAAATCGCTCCTGTAGCTATGGTATTTCCTAATAAAGCCAAAGACTCAATTCCTGCTGAAAGCCTTTCACTCATTATGCCTGAGCCGACTATCGTCCCTAATAAAAAAGAGGTACCTATAAACTCTGCTATGTTTTTTTTATATGTCATTCAATTTTTTCTCTTTTGCTTTTCTAGTCTTTTAACATTGTATCCGATTATTGAAGTTTATCTTTTTTGCTTACTAATAAGTAAATTTTATTTTAAAAAAGCGACATAAATAATTAGAAATTTTTGATAAAATTTTCATTTTTTTGTAATAAAACTGGAAGATGCTGACCTTAAAAGGAGATCTCAGATGAAACCATTTAAAATTGGGGCGGCAATGCCAATAAGTGAAGTTGAAAATCATAAACCTTGGTTATTCGATGATGAAAGAGATTTAGAACTTCAAGATTTCGTCAGCAATGAAATTTACATAAACGAAGATTGGAAAAATATTGCTCAAACTGCTAAAAAGAAACTGAAAGGGTTTAATGGAAGACTGGGGGTGCATGGCCCATTTTGGGGTTTAGACTTTTCTTGCTTTGACTCTGAGGTTGCAAAAGTAATCTCTAAAAGACTTTGTCAAGGGGTAGAAGCAGCAGCAGAAACCGGTGCGATACAAATGGTTATGCACTCACCATTTGATAACTGGCACGAATTTAATAGATTCAATATCTACAATGGTAAGCGAGCATTGGAACAAGTCTTTGACGTAGTAGCAAGAATTATTTCTCCAGCTCTAAAGATTGCAGAAAATGAAGGAGTCGAGTTGGTTATGGAAAATATTAAGGATATCAATCCACAGACTAGAAGGCAGCTAGTTGAGAGCATTGAATCTAATTCTCTAAAGCTTTCGATAGATACTGGTCATGCACATATAGCAGGGCTTGCTTCTAAAGCCCCACCCGTCGATATTTTTGTTGAAGACGCAGGCAATCTATTGAAGCATGTTCATATTCAAGATGGTGATGGTTATGCAGACCGACACCAAGCACCCGGCAATGGAACAATTAATTGGCATTCTGTTTTCCAATCCCTAAGTTTCTTAGAGAGCAACCCACATTTAATCCTAGAACTCAAAAACTATGGAGAAATACCACTTGCATTTTCTTATCTCAGCGAAAGAGGGCTGGCTTTTTAAGACAACGGAATGTAACTTAAAGCAAGAACAAGCAAAACATCGTCCTTATTTTTTACCTATTTGTATGGGTACAAACTATGCTTATAGATTAAACAATTAGCATTTAATTCTTTAGTTGTTTGTCAAATGAACTAAGATGCCCTTGTCTCTCTTCAATAATAAGGCGAAAAAGCTTACAGAAATCTATTTAGTTAACGCTTTAGAAGTTTCCCTATCAAAAAAATGCAAGGCTTTATTATTTGTAGATATGTGTATGGTGTCTCCTACCTCCACGCTAGCACGTGATTGAGTACTTACGCAAAGTTGATTTTCCTTCATATCAACACAGTATATGACGGTACTCGAACCAAGTTTTTCAATAAGCTCCACCTTACATTTGACACCGGTTGTAGCTTTAGTGATTGATATATCTTCAGGCCTCACTCCTAGGATAACATCATCTTTATCTTCATATTTAGCTGGTACAGCGAAACTCGAAGCTTTAAAGGTCTTATCTTTTATACTGCCTGTGATGAAATTCATGCTAGGAGTGCCGATAAATTCTGCTACAAATTTAGTTTTGGGGTGATAATAAATTTCCATTGGAGTACCCACTTGCTCCATCACTCCTTTATTCATAACAACTAATCGATCACCCAGGGTCATTGCTTCAGTTTGATCATGAGTAACGAAAATACTAGTCGTTCCCATTTTTCTTTGTAATTTTTTTATTTCCAGTCGCACCTGGACCCGTAGTTTTGCGTCTAAATTTGAAAGTGGTTCATCGAATAAAAATACTTTTGGATCACGAGCTATTGCTCTCCCCATGGCAACGCGTTGTCTTTGTCCTCCTGATAGTTGACCTGGTTTTTTACTCAATAGATCGCCAATTTGAAGTAATTCTGAAACATTTGTAACCTGTGCTTCTATTTCCAGTTTTTTTATTCCTCTACTTCTTAGGCCATAAGCAATATTATTATAGACTGACATATGGGGGTATAAGGCATAATTCTGGAAAACCATTGCTATATCCCTCTCAGAGGGGTCTATTTCATTAATTCTGTTTCCATCTAGGTCTATTTCTCCCTCCGTTACGTCTTCTAACCCAGCTATCATTCTAAGTAATGTTGACTTTCCACAACCGCTGGGCCCAACAAAGACAACTAATTCACCCTTCTCAATCGATAAAGAAGAGTTGAAAATAGCCTGGGTTCCATCTGGATATACTTTTACAACGTTCTTAAGGTTTATAAAACTCATTCACTTCTCCGTTTGTATAAGACCCTTAATAAACCAACGTTGCAACAAAACAACAATGAGAACGGGCGGTATTATTGATAGTATAATATACGCAAACCTTTGCCCCACTCTAGGTAAAGACACACCTTCGTATAATTCGACATAGATTAATTTCATCCCCATTACAACTGTCCAGTACTTCTCATCAGTAGTCATTAAAAGAGGCCATAAGTATTGGCTGTATCCAAAAACAAACATAAAAATAAACATCGCTGCAATCATCGTTTTTGAAAGGGGCACTAAAAAGTCAATAAAAAATCTCCAGCTATTAGCTCCATCAAGCTTGGCTGACTCAAGAAGTTCATCAGGAACTGACTTATAAAATTGTCTAAAGAAAAAGACTGCAGTTGCCGAGGCAACTAATGGGAGTACGAGGCCAGTATAGCTGTTTGTCAAGCCTATATCAGATACAATTTTGTAGCTGGGAAATATTCTGACCTCTAAGGGAACTAACAAAGTTATGAAGATAAACCAGAAAATGGGTGTGGCTAATCTAAATCGGAAATAAACGAGTGAATAAGCAGCCATCATCGAAATAATAACCTTAAGTGTGGCGATCCCTAGCCCCATTATAAAACTATTTATCAGCATGCCAGTAGCTGTTATTTCTTCTGAAAACCCCCCTTTTTCGTTCAACACCTCGTCATAATTTTCGATAAATAGAGGTCCTGGGTACCACTGCATCCCTTCTGTTATTAGGGTCACATTATCATGGGTTGAGCTTGTAAAGGCTAGCCAAATAGGAATTACCATAAGTAAAACTCCCAATAGTAATATAAAGTGTGCAAACATTTGAGTAAGACGATTGATCATCAATTGTAGTGAATCCTCCTTTCTATGTAACGAAACTGAATTATTGTTATGATGAGTACTAATAGCATCATAATTATTGACTGAGCACCCGCAGCTCCCAAATCTAATCCTCGAAAACCGTCTATATATGCTTTATATACTAGAGTTTTAGTTTCCCCTGAAGGCGCTCCAATCGTCGTAGTATCAATAATCCCGAAGGTGTCGAAAAAACCATAAGTGATATTGATAATCACGAGAAAGAACGTTGTTGGCATTAGTAGGGGGAAAGTGATTGTCCAGAACCGACGCAGACTGCTTCTGCAATCAATTAAAGAAGCTTCGATAACTGATTTTTGTATCGTTTGCAACCCGGCAAGAAAAAAAATAAAGTTCGCGCTGATTTGTTTCCAAGATCCCGCTATGAATAAGTAGATATAGGCATCAAAAATATTTGCGGTCCAGTCAAACCCCCATAGAGAATTAAATAGAGCATATAGGATACCAAACCTTTCGCTAAAAAAATATTGAGCAGTTACCCCAACAACTGCAGGAGCTATAGCATACGGCCAAATCAAAAGGGTCTTGTAAGCGCTTTTTCCATGTATAACTTTATTGGCCTGAACCGCCAATAACAGCCCTAAAGAGCAAGAGATAACAGTTATGACAAATATGTAAATAAAAGTGAATTTAAGTGCTACAAGATATGAGGGATCTGATAGCACAAATTTAAAGTTGTCCCATCCTGCAAAAAACCTACCGAAGCCGAACGCATCTTGTGTCGTGAATGCATCTCTAAACGTTTGCACTATAGGAAGATAAAGAAAAATTGATATAATTATTAGCGTTGGAGCTAAAAAAATATATTGGGTATATTTGGATTTAAATTGTACTTTTTTCATTAGCAAAAAGGAGGGAGGAAAACCCCTCCCTCCATATTATTTTTGATTGGCTTACAAAGTCTTAGCAAACTGAGCAAGCAATTTTGATGCTCCTTCATCGGTTCTTTTCATAGCTTCTTCTACTGAAAGCTCACCAGTCAAGATTTTTGGGAAATTCTCATAAATAACCTCCCTTATTTGTGGCCAATTTCCTGCTCTATATCCACCAGGAATAGTTGCGCCTTCCAGATTTAACTGTTCTGGAGCGGTTTTATGATACGGTGAAGTTCTGTAAAAATTTATTGTTTCTGCAAGCTGTCCACCACCTTTGGTCACGACTGTATAACCAGTAGTATTATGATAATAAAGGTCCATTTCGGGTGAGCCCATAAACTTGATGAACTTTGCTAGCGCAGCGTATTCCTCTTCAGTATGGCCATTTAAGATCCAGTTTGCCGCGCCACCAATAAAAGTGGGATATGCCTTGCCGCCTGTAATTGAGCTCCAGTAAGGAATTTGATTGGTAGTAAAATTAATTGGTAAATCCTTTATTCCACCAAAAGAACCAGAAGAGCCAAACCAAAAAGCCGCTTCACCTGCGTTAAACGGAGCTTGGTTATCACCCCATCCTCTTCCCTTGTAGGCATACCAACCTTTATCATGCCATTCTTTTACCTTTGTCCAATGAGTTATAAACTCCGGAGTTTCAGAGAACAAAGTTTTGGTTGGAACGTCATCAAATCCATTGTTTCCATCTGTCATTAATAAATTGTGCCTTGAAAAAAAGTTTTCAGTCCAAATCCAGGGATCATGACTTTGAACGAGCGGAATGTATCCTGCGTCTTTAATCTTTTGAGCTATTTCTTCAAATTCCTCATAAGTCGTCGGTACGTCAACTCCAACTTTTTTCAGTATATCCATGTTTGCATACATGATACATGTTGAACTATTAAAGGGTACTCCAATCATTTTGCCATCAGCATCGGCATAAAAGTTTTTTACTTGGGGAATGTAGTTGTCTGCATTTACGTCTATGCCGTATTTTTCCCCCATTTCTTCAAAACCAATTACCACTCCATTTTTCACTTGAGCAACCATGATAGCGGCGCCTGCATCGTAGACCTGTGTATAGTGTGGATGGTCTCCAGCTCTGTAAGCTGCAATTGTAGCTGATAAGTTATCTTCATAACTTCCTTTGCCAGTAGGAATAACTACGATATCGTCTTGAGACTCATTAAATCTTTTCGCTATTTCTATAATTACGTCTCCCAAGAACCCACTATTTCCATACCACCAATGAATCTCTGTTTTGGCGAAGGATGGCGATATCGAGAAAAAGAGCAAGAAAAGTGCGACTGCTTTAGTCCTTATAAATTTCATTCTATATATCCTTTCAAAAGCTCAAGGTTGCTGAAGAATTTTTAAGAAATTTTGTCAGAAATATGAAATTTTTATGTAAACAAATTTATATATCAATTGTTAATAAATGTATGAAATCCCCCTTTAAGTTAAGGCGTTTTTTAAGTGCTTTGTCATTTTTCTACCAGATGGGTCATCCACACAAATGAGAAGATTAAGTACACGTATGAATTTTTTTTATGATAAGTATTTCGCAATTTAATAAAGTTAATTATTAAATTGTTAGAAGTCGGACATAAGTAGCATCAATGGATTTAGAAAATATAGTTGTATCACTGGCAAAAAATAAAAGTGAAGATGTCCAAGGAAACTTAATAAAGATGGTTGGTGGCCACTCTAATCATGTTTGGAGGTATAAAGGAGCGCAGGAGATTGTGTTGAAAAAATATCTCAAGGTTCCTCAAGGATCTTTGTTTGAAAATTCATTACAGGAAGAAGAAAAGGCACTTAAAACTGTTAAGAAAATAAATATTGCACCTAAATTTGTGAAATCATGGCCTGATCTTTCTATTATTGCCTACAGATATGTTGAGGGTATTCCTTGGCAAAATGACATCAAGGCAGTGGCAGAGCTTATTTTGGAAAAAGAGAGGATCAATCCAGAAAAATTTAAGGAGGTCAGTTGTGAACCAGAGGAACTTTTGAAACAGGGAGATGTGTTTCTGGCAAAGTGCCAAAAATTGCCTAAAGTGAAAAGACCGCACCCGGAGCAGATCCCACCACTTAAAAAATTTTCACTCTTACATAGAGATATAAGGCAGAATTTGATAAGTGAATTTAGAGGAGGCATAAAGTTAATTGATTGGCAAACACCAGCAAAAGGGGACATCTGTGAGGATATATTTTCATTTATTTCACCAGGTTTCCAGATACTCGCTAACGGAACACCTTTCTCCGCAAAAGACTTTAATAGTTTTTGGAAATTTGTTGAACGGCCTGATTTATATGAGCGTTATAGAAAAATTAGGGCAGCTTATGCATGGAGACATGGGTCATATTGTTGGTGGAAGTCGACAATTGTTGAAAGTAAATATTTAAGAACCAAGTATAGGTCAGCATCCCTTGCAGAATTTGATTACTCTACCTCGAATAGTTTGTAATTGTCGAAATTATTAGTTAAAGCTCGACTTGGAACCTTAATGTTTTACACTTGTCGGAATTATTGCTACTTGGAAAAATTTCAATTGGTTTAAGAAATTAATAAAAGAAATTGATAAAAAAATGAAATCTCTATCCTTTATACGTCATGCTAAATCAGACTGGACCTCTCCGTTGGTGTCTGATCATGACCGTAGATTGGCAGATAGAGGGCAAAGAGCGTCAACAATTATGAAAGATTTCTTTGAATCAACCAATAAGAATTTCGATAGTGTATTCTCATCAACCGCTTTAAGAGCAGTGGAGACAATTGAGATCATTAAACCCTCCATTAAGGATACAGAGATAATCTACAAAAAAGATCTCTATACCTTTGACGATCATATGATGCTTGATTTTATATCTAAAATAACAGATGACATATCATCAGTACTTATTGTTGGGCATAATCCCGCTATACAGGAGACGGTTCTGCGTCTCTCAGACACCGATCAAAACTCGAATTTACTGAATAGAGTCGAACACAAGTATCCTACTGCCGCTTTCTGTACTCTTACATCCACAATAGACAAGTGGTCACACACGGGTGATACAATGTTTAAGATAAAAGAATTCATTTGTCCAAAGGAACTATAAAATACCTTATCAGATTTCGATTGGGCTCATAATTACTGGCTCAACAACTATGTTTGAGCCCACTTCTTCTATTAGAACATCTGCATTTTGTTCGAGCAGAGGAAATGTTTTGTAGTGACAGGGAATTAGTTTCTTAAAGTTAAAATATTTTTTTGCTGCATAGGCTGCCCTTTTCATATCCATAGTGAAGTGTCCACCACAGGATAGAATGCCAATATTTGGTTTGTGAAGGTCATTAATTATTTCCATGTCAGCCATGACGTCGGTATCCCCAGAAAAATAAATTGTATTATTCTCACCTTCAATTACAAAGCCAGCTTCAGCACCAGTATACATTATCTGGCCATTTTTCATCATAGATGAGCTGTGAACAGCATTTACCATAGTAACTTTAACGTTTCCAAGATTAACAGTTCCACCTTTATTAAATCCGGTTGTAGTAACCCCTTCACTCTCTTCCCAATACGACATTAGATCGGCTATTCCATAAATGGGGGCATTAGTTTCTTTAGCTATTTCTATAGTATCATTCGTATGGTCAAAGTGTCCGTGAGAGATCAGAATATCAGTTATGCCGTGTAATGCTTCTTGTCTTTTTTCCACGGGGAATAATGGGTTGCCATTCAACCAAGGATCTATAAGCATAACCCGATCTTCAATTTCTATTCTAAAGCTTCCATGCCCCAGCCAAATAATTTTCATATTAATCTCCTAATAATTTCGCGCTTTCAATAGATCTGTTAGCCAATCTGGATCCATTTCGGGCACGGAGGAAAGAAGCAATTCGGTGTATTCTGGATGTGGTGGTGAAAATATTTCACTTTTTAAACCCTGTTCAACAACTTCTCCTTCATTCATAACGACAACCTCGTCTGATATTGCCTTAACCGTAGCGATGTCATGAGTTATGAAAATATAGGAGAGATTTAAGTCTTTCTGCAATCGTCCTAAAAGCGTAAGAATTCCCTCTTGGACGATCTGATCCAATGCTGAAGTCACCTCATCGCATATTACTACCTCTGGATTAGCGGCTAAAGCCCTTGCTATACATATGCGTTGTTTTTGCCCCCCAGATAGTTCACTTGGGTATCTGTCTATAAAACTTTCATCCAGATCTATTTGCTCTAAGAGTTCAACTACTCTTTTTCGTAAATTAGCACCCGTTAAGCTAGCAAAAAAGCTAGCAGGCCGACTGATAATATCATAAACGGTCTGCTTAGGGTTCATTGCAACATCAGCCATCTGATAGATCATTTGAATTTTTTGAAGTTGATCTTTAGTTCTTCCCTTCAGAGATGGAGGCAATTCACGATTTTTGAATTTTACAGAACCTATTTTTGGCTCCAGTAATCCAGTAATCACGCGGGCCACCGTTGATTTCCCTGACCCACTTTCACCGACCAATGCCACCGTCCGGCCCAAGGGCAATTTTATATTAATATTTTTCAATACATGAAAACTTCCATAGAACGCATCTACATTTTTAACCTCTAAAATAATGTCTTTACTTTTTTTCTCAGGCTTTTGAATAGATCGAACAGACCAAAGGCTTTTTGTATAATCTTCTTTTGGAGACTTTAACATTTTTCGTGTCATTGCTTCCTCAACTTCTTCACCGTATCTCAAAACCTTAATTCTATCCGCCATTTGCGCAACGACCGAAAGGTCATGTGTTATATATATTGCTGCCGTGCCATAGGTTTTAACGATATCACGCATTGCGGCAAGAACCTCAACTTGGGTAGTTACATCTAGTGCAGTGGTAGGCTCGTCAAACACAATTAAATCAGGATTAGGTGACATAGCCATAGCTGTCATTATACGCTGAAGCTGCCCACCCGAGACTTGGTGTGGATATCTTTCACCAATAGTTTCTGGATTGGGCAGATTAAGAGCATCATAAAGAGCGCGTGCCTCATCAAATGCCTCATTTTGCTTTTTTAGGCCAGCCCTAATCGTTGACTCAGTTGTTTGATTAATTAAACGATGAGCTGGATTGAATGAAGCGGCAGCTGATTGAGCTACGTACGTCATTCTATTGCCCCAATACTTTCTTTTTTCTGAGTCAGTACGCTTTGTAAGATCAACACCGTCAAAATTAATTTGACCTCCTGTAATACGACATCCAGGTTGTGTATAGCCCATGGCTGCGAGACCCAGCGTGGACTTCCCAGCTCCAGACTCACCAATCAGTCCGAGCACCTCTCCTCTTTTAAGCTCTAAATTCACTCCCTTAATGATTTTATGCCATCTTTCATCGGAAAAACCTTCAATCTTTAAGTCTTTGATTTGAAGCAGAGTAGTATTGTCTTTTTTATTTTTCATCTTTAATTCCACTGGTTTTATGTAAAAACCAATCAACCACAAAATTGACGGCTACTGTAAGAAGAGCAATTGCTGCAGCGGGTAAAAGTGGTGTCATAGCTGCCTTTAAATCATATTGGGCAAACTGTATGAGAGAAGCATTTTCTCTAACCATGGAACCCCAATCCGCAGTTGGTGGTTGAATACCAACTCCTAAAAAAGAAAGCGCAGCTATGGATAGGAATACAAAGCAAAAACGAAGACCAAACTCAGCTATCAAAGGTGGAAGAATGTTTGGTAAAATTTCCTTTCGCATCACCCAGCTTATATTTTCTCCACGCAATTTAGCAACCTCTACATAATCCATAACGACAACATTAAGAGAAACTGCTCTCGTAAGGCGAAATACGCGGGTAGAATCCAACACCGCGATTATTATGATCAAGTTTATAATTGTAGAGCCGAAGATGGATAGCAAAACCAATGCAAAAATGAGCTGAGGGATAGCCATTAAAACATCTACTGTTCTACTTAAAAAAAGATCCAGATAAGATCTATTAATAGCTGCAGCCAAGCCCAATGCACCTCCTATTAAAAAAGCAAGAATTGTTGTAGCAAAAGCAACACCAACAGTATTTCGTGCCCCGAATATCAATCTTGAAAATATATCCCGGCCGATCTGGTCGGTTCCAAATATATGATTTGCACTCCAAGGTGCGTAAGGCTCAGGAAAGACTTCAGCCTCTCCATAAGGTGCTATTAGGGGAGCAAAAATAGCCAACCCTACAAAAACAATTATTATAAAAATGCCAAATTTTGCGGTAAGTGGAGCTTTATTAAGTTCAATCTTTAGTCTTGTGAAAGTTGAACGGCTCTCCAGAACGGAGCCCACTTCGCCAGCAGCGGAATATGTGTTGGTATCTTTATTCATTTAGGATGCAGTAATCTTGGGTTAGTAACTATACCGATTATATCTGCTATAAGATTTAATAGAATGTACGTAACAGCGAATATAAGAGCACATCCCTGTACAACAGGTATGTCACGTGTCCTTACAGCATCAACCATCAATTGACCAACGCCAGGGTATACAAAAACGACCTCTACGACCACCACGCCTACAACAAGATACGCTAGATTGAAGGCTATTACAGTTGCGATTGGAGCCCAAGCATTGGGTAACGCATGTTTAAGAATAATTTCTGTTTGAGAGGCGCCTGATAGTTTGGCCATCTGAATGTAAGGACTAGCAAGTAAGTTTATTATCGCTGCTCGTGTCATTCTCATCATGTGAGCGACGATCACTAATGTTAACGTGAAAGCAGGTAGCGCTGTACGGTAAATTCTTTCACCAAAATTTGTATCAGGATCAACGTTTGCCAGAGATGGAAATATCTGATTAAGCGAGGCAAAAAATAAAATCAAGATGTAAGCAACAAAGAATTCAGGAAATGAAATTGTTGTCAAGGTAGCTGTGTTTACAGACCTGTCAAAAAACGAGTTGCGGTAGAGGGCCGTTAATATCCCTAATATTAAAGATAGAGGAACGGCAATAAGAGCTGCCATTGAAGCCAGAAACAGTGTATTCCATAATCTTGGAGCGATTTTATCTACCACTTCAGCGGATCTGTCGGCGCCAGAAGCATTACGTCCAGAAAAAGAAGTTCCAAGATCCCCTTGTATTGCACCTAGTGCCCAGTCGAAGTATCGAATATATGCAGGTTTATCAAGTCCTAATTCCTGTCGGAAAGCAGCCACTGTTTCGGGTAATGCTGCTTGACCGAGTATTGCTTGTCCAAAGTCTCCGGGAAGCATTTCAATTGCTGAGAAAATGATTATAGAAACAAAGAAAAGGGTGGCCAAGCCCAACCCCAAACGCTCAAGAACTGTTTTAACTACAGGATGCAAAGAAATATCTATTTTTTTAGAAGGGCAGATAATTCTGCCCTTCCTATTTAAATTAACCTTTAAATATTATGCAAACCACCAACGCTCAACACACTTGGCGCCATCGCTATCCCAGTTGGCTGCTATTTTGCCATGGGCAATTTTCTTGCTGTTTGCGCTTACGTAACTGTTAAAGAGAGGGCAGAGCAATCCGCCATCATCATAAATTAAACGCTGGCATTCATAAAGAATATCCCGCTTCTTGCTCTCATCGAGTTCTTTCCTAGCGTCTTTAACAAGTTGATTAAACTTAACAGCAGAGTCGGTTGTTTTCCACATTGTGTCATTCCATTTTGACTCGGCGACATAAGCGGCTGAGAACATCATAGTCTCAGCGGGTCGTCCACCCCAGTAACATGCACACCAGCCTTTTGCGTCATTATTCCACACATTAGACCAATATCCATCGTTAGGCTCACGGACCACTTCGATGTCAATTCCAGCTTTTTTCGCAGAGTTTGCCATTAATTGGGCAGCATCTACTGCACCAGCGAATGCGGCATCAGCGGCTGATAATTGTATTTTTCCGGAGTGACCTGATTTTTTGTAGTGAAAAGCCGCTTTATCAGCATCAAATTCTCTTTGAGGTAAGTCCGAGTTATGGAAATAATTCGCAGTACCGATTGGAATATCGTTACCTACTGCTCCATAACCAAGGAGGATCTTGTCAACAAGCTCTTGACGATCCACAGCCCATTTCAAGGCCATCCTCAAGTCGTAATCACCAAAAGGATCAACATTTAGTCGCATTGGAAAGGTGTAGTGAGCCGTTCCTGTTGCCTGCATAATGTTTATATTTGGGTTACGCTTCATCAAATTGATGGTTTTTAGATCAACTCTATCCATCGCATCAATTTCACCACTTATCAAAGCAGTTTGTCTAGCATTTGGGTCAACAATTGATAATAATTCGACCTCATCAAAGTGTGCTGCACCTTCTTTCCAGTAATTTGGATTTCTCTTCAATACAGACTTTACGCCTGGTTCGAAGGATTGAACGATGTATCCACCTGTACCAACTCCTGAGGTCATATCGCCAGCAGGCCTAATGGAGATGTGATAGTCGCTTACAATGTAAGGGAAGTCAGTATCGGGACTGTCTAATTCCATGATTACTTTGTATTTTCCATCAGCTTTTATACTCTTTACAGGTGATAGTGATCCCTTTGCAGCAGAAGTTGACTTTTCGCCCATATGATGCTCGTAAGACGCTAAAACATCTTCTGATGTCATTGTTTTTCCGTTGTGAAATTCAACACCTTTTCTTAAGTTAAACACCCAAGTTTTACCATCATCCGACTCAAAGGTTTCAGCTAATTCGCCAACAAGCTTTCCTTCATTATTGATTTCGGTTAGATGATTTCCAAAGGTGTACCCATTTACAAGAGTAAAATGGTTTTCAGATGTTCCTGAGTCTAGCGTATCTGTAGTCGAGCCGTGCCCTAAACCCATTCTAAATTTTCCACCTTTCTTTGGTGTTGCCGCAATTGCATCACTAGCCAATGACAAGGCTGTTGGTATTGCTATACCCGCAGCGATTGCCGATGTCATAAACTGTCGTCGATCAATTGCTCCAAGCGTCAATTTCTCTTGTTGAGCTTTTATGAATTTATCTTTCACTTTAATTTCTCCCCTAAATTTTTGAGTAAATCTATCCGTTATGGAAAGATTTTTTTAATTTATTGTAAAGATTAGGTTAAATGTTAAGTAACAATTTACACTATGACAAGAGAAAACATTAATATTTCAACGATTGACCCCACGTAAAGTAAGATTGAAAATGAACCCAAAATATGAAAAGTTGTTCGACGAAGAAATAAAAGAATTTATACGTATTTATGAAACTTTCGCACAAGAACATCCACGGGACACAGTAGAAAAGCTACGGCAAAACTACAATGAAATGGTGAAACATTTCAGACAAGTTAGACCTCCAAACGTACAAGTTGAGGATAAAAAAGTAGCCTTCAAAGAAAGGTCTTTGATATATCGACAGTACTCTAAAGGTGCCGACAGTAAGTCTGATCTCATATATTTCCATGGGGGAGGGTTTGTTGTCGGAGGACTTGAAAGTCATGACGATATATGTGCTGAAATTTGTGAAAGCACAGGTTGTAACGTTTTCTCATTAGACTATTCACTCGCTCCAGAGGTTAAATACCCAGAGTTTTTTCTGGACGCCATTCGTTTTTACTATTTTATTAAAAATCCTGAAAGACGACTAATTTTGGTAGGAGATAGTGCAGGAGGTACTTTAGCAGGTTTTGTGGCAAACAAGGTTAGAAATGTTTCAATTCGCCCAGAAGCCCAAGTGCTCATCTATCCTGATTTGGCTAGTGAGATCAGTGGAGCTAATAAGAGAAGGTTCTATGATGCGCCGCTTTTAACACAAGATGATATAGATTTTTATCATAAATGTGCTGGCCTTCCATTAAAAATGGGGCTTCATGATCTCATTAGAAATTTTGATAATGATAATATGCCGAAGACATTACTGGTCAGTGCTGAAATAGACCCTTTAGCGGATGATTGTCAGTCTTATGTAGAAAGTCTAAAGCAATACGGGTGCGATATAACTTATCTAGAAGGGTTAGGTTTGCCCCATGGTTTTCTTAGAGCACGTCATTTATCCAAAAAAGCCAGAATAGTTTTTGATGAGATTATAAGATTTATAAATCAAACAATATAAAAAAGGCTCAATAATCATAGATTGGGTTTGTCCAAGCCTTCTTTCCCTTATTATCAATGATGGTAACTCTTAGCCATTTTTCTTGGGGAAGTAGTCCTAAATTAAAAGCTGCAGACCCCATAGCAGTTTTATTCTTATATATGCTTGCTGATCCGTATCCACTAACAATAATTTTTTCAACAGGTGAGCATAACACCTCCAATCGACCATTTTGGACCTTTATATTTTTGAAATCAGGACCTTGAGATGAATAGTAGTGACCGTTTTTAAGGGCCTCAAGTATCGCCTCTCCGCTATTAATCTCTGACTTTACCATAACCCAGCCTCCAAACGCATCATCGACATGAAAATGGGAGTCGTCTGTGGCAATGATATTAAGTTCTTTCCCATAGTTAAGAAGCTGATCCAGTACTGCGACCCCTGACCCTCTGTCACATTCAATGGCACAGCTATGATTATAAATCTCTATAGCGTGCGCTTTGTTTATATTAAGTGTGTCTTTGAGCGTCATTCCATTCCATTCTGGGTGTGTAAGCGACACAAAGGCACCCGCATCGAAAAGACGTGAGCTAAGGTTTTCAATATTCTCTGATTTAGTGTTTATCAAAAAGTTAGGTTGGTCAGGTGGTTTAAACTTGTCATTCAAACCCAAAGCGAGCAAATGCCAAAGTTCTCCATTTTCCATCTTGCTTGTATGTAACTCAGCTCCAGGTATAACTGTAAAATTTTTTATCTTTAATTCAGGTGATGTTATCGGATAGTCAAACATTTTGAGGAAGTGGTCTGTTATAGAGATAAAGTCATACCCTTTTTCAATATATGCATTACAAACATCTTCTGGCGTTAGTTTTCCGTCGGAGTAATTGCTGTGCCCATGCAGATTACCTTTAAAAAAGTTTCCCTTATTACTAAAAAATTCAAACGGCATAGAGCTGATCTCCCTTTTTTTCAGACACTCATAACAACGATAAACCATAAAAAAATTTATTTTCTCAATACTTTGGCAATTTTAAAATAAAAAATTTTACCAATGTGACTCGTATTATTGTAATTAGATCCCCTTCTATTAGTGCTTGCAATTGGACTAAAATCTTTGTGTTATGATTTAATGATAGATATTGCTTCCAGAGTATATAACCATAATTGGAAAATTGATCCAATAGTGCGGTCTTTGCTGGATATAGACTTTTACAAATTATTAATGGCTCAATTTGTGTTGAGAAATGCTCCTAACGTAACCGTTAAGTTTTCCGTTTTAAATAGATCAAGTAAAATACTCCTCGCAAACGTAATAGATGAAGAAGAATTAAGGGAGCAATTGAACCATATAAGAGATTTATCCTTAAGTAAGGGAGAGTCCACTTGGTTAAGAGGAAATTTATTTTATGGAAAGCGCGCTATATTTCGACCATCATTTATTGATTGGTTAGAAAAACTAAAGTTACCAGAATATGAGATCAGAAAAAAAGATGGGCAGTTTGAAATTTGTTTTGAAGGGCCATGGGCCGAGGTTATGTTTTGGGAGGTTCCAGTTTTATCCGTACTGACAGAGTTGAGATCTAAAGCTGTTTTAAAAAATATGGGGCGTTTCGAGTTACAGGTTCTTTATGCTAGGGCGATGACAAAGCTGTGGGAAAAAATAGAGCAGTTGAAGCCTTTCGATGGCATGAGAATAGCTGACTTTGGAACTAGAAGGCGGCATAGTTTCCTCTGGCAAGATTGGTGTGTGCAGGCAATGTGTGAAGGTTTGGGGTCAAAGTTTATTGGCACCTCGAATTGCCTCATCGCTATGCGACGTGAGCTTGAAGCTATAGGAACCAATGCCCATGAGCTACCCATGATCTTTTCTGCTTTGGCAAAAACGGAGACAGAACTAAAACAAGCTCCTTATAAAGTTTTAGAGGATTGGCATGAAGAGCATGATGGGAATTTAAGGGTTATACTACCTGATACGTATGGCACCCAAAATTTTTTAAATAATGCTCCTGACTGGCTTGCTTCGTGGACCGGAGTAAGAATCGACTCAGGTGATCCTGAGATAGGAGCTCAGCACGCAATTGACTGGTGGCAAAATAAAGGTGAAGATACCAAAGAAAAATTGATAATATTCTCAGACGGCCTCGACACAAAAAAAATTATTGAGCTTTATAAAAAATTTTCCCAAAGGGTCCAAATAGGTTTTGGCTGGGGAACTTTATTAACAAATGATTTTAGAGGTTTAATTGATAATGGGGCATTGGATCCCTTTTCATTGGTATGTAAAGCTGTTTCTGCAAATGGACAACCGACCGTGAAATTGTCAGATAATTCTAATAAGGCAATGGGACCAGAAAACAAAATAAAACAATACAAAAAAACTTTTGGATTATCTGAACAGAGTAAAGAAACTTTAATTGTCTAATTTACTCACTTTTTTTAATGATGATATCTCGAGTTATTTTATTTTCCTAACAGCTGCTGTTTTTTTAATTGCTGGAATAGTAAAGGGTAGCATAGGGATGGGACTACCTATCGTTTCAATAACACTTCTAAGCCTTTATACCTCACCGAGACTTGCAATGATGATGATAATTATACCAACGCTGGTTACAAACTTTTTACAGTATTATAGGTCAATTGAAAAGGTTCATATGGTTTTATCAAATAAATATCTGTTGGTATCCCTTTTGGTTTGTACTTTCATTTTCAGTTATTTTTCATTTTCGTTAGATCAGAAAACACTTTCCTTTTTACTCGGCTCAATGATTTTCATTTTTATAATTTATCGCTGGACGGGCTTTTCTTTATCTTTTGGCCTTGGGTTTGATAAAATAATACAAGTTGTATCAGGAGCCATTATAGGCACAGCCGCAGGGTTCACCCACGTTTGGGCACCAACAATTGCTATACTTCTTCTTATAAGGAAAGCCAACAAAGACCAATTCGTTGGTCTTACAGGTCTTTACATATTCGTTGGTTCACTCGGACTTTTTTCTACCCACTATTTCTTCGAATTATTGGATAGCAAAACCTTAGTACTCTCTACTTTAATGATTTTCCCTTCGGTTTTCGGGTTTTTAATAGGGGAAAAAATAAGATCATTTATATCCGAGAAGTTGTTCGAAACGTTTCTTATGTTTTTCCTACTTTTTGCTTCTATTAATCTTTTGTATGGATCAGATTTTTTCTCATTATATTAAGACGTTCGGTAAGTCTTGATTTTTGTTTTCAAACCAAACAGGGATAGGTAAATTTCTTTCTTTTAGAAATTCAATATTAAAAAGTTTGGATTTATATCTCTGGCTATGATCACACAGTATCGTAACAATGGTTTGACCAGGCCCAAGTTCTTTGGCCATTTTAATCGCTCCACAGATATTTATCCCAGATGACGTGCCAAGGCTCAGACCCTCTTCAATTATAAGAGAGTAAATGATTTTTAGCGCCTCATCATCTTTAATATTAAAGCTGAAGTCAGGTTTTAGACCCTCTAAATTTTTAGTAATACGTCCTTGACCAATACCTTCAGTAATTGATGAACCTTCAGATTTTAAGATTCCATCAGTATAATATTTGAAGAGAGCTGATCCGTCGGGATCAGCCAATCCAATTTTTATATTGGGGTTTTTCTGTTTCAATCCAATGCTAACGCCTGCTAAAGTTCCACCGGTTCCAACAGAACAGATAAAGCCGTCAATCTTTCCATTTGTCTGCTCAAAAATTTCCTGACTTGTATTTTCAATATGTGCTTGTCTATTATTTACGTTGTCAAATTGATTTGCCCAAAAAGCTCCTGTCTTTGAAACCCTATTTAATTCAGAGGCTAATCGTTCGGAGTATCTAATATAATTATTAGGGTCACTATATGGCTTTGCAGGTACTTCTACCAATTTAGCACCGAGCATTTTCAAAGCTTCTTTTTTTTCCTCTGTTTGTGTTTCAGGTATGACTATTACCGATTTAAAACCATAGAAACTAGCCACAAGAGAAAGACCGATCCCAGTATTCCCCGCTGTTCCTTCAACTATTGAACCACCCGGATCGATGTCTTTGGAAGCAATTGCTTGTTTTATTATTTCCAAGGCGGCTCTATCTTTGACAGATTGTCCTGGGTTTAAAAATTCTGCTTTACCAAAAATATTACAACCAGTTTCTTCTGATGCCTTTTTTAGTTTTATAAGAGGTGTATTACCGATGAGGTCTACAACTTGTCTTTTCATCAAACCCAAACTCCCTTATTTTAATAAAATATAATAATTATTACGTGATATTTTTAAACTGTTATTCGTGACTTTTTTACTATAACAAGTTATAATAATATACAAGAGGTAGAGATGACAGATCCACAGGTAGAAACTGAGAATTACGGTGCGGAGTCCATTAAAGTTCTAAAGGGGCTTGAGGCTGTTAGAAAGAGGCCCGGTATGTATATCGGGGACACAGACGATGGATCTGGTCTTCATCATATGGTCTATGAAGTGGTAGATAATGGTATTGATGAAGCTCTTGCAGGACATTGTGACAAAGTAACAGTTACCCTTTATTCAGACAATTCTGTAGCAGTCTCAGATAATGGGCGAGGAATCCCAACAGAAACTCATCATGAAGAGGGTATTTCTGCCGCAGAAGTTATAATGACACAACTCCATGCGGGAGGTAAGTTTGATCAAAATTCATATAAGGTTTCGGGTGGTTTACATGGGGTAGGGGTCTCTGTGGTTAATGCATTGTCATCTAAGCTTGAACTAAGGATATGGAGAGACAATTCTGAGCACCATGTTGAGTTTAATAATGGGGAAACAATAAGTCCTTTAAAAAAGATAGGGCCAGCGGGAGGCAAAAAAGGGACAGAAGTAAGGTTTTGGGCGTCAGAAGAAACATTTTCAAATATACAATATGATTTCAAAACGTTAGAGCAACGCTTGAGAGAGTTAGCTTTTTTAAATTCTGGAGTAACAATAGAATTAGTTGACCTTAGAGAGGAGAAGGAAAAAAGGGTAGTTCTTTCATATGAAGGTGGTGTTAAAGAGTTTGTAAAGTATTTGGATAGATCAAAAGTATCGCTAATCAATGAACCTATTTTTATTTATGGGGAAAAAGATGGAATTTCCCTTGAGGTAGCTCTTTGGTGGAATAACGCATACAACGAATTGGTCCTGCCATTTACAAACAACATACCTCAGGGTGATGGAGGAACTCACTTAGCTGGATTTAGAGGTGCGTTAACAAGAACCGTTAACATGTTCGTAGGGTCGTTTGGGTCAAAAAATAAAGATAAGGTTAGCGTTACAGGTGATGATGCAAGAGAGGGCCTAACCTGCGTTTTATCTGTTAAAGTTCCAGACCCAAAATTTTCGAGTCAAACAAAGGATAAGTTGGTGTCTTCTGAGGTAAGGCCTGTGGTGGAAAGTTTTGTTAATGAAAAATTATCTGAATGGTTTGAAGAAAATCCAAGTGACGCTAAAATTGTGGTAGGTAAAGTAATAGAAGCAGCCATTGCTAGAGAAGCAGCAAGAAAGGCCAGAGAATTAACTAGGAAAAAAAATTCCATAGATGTTGCTAATTTACCAGGAAAACTAGCCGACTGTCAGGAAAAGGATCCGACGAAACGCGAAATTTTTATAGTTGAGGGAGATAGCGCTGGGGGTAGTGCAAAGCAAGGCAGATCTCGAAAGAATCAAGCGGTGCTTCCTCTCAGAGGAAAAATACTGAATGTAGAAAGGGCAAGGCCTGATAAAATGCTATCCAGTCAAGAAATAGGAACTTTGATAACGGCTTTAGGCACTGGGATAGGTAACGATGATTTTGACATTGAAAAATTAAGGTACCATAAAATTATTATAATGACAGATGCTGATGTGGACGGTGCTCATATACGAACCCTGTTGTTAACTTTCTTTTTCCGAAAGATGCCAGAGTTAATTGAAAAAGGACATATTTTTATTGCTGAGCCACCACTATATAAAGTAGCAAAAGGGAAGTCAGAGGTTTACATAAAAGACGATAAGGGCTTAGAAAAGTATTTAATGGATGCCGGGGTTCAAGATACTTTTCTTAAGATTACTGATGATTATGTGTTATCCGGAAGAGATCTTTCCGAAGTAGTAATGGATGCTAGTAAATGTATTAAATTATTAGAAAAGGCTGGAGACGATAACATAAAACGAATTTTAGAGCAGGCAACACTCACCGGAGTTATTAATAAGATAAAAAGCTTAGGCGAAGACGTTGATGGTCAAAGAATTCTTTGTCAAAGATTGGACAATATTTCAAAAGAATATGAAAGAGGTTGGAGTAGTAAATTTGAAGCCGGTAATAAATTAGGTTTTTTTCGGACAGTTAGGGGAGTTGAAGAGATTGTAGAAGTTGATCTTATGAAAATTCAAAGTTCTTTAATAGAGGGTTTGGAAAATTTCAGTAGTAAGTTCAAGGA
Source organism: uncultured Alphaproteobacteria bacterium (assembly GCA_902537415.1). GTDB lineage: Bacteria > Pseudomonadota > Alphaproteobacteria > Rhodobacterales > Rhodobacteraceae > CACIJG01. The sequence continues at coordinate 27,004 of CACBBC010000002.1, read as the reverse complement.
CATTTTTTCTGGAATACCCGTCTTGGTTAAAAAAGAAGCTACTGTAGAACTAGATGGTCCAACCAGCCTTATAAGTGAGATAGTAAGAATGGGGGAAAAGGGTATATCTCTTCAGCGTTATAAAGGACTGGGAGAAATGAATGCTGACCAGCTCTGGGAGACAACACTTGACCCCGAGGCAAGAACTTTGTTACGAGTAAAGGTTGACAGAGATAGAACCACGGAAGCTGACGACTTGTTTACCTGTTTAATGGGCGAAGTGGTAGAACCTAGAAAAAACTTTATTCAAGAGCATGCCTTGAGTGTTAAAAACCTTGATTTTTAAATGCTTTTTTTATCTTTATTCAATAGATAAAGCCCAAAAATTATAACCATCACCCCAATCATATCGCTGAGCGTGAGCGTTTCACCTAAAAGAAAATAAGAAATTCCAATCCCAAAGAACGGAACTAAAAAGTGGAAAGAAGAATACTTCACAGCCCCAATCTCTTTTTGCAGATAGAACCAAATTACAGGACCTATAATTCCTGGAAAGGCTGCTATATATATGAAAGTAAATAGAAACGTTACGTTGAACGAGACGCTCCAAATTTCAAAAAAATAGCTTAAAGGAAGAAGGAAAAGACTACCAGCAAGCATTTGCATCCCAACTACAATAAGTATATTATTTTTGTTAATTTTTATTTTTGTAATTATCAGTGTTGAAAAAGTGGTCGCGAGCAATCCTAGTAGGCAGAGTGTAATTCCCAGTAGCTCAATTTCTTTTTCAACTCTCTGTAACATTATCAAGAGTACGCCAGCTAGGCCAACAACTAATCCAAATAATCCTAGAAAACTTATTTTAGCTTTGAAAAATATCCACGAAAAAAAAGCTACTGTTAGTGGTAGTATGCTTGCAATTATTACAGAAACATTAGCATCTATTTTTGTTAAAGCTAAAAATATAAGGCCCAGATACAGGCCGTTTTGAATTAAACCGAAAGTCGTGATCCACAGAAGAGTTTTTCGATCAAAATTAAGGCTTTGACCAAGGTAAGCTCCCAGCATAATCGAGAATAAGCCAGCTGACAAGAACCTTATAAAAAGAAAAAGAAATGGGGGGCAGAATTGAACGGCCATCTTTGCAGAGGGGAAGGCACTAGCCCATATAAAAGCGAAGCCTACCCCAAGCAAGATATGTTTTAACTCCATCTAAATCAATTTTGGACAGATTTTTATTAAGAGTTGATTACGTCTTTCAGAGCTTTTGCAATAGTGACTTTAACTACCTTATCAGCCGGTTTTTTCATTTGCTCGCCTGTAGCAGGATTCCTAACCATTCTCTCAGGTCTGGCTCTACAAAAAAACTTTCCAACACTTGGAACTGTTACTGCACCACCTGCGGCTACCTCTTTGGTAATAATACCTGATAATGCATCTAACATTCTGTTGGAAGATGCCTTATCGGAACCTGTCGCGTCTGCTAACGCCGATACAAGCTGTGCCTTTGTCATCGGTTTTTGTGTCATAATGTACCCTTAAAGTTATATTTACATCTAAGAATCAAATCATCTTTTTGACCAAAAATCAAATAATATAAAAAAAAACCCACTCGTTAAAAACGAGTGGGTTTAGGAGGAGAAACTATTTCTAAAGATTATTTAGAAAAATCTGGATAAGCTTCGATTCCTAGCTCAGTCTTATCAAGTCCCTCTACTTCACTCTCTTCACTTACTTTTGCGCCCATCAGCATGTCCAAAATCATCCATGCAATATATGAAACGATGAAAGTGAATAGGCAGATGGATACCGTACCAAGTAATTGGGTGCCAAACGAAGCATCCGAATTAGAAAGGACCACGGCAAGAGTTCCCCAAATTCCGGCTATACCGTGTACTGATATGGCCCCTACTACATCGTCTATCTTTAGTCTATCGAGTAGCGGTACTGAGAATACAATTATTACTCCACCGATAGCACCTATAATTGTAGCAAGCCCTAACGAAGGCATTAGAGGCTCAGCGGTTATCGATACAAGACCTGCTAGCGCGCCGTTTAATACCATGGTCAAGTCGGCTTTACCATACATAATTTGTGTTAAAATGAGAGCTGCGACTGCTCCTCCGGCAGCTGCAGTATTAGTGTTCGCAAATATCCTGGATACATCAGCGACATCACCAATTGTTCCCATAGCTAGTTGTGAGCCGCCATTGAAACCAAACCATCCTAACCAGAGAATAAACATCCCTAGTGTTGCGAGTGGCAAGTTTGAACCAGGCATTGGTATGACAGATCCGTCTTCTTTATACCTTCCATGTCTGGCACCAATTACCATTGCACCGGCCAAAGCAGCTGCAGCACCAGTTGCGTGCACCACCGTTGATCCAGCAAAATCTGAAAAACCGGCTTCTGAGAGCCAACCGCCACCCCACTGCCATGAAGCGCTTATTGGGTAAAAGATTCCTGTTAACACAATGGTGAAGATCAAAAAAGGCCAAAGCTTTACACGCTCTGCAACTGTTCCAGAAACTATTGAGGCAGTAGCAGCACAAAACATTAATTGAAAGAAAAAATCAGATCCAACCGAAGCATATGTTAGGTCGACGCCGTCAGCACCAACCCCAGCGGGTTCTAGACCCGTTAGTGAGAAACCTCCCATCCATCCGTTGATAATCCAACCATCTCCAGGATACATTAAATTAAATCCTACAATGAAGTATGCGATTGACGCGAGAGAGAATAACGCAACATTCTTCAAAAGTTGTGTAGATGCATTTTTCGATCTTACCAATCCCGTTTCCAGCATTGCAAAACCAGCGGCCATCCACATCACCAAAAAACCGCCGATTAGGAATAGCAACGTATTAAATATAAAGTACCCAGACTCACTATAGTCTTGGGCATGTCCATCTGCGAACAATGTTGTCGAAGATAAACCTAGCACAGCAGTGCTCAATAATAATAATTTAGACATTCTTTGCTCTTTCTTTTTAAACATAGGGTTAAATTGCATCATCATTTTTTTCGTCAGTCCTTATCCGCAGGGCAGACTCAATAGGGGAAACAAAAATTTTACCATCGCCTATCTTTCCTGTTTTAGCGACCTCACTAATGGTCTCGACAGTTTTGGATGCATCCTTGTCAGTAACCACTATTTCTAATTTTAATTTTGGAACAAAGCTAACGGTATATTCCGCCCCTCTGTAAACTTCGGAGTGGCCATCTTGCCTTCCGTAACCTTTTACTTCTGAAACCATGAGGCCCTGGATGCCTATATCCTTCAATGCATCACGAACCTCTTCCAGTTTGAAAGGTTTAATAACTGCTATTATAAGTTTCATTAAGTCTCCTTTCGCAATTACAATTTATAGATGCAACTTGTAGGTGATGATTTAAAAATAGAAATGGCAATTTTTCGTAATGAAGCCTAATTTTGAAAGAAACACGTAAATTTGATTAATAATTGAGCAAAAAAAGTAGATTGGTTAAATTTTAGGCAAAAAAAGTACCCTTTTTAATAAGCAGTCTTCGGTTTACAAAGATTTTTTCACGGGGTAATTGTTGTTAGACAAAAAGGTAATCTATTTATGAGTACAATTTTAAGAAAAATATTAAAATACTTTCTTTGGGTGTCCCTGAATGTAGCTATGATAGTTTCCATAATGCTGTTTATAGCGACAGTTAATTATGTAAATAAGTTACCACCAATTGCTACACTTTTAGATGATAGAAAAAGAGGGTCGGTAACACTTCTTGATAAAAATAATGATGTCTTTGCTTGGCGTGGCAACCAATTTGGTGGCATTTTAAAATCGAAAGGTTTGAATCCTGTTCTTCATGACGCAATAATATCCGTGGAAGATAGATCTTTCTACTATCACTATGGAATCTCAATAAGGGGAATTCTGGGCGCAATAAGAATAAATTTGAGAGAGGGAAGAGGACCCTTTTCCGGTCATGGGGGTTCAACCATTACTCAACAAGTAGCAAAGATACTTTGCCTTTTACAAGGTGACTCCAACACTCAAAAACATTGCAGAAGATCAACTATTTCTAGAAAATTGCTTGAGATACCTTTCGCTTTAGCTTTAGAGTATGCATACTCTAAAGAAGATATTCTTTCTATTTACATAAATAGAGTATATTTAGGTTCTGGGGCATATGGTTTTGAGGCTGCGTCAGAGAGATATTTCAATAAAAATTCATCTGAACTTTCAATAGGTGAAGCTGCACTTTTAGCTGGTCTGTTAAAAGCTCCCTCAAGGTATTCACCGATAAATAACAAAAAACTCTCACAAGCTAGAGCGCTTACCGTATTAAAAATTATGAGAGATCAGAAATTGATTTCAAGTAAAGATTTTAATAAGGCTGCAAAAGCGCTTCCTACAATAGAAAAGAACAACATCAATGAGATCGGTTCCTATTACGCTGATTGGATAATGCAAGATGCACCCCAAGAAATAACAAAACAAAGTAAAGAAGACATCATTATTAGAACATACTTTGACCCCAAAATTCAGAAAGAAGTTGATGCGACAATATCTTCCTTTTTGGAAACACAAATTATGTCAGATTCGACAGCACAAATTGCGGTCGTTGTTATGTCTGCAGACGGACGTGTGAGAGCAATGAGTGGCGGAAGACCTTCAGAGAAAATACCAGGACAATTTAATAGAGCTTATCAGGCTAAACGACAACCAGGATCAGCTTTTAAACCCTTCGTTTATGGAGCTGCTCTAGACCTTGGTATCTCGCCTAACACAGTGCTTATGGATGAGCCCATAACGATCGTTTTTGGTAAAAACAATCATAAAAAATATTCTCCTAAAAATTATGATAATAGGTATCTTGGTCCAGTTACTATAGAAGAAGCGTTTTCAAAATCTCTTAATACAGTAGCAGTAAAGGTAGGAGATAAAATTGGTATAAATAGAGTAAAAACTTTAGCTAAAGAGTTAGGAATAGAGACAGCTATACCCAGTGAACCTTCAATAGCTTTGGGATCGTCTGAGGTAAATTTAATAGAGCTTACCTCTGCATATACAGGAATTCTAAATAATGGTATAAGAGTTTACCCTAAGGGATGGAGAGACTTAAGTATTAAGGAAACCAGCGAGGTAATTATCAGGGAAGGTTCTGAGCCAGGGTTTCGAGTATTTTCTAAGCTGGCCGCGCAGACACTTAAATATCTTATGTTTTCGAGTGTAGAAAATGGAACAGGTAAAAATGCATCTGTTTCAGAATGGCAAATAGCTGGCAAAACAGGTACGAGTCAATCTTTCAGAGACGCATGGTTTGTTGGTTTTTCTAATAATTATGTCATTGGTGTATGGATGGGCAATGATGACAACCAACCATTGAAAAACGTAAATGGGGGTGGTTTGCCAGCAAAGATATTTTCCAAGATAATGACAAAAATAAGCCTCCAGCTTGATTCAAAAAAGGAAATAGCAATGATCTCACCTGATCAGTTTGATACGTTAAGAAATTATGATGAGACATTAACAAAATTTCAGTTTCAATCTCAAGGTGAAGCGGATGGAAACCCAAAAAACTCTTCCCTTATAGGAGGCTTGATCAGGGCTCTTTTGTGGGGTAACTAAGGTCTATTCGTGGGAAATAGCTTGAATAAGGTCATCCATAGACCCCTCAAATTTCTTTAATTTTGATCTGAATTCCTGTCTCTCAGTTGAAAGCATTGATATACCCTCTACTCTCATGTCAACTAACTTTAAAGATCCACTTCCATCTGATACTTGCCATACGACTTTCAAAGAAGGATTGCCTGGGACCGCGACTATTGAAGATACAAGTACACCAGCTTTTGTAAGAGTATCACGACTTTTCGTGATTTCCAGCGTAGTACCTTTAAATTCTGAAAATTGCCTTCCATATTTATTAGAAACATATGTTTTAAATACACTGATAAATCGCTTTCTTTGATTGTTGTTAGCCTGACGCCAGCTTCTCCCCAAAACTGCTCTCGCTATGATAGGAATATCAACATATTCTTGAAAAAGGTTTTTGAGCTCTATTTTTTGCTCATCAATGGATAGCTCTTTCATCGATGTGGCAACTAAGTCATTATATAGATTTTCAACCAATTTCTGGGATTGAATTATCCTATCTGCATATAAGTTCTGGAAACTGAATAAGTTCAAAAGAAATAGAAAACAGAATAAAAATGGTTTTAGTGAAATGTGCATATGAGTAACAAATATAAGAATTGAGTTTATTCTTTCTCTTTAAACTTTACAGGAACCTTTAGGTATGAAACTCCGTTACGTTCTGGTGGAGGCATCTCTCCTGCGCGCATGTTTACTTGTATCGATGGCACGATAAGTTTAGGTGCCCCAAGACGTGAGTCTTTTTCTTCTCTTATTTTTACAAACTCTTCTTCATTGATACCATCTTTTACGTGAGGGTTTAACTTCCTCTGTTTTTCCACAGTAGATTTCCACTGATGATTTTTTCGATTATCGGTCAAATAGTCATGACACATCCAAAGATTTGTATTTTCGGGGTAACCTAAAATTCGTCTTATTGACTTAAAGAGATCACGAGCATCGCCTCCTGGAAAGTCGCATCTAGCAGTGCCGAAATCATGCATAAAAAGTGTATCACCTACAAAAATATTATCCTCAATTTTATAAGAACCACACGCTGGTGTATGGCCTGGTGTAAAAATATACTCACAATTTAAATTGCCAATACTAAAATTCTCACCATCTTCAAAAAGGTGATCAAACTGCGAACCATCTTTTCTAAAACCTCGCTCAGTATTATAAATCACGCCGAAAGTATGCTGTACCTTTGTTATATTTTTACCAATGGCAACTGGTACATCGAACTTCTCTTTAAAGTATGGGGCTGCAGATAAATGGTCAGCATGTACATGTGTCTCGAGGATCCAAGCAGGTTTTAAGTTTTCTGTTTGTATGTATTGTATCACAGAGTCAGCATGTTCTGTGTCTAAACTACCGTCGGCATGATCATAGTCTAGACAACTATCAATTATCGCAGCACATTTTGTTTCCTTGTCACTAACGACGTAGCAAATGGTATTTGTAGATTGATGGAAAAAAGCTTTAATCTCAGTGTTTGTATTTTTCATAAAATACCTTTTTGTTTATAAAGACTAAGGAATTATGTATAAATAATTATCAGTAGTATACCTTAACATTTGATTTTTTGAAAGGATTGAAAAATGGACATCAATACAACACTTATCGACAAAGGTATAGTATTACCCGACGCACCACCACCGGCTGCAAACTACATACCCTACGTAAAGATTGATAAACTGGTTTTTGTATCTGGACAAGTGTCTCAAAATGATAATGGCTATATTAAAGGAGTTTTAGGTAAAGATCTTAATGTAGAAGAAGGATATAATGCAGCAAGACAATGCGCCATTGCGTTACTGGCGCAATTGAAAAGTGCAGTAAATGGAGACTTAAATAAGGTGACCAAAGTAGTGAAGCTTGGTGGTTTTGTAAATTCTGCACCAGATTTCACCGAGCAACCCAGCGTCATCAATGGAGCTTCTGATCTTTTAGTTGAATTATTCGGTGAAAAAGGAAGGCATGCCCGAACGGCAGTTGGCGCAAATCTACCACTAGGAGTTGCCGTTGAAATTGATGCAATATTTGAAGTAGAATCCTAGCCTTGAGGAACCCTCACAGCTTCTTGACTCAAAGGCCTTTTGCGCACCGAGGCTTTCATTCAAGCTCCAAAGTTTCTGAAACAATTCCTGAAAACTCTCTGGAAGCATTTAGGTTAGCAATTGAGAAAAACTACTCAATTGAAATGGACATACATTTCACTAAGGATTTTAAAATTATCGTGTTTCATGACTTTTTTCTTGGTCGGCTTACGACAAAAAAAGGTTTTGTTTTTAATAAAAACCTAAGTTACATAAAAAAAGCGAAGCTATCTAACAATGAAAAAGTGCCCACGATAGAAGAGGTCTTTGATTTAGTAAACGGCCGTGTGCCCATACTATTAGAAATCAAATACTCTAAGTACATTAAAAAAAACTTGAATATGTTCACAAGGGTTCTTGCAGAGAAACTTGAAAGCTACAAGGGCCCTGTTGCTCTAATGTCTTTTAACTCAGATCTAATAAAACATATCAGAAAAAGAAATTTGTTTGGTAGGGTTCCTTTAGGTCTAACTACAAGTTTTCCAAAAATTGAGAGTATTGGTAGCAAGATTAAAAATAACAAAATTGAAAATGAAATAGTTGCTAATAGATTGCAGTTTATCTCTCAGGACTGGAAAGGGATTAAAAATATCAGAGTTAAAAGGTTAAAAAAATTAGATATTGCAATTTTATCATGGACAATTACTTCAAGGGAAATCGAGAAGAGTTTGAAGGGATTAGTAGATAATATCACCTTTGAGCATTATGAGCCTGATATAAGAGATTAAAGATTGCAAAGGGAAGATATTGGAAACAGCAATTTGCACAACTATAGCGTCCATATCAAGAGATGAATGGGAAGCATGCCGTTCTAGTAGGGCAGGTGGTGATCCCTTCCTGTCATATGATTTTTTTTTTCTTTTGGAAACTAGCAATTCTGTAGGACCTAAAACCGGTTGGATTCCTTTCTACATAATTTTTAAAGAAAAAAATATTGTAGTAGGAATAATCGTAAGTTTTTTAAAAAATCATTCCCAAGGAGAGTATGTTTTTGATCATAGCTGGGCCGATGCCTATGAGAGATCAGGAGGAAATTACTATCCAAAACTACAAGTCGCGGTACCATTTACTCCTGTTTCTGGGGAAAGAATACTAGTACAAAGTGAATACGAAGATAAGGTTGGTGAAATGATTTCGTCAGCAAAGAGACTAGTTGAGGAAAATAATCTTTCGTCATTGCATATAACTTTCTGTAGTAAAAGTTTTGTTGGTGTTGCCAAAAAAAACAATCTGCTTGTAAGAGAAGGCATCCAATATCATTGGTTTAATAGAGACTATAAATCATTTGATGATTTCTTAGGTTCATTAACATACCGCAAGAGGAAAAACATAACAAAGGAAAGAAGACAGGCAAGGAACTTTGGTGGTGAGATTAAGTCTTTAACTGGAAGTCAACTAACAGACCTTGAGTTGGAGTCATTTTGGCATTTTTATCAAAATACTGGACAGAGAAAATGGGGCTATCCTTACCTTACTAAGAATTTTTTTATGGGTCTAAAGCAAAACCTAAAAGATAACATTCTACTAGTGATGGCAAAAAAAAATGATCAGTATGTAGCGGGCGCCATGAATTTTATAGGATCAGATTGCTTGTATGGAAGATATTGGGGGTGCAATCAGTTTTTTCCTTCCATGCACTTTGAGCTTTGCTACTATAAAGCTATAGATTTTGCTATCGAGCAAGGTTTGAAAAGGGTCGAGGCTGGCGCTCAAGGAGATCATAAGATTGCGAGAGGATATGAAGCGTGTATAACACACTCAAGCCATTGGTTCCCTCACAAAGGTTTTATGAATGCTGTGGATGATTTTTTAAAAGAAGAGAAAAAAATTGTTAGCCATAGCAGTAAACAAATACAGTTTATCAGCCCATTTAAAAAAGGAGAAAAAATAGATGCCAAGAAAACTTAGTGATAAAGAAATAGATGAAAAGTTTGAACATTTGCTTTCAAAAGGATGGAGTCTTTCGGAGGATAAAATCTACATCCAAAAAACCTTTGTTTTTAAAAACTTCAAGGAGGCATTTTCATGGATGTGCCGCATCGCATTTATAGCGGAGGAGATTAACCACCATCCAAACTGGACTAATGTATTTAAAACGGTCGATGTATCCCTTTCAACACATGATGCAGGTGGGTTAACAGAACTAGATCTTAATTTTGCGAATAAGGTGGAGATGGAAACTTAAGTTATATCATTCAAAATTGTTTGTGCTGAAGTCATATCACAAACCCCGCGTTCTTTTTCAAAGTAAAGCTTTTCGATCTTTTTATTCTTTAGTAAAGCGGTAAATCTCTGGAGCCTTCTTAATAAACCTGTGCCCTTCACCGTAAATTCAAAGTCTAATGTTTCAGCAAGAACGGATAATGGATCGGTAATAATTTTAATCCCAGCTTTTGTTGCACCAGTGGATTCACCCCAAACTTTTGCAACGTAAACATCATTTACTAAAACGCAAAAAATTTCATCAATTCCCAAGTCTTTAAATTTCTTAGCACTTTTAATGAAGCTCGGTAGGTGCTTCATAGAGCAAGTAGGTGAAAATGCACCGGGCATTCCAATAAGTATAACCCTCTTGTTTTCAAAAAGCTCACCCGCTCCAGCTTTCTGGACTTCGAATTTGTCATCCATCCAGTTAAATGTAACTTCTGGAAATTCGTCTCCCACAGAGTATTTCATAAAAGGCCTCTATTGAATGTACATGTGTACTTAATATATCTTAAGGTTTAATACAACGTTAATTGATTTTTTTGAAGAACTTTCTTACTAATTTATAATGAAAGAGAAAATAGTAATTATAGGTGGTGGTCAGACCTCTATATCTTGTGCAAGCCATTTAAGGTCTCTTGGTTTTAAAGGTGATATTTGTATGATATGTGAAGAAAATTATTATCCATATCAAAGACCACCTCTGTCGAAGAAGTTTCTAACCGGACAATTTCTCGAAGAACGCCTTCTACTGAAAAAAGTTGACTATTATAAAACCAACAACATCCAGGTTCTTCTTTCGAAGAAGGCTACAAGAATAGACAGAGATAGTAAAAAAGTTCATTTACAAAGTGGAGAAATGATTGATTACACTAAATTAGTTATCGCGATTGGTAGTAAAGCTAAAAAGGCTCCTTTAAGCAATCGTGATAATTATTCAAACGCTTATTATTTGCGTAATTTGCATGATGCTAAAAATTTAAAAAACCAGCTACACACTGGAAAAAATATTTTGATAATCGGAGGTGGCTATTTGGGTCTGGAAGTTGCGTCGGTTTGTTCGTCATTTGGCATGAAAACAACAGTCGTTGAAGGGGCTGACAGAATACTCAAAAGGGTGGCTGGAGAACCGACAGCAGCTTATTTGAGGGAGATCTTTTCAATAAAAGGGGTTGAAATTATTGAAAATGATTTTGTCAAAAAAATAAATAACTTCGAAAGTGAAGTTACAAATATTGAACTAGTTTCTGGAAGACTGATTGATGTGGACACTTTGCTAGTTGCCACTGGTGGATACCCAGACGTTGATCTTGCAAGAGATGCAAACTTGCAGATTGAAAACGGTATAAAAGTTAATGAAAGACTAGAGACAAGTGACCCCTCAATATATGCCGCGGGAGACTGCGCTTCATTTAATCATAACGGAGGGTTTTTGCGGCTTGAATCAGTTGGAAATGCCATCGATCAAGGTCAAACAGTTGCATTAAACCTTGCTGGCAAAAAAACCAACTTCAATGCAAAGCCATGGTTTTGGACCGAGCAGTTTCATCAAAAGTTGCAAATAGCGGGTCTTTGTGCCGGTTTTACTGAGATTATAGAACGAAAAGTAAATAATAAACTATCATTCTGGTATTATAAAGATGAGATTTTGCTGGCAGTTGACTCTTTTAATGACCCATATAGCTATATGATAGGTAAACGTTTGATTGAAGAAAAAAAATCTCCAAAAAAAGATATTCTACGTGACATAAATTTTGATATTAAAGACGCTTTAAATCTCAAATGAGGGTTCTCAGTGGAAAACTAAAAGGCTTAAAGATCCTAACAAATGACAAAAAATTTAAAGGGTCTCAGAGCTTCATTACTCGACCGACGTCAGATAGGGTTAAAGAAACATTATTCAACATATTGGAGCACGGTTTCAACATTGATTTTTCAAAGATTTCGTTTTTTGACTGCTTTTCTGGGTCGGGCGCTATTGGTATTGAGGTAATATCAAGAGGAGCCTCAATAGTTACTTTTTTAGATAAAGATCGTGCAGCTTGTGAATGCATAACTAAAAATTTTGCTAAATTTAAGCTCCATGAGAATGACCATGTAAATTGCTTGGGCGTAATTAACCATGATTTTTTTGATAAAAATTTATCACCTAGTAAAAAGTTTGATGTTGTTTTTTTGGATCCACCATATGAGCTGATAAAAGCTAGTAAAGTTTTTATGAGATTAAAAGAGTTAAGAGTGACAAAGATTAATTCGTTAATTATATATGAGTGTAATAGAGAATTAGAAACAATTGATGGACTTGAACTCTTAAGAAGCAAAAAAATCGGAAAAACATTTTTGAACTTCTTTAAAGGTTTCAACGAGTGAATTTGCTTGTTTATTGTTAGAAAAGTAAAAAATGGAAAATTTTGGTTTTAAAAAAGTTAGTAAAAAAGAAAAGCCCAAATTAGTAAATAAGGTTTTTGATAGTGTTGCTTATAAATATGATCTAATGAACGATCTGATGAGTGCGGGTTTGCATCGATTATGGAAAGATAGTTTTATCGATTGGCTCGCGCCTAGAAAAAATACACATCTTCTTGACGTTGCAGGCGGAACTGGGGATATTGCTTTCCGATTTATTAAGAAAACCAAGCATCAAGCAAGAGTAACAATACTTGATAGAAATGAAAATATGCTGAAGGAGGGAAAAAGAAGATCAAAACTTGGGCAACTAGATACAGGCTTAGAATGGGTGTGTGGAGATGCTATGAAATTACCTTTTGAGAATGAGGTTTTTGATTATTATACAATTTCGTTTGGAATAAGAAATGTCTTGGATTTAAAAAAGTGTTTATCCGAAGCCCTGAGAGTTTTAAAGCCTGGAGGAAGAATTTTGATCCTCGAATTTAGTAAAGTTGAAAATGAGACCTTAAACAAGATTTATGATGCGTTCTCATTTAATTTAGTTCCTAGGCTTGGGAAATTGATAGCCAATGACGCTGAAAGCTATCAATACTTAATTGAGAGTATAAGAAAATTTCCCTCTCAAGAAAAACTTGCAAATCTAGTTGCTGAAGCTGGCTTCAGACAGGTTAAATACAGGAACTTAACTCAAGGAGTAGTTGCCATGCACAGCGGCTGGAAGATCTGATGAAGTGGTTTCATAACCCCTTTAGATTAGTTAGGGTGGTTGGAACTTTTTTTCGAACCGGCGCTGTTGAACAGGTCTTGAAAATTACCAAAGTTTCAAAGCTGATGAAATTCGGTATCTTATTCATGGGGAAACCTTTACTTGTTTTTGGGATTAAAGGGCCCTACAAGAAATCTCCAATTGTTAGAGCGCTTATCGCATTGGGACCTGCATATATTAAGTTTGGGCAATTGCTATCCACGAGGCCCGACATAGTGGGAGCTGACTTGGCTAATGAGCTAAAGGTTCTACAAGATTCTTTAGATCCTTTCCCAACCACAGAGGCAAAAAAAATCGTAAATGAGGAACTTGGGAGTCCCGTTGAGAGTATTTTTTCTTCATTTTCAGATTCGGTTGCCGCTGCATCAATTGCTCAGGTTCATAAAGCAACCGTAAAGGAAACAAAGGAAGTGGTAGCAGTGAAAATATTAAGACCTGATGTAGAAAAGGTCTTTCTCAAAGACTTAGCTGCTTTGTTATTTTTAGCAAAATTCATAGAGTTTATCATACCAAGCTTCAGGCGACTTAAGCCCACAGAAGTTATTAACCATTTTGAAAGACTAGTGCGTGAGGAGCTAGATTTAAGAATGGAGATATCAGCTGCAGCTGAATTTGCAGAAAACACAAAAAGTGATCGTAATTTTTATGTTCCTAAAGTTATTTGGTCTCTTTCTGGTAGACGAGTTGTAACAACGGAGTGGGTAGACGGAATGTCGGTTGGAGATATCGATAGAATAAAGAAGAGCGGAGTGGATATCGAGAGCTTTGCAAAAAGAATTATCAAGACTTTCTTGACCCAAGCTCTACGGGATGGTTTTTTTCACGGGGATATGCACCAAGGTAATCTGAAATGTAGAAGTGATGGAACTCTTATAGTAATGGATTTCGGCATAATGGGAAGAATAGACGAGTATACCAGAAAGACTTATGCGGAAATACTTATAGGATTCTTAAGGCGTGATTATTTAAGAGTTGCAGAAGTACATTTTGAGGCTGGGTATGTTCCAGAAAATCAAAATGTGCAAGAATTTTCCCAAGCTCTTAGATCAGTGGGTGAGCCAATATTTGGTATGGAGGCCTCTGACATATCGATGGCGAGATTACTATCTAGATTATTTGAAGTAACTGAGCAATTTGGAATGGAAACTCGAACAGAGTTATTGCTATTGCAGAGGACAATGGTCGTAGTTGAAGGTGTTTCCAGAAGCTTAGATCCAAATATAAATATGTGGGAAACAGCCCGACCTGTTGTTGAAAAATATATAGCTGCCACTTTGGGACCAAAAGCTATTTTGAGAGATTTTTTGAAGATAGCACAAGTGCTGCGTAAGTTTGGGCCTCAACTCCCAAAGCTTTTAGAGGATTTCATTAGACAATACAAAAGTGATGATAAAAATTGAATTGGCGAACCCGCTAGGAATCGAACCTAGAACTAATCCTTAGGAGGGATTTGTTATATCCGTTTAACTACGGGTCCTTTTAGGGTAAATTATAATCAATTCATGAACAATGTGAATAACATGTTTTAACTTCTTAGGAATATGAAAAGAAACCGAACTTAAATACCGGAGCGATATTGGTTAAAAGTTTGCGTTTATTTAAGTTATATATTTCTCAAAGTTAATTGATACTATGTGTCATCATCAATTTCGTTTTTTTTTCCACAATGAGGGCAGAATATTTTTTTCTTTGGTTGAAAGTCATCACTTGATGCAAACGACCACCAAAGTTTGCAAAAATCACAAGTAAAATGCCATATAGTTTCTTTAGTCAATTTCATTGTTACCTCTTTTACTTTATTCACGATTGCATTATTATGTCATCTGATCGAAATCATTTTTAAAAAGGTATACTCTCTTCTATTTTTAGTCACTAAAAACGGTTGAGATAATGTGAAGATTGGTAAGTTTTGGTAAAAAAAAATAAATCAGAAACAAGTCAGGATTTTAAAGCTGACATGCAAACAATAAAAAGAGAGGATGTAAGGAGGCTGCAAGAAACTTTTAGCCAATTTTTTGGAAAGAGTTCTGATGAAATGAGGAAGCGCTCGTCTAGGTTAAAAAATAAAATTTATTTTTTTGGTTTTGTGGCAATTATTTTTTTTGTTATAGTGTTCTATCTTACAAAACGTGTGAATTTTGTGGGAATGTGAACAGTTTATTTCATTTCTCGTAAAAGTCTCTTTAATTGTTTTTCTTCTAACTCCATAGCCATACATTGCTTGATTTTTTGAAAAACGGAGCCACTCGTTATAAATGCCCCACCAAAAAACTCAACCATATTGTCTCCATCAAGCATTTTATTTTCCAAGGAATTGAGGCATTGTTTTTCTGTATAAAAAAATCGAGAGCTATCATTGACCGTTTCGGCAATTTTCACCTGAGAATTCTCCATCAGAAACATCACTGAAACTATTATCCAAACTTTCATATGCGCTTACCATTTTTACCCATGATTATTATTAACGAATAAATTTTTGATTATTTAAATCATATCGTATTAATTTACAGGTAAATGACCTTATTGACATGTAAAAATTAACCTTCAATTATAAAGATGTTTTTGAAGGTTTAATCTAATTGAAAGATTTTAAAGATTTAGGGTTTCACTGTGGAGTAGATGAGGTCGGCAGGGGTGCGTGGGCCGGCCCTGTTGTGGCAGCAGCCGTAAGGTTTGATAAAAACCATAATATTAGAGGGCTAGCTGACTCAAAAACCTTAAGCCCTCGTCAGAGAATTGAACTTTACTTTGAGATATTAGAAACTTTTTCAGTAGGGGTTTCTTTCTCCTCAGCCAAGATGATTGATCGATTTAATATTTTGAGCAGTTCATTATTTGTAATGCAAAAGGCCGTTGAGAAAGTCTCTGAGACAAAAGATAGTTTATACTTTGATGGAAATATATTACCAGGAGCATATCGATCTGCTTCAAGGGCCTACAGCATAATTAAAGGAGATAATAAAATAGCGAGCATAGCGGCAGCTTCCATTGTTGCAAAAGTGTCACGCGACTTTCATATGAAATCATTAAATATACGCTTTCCAGGTTATGGTTGGGAAAGGAATGTGGGATATGGAGTGGAGGAACATAAAGCCGCCATCTACAAGTTGGGTATTAACACTGAGCATAGGAGATCTTTCAAACCCATATACAACATGTTGTGTTTGTGAAAAATAAGTGACTGTTTTTAAATAAAAAATTTGACGCTCTTGATAATTTGACTCAACGTTACATAAAAAATGAGGCAAGTTATGAGTTTAAACATGGAGTACTTGCTCCAATCTTCTTATAAAACACAGATTTTTAACGATGACTGCATTTCGTTGATGGGAAAAATACCTGAAAACTCGGTAGATTTAATTTTTGCAGATCCACCTTATAATTTACAGCTTAACAATGAATTGCTGCGCCCTAACAATTCAAAGGTTGATGGCGTTAAAGAAAATTGGGATAAATTTTCTAGCTTTAATGATTATGATAAATTTACTAAAAAGTGGTTAAGGGAGGCTAGGAGGATTTTAAAAAAGGATGGAGCCATATGGGTAATAGGTTCTTATCATAACATTTTTCGGGTCGGAGCCAGTTTGCAAGACTTGGGGTATTGGATATTAAATGATGTATTTTGGAGAAAATCTAATCCTATGCCAAACTTTAGGGGTAGGCGATTTACCAATGCTCATGAAACATTAATATGGGCTGCCAAATCTGACAATTCCAAGTATGTGTTTAATTATGATGCGTTAAAGGAACTGAATGAAGGGACGCAGATGAGATCTGACTGGTTTTTACCAATATGTTCAGGATCAGAAAGACTGAAAGGAAAAGATGGAAAAAAAATCCACCCCACGCAAAAACCAGAATCACTTTTACACCGTATCATAATAGCGAGTACGAAGAAGGGTGATTTGATTTTGGATCCGTTTCTGGGAACAGGAACTACAGGGGTGGTAGCCAAACGCCTAGCGCGAAAATTTATCGGCATTGAAAAGGATAAGAGTTATTTTAAAGAAGCTCAAAAACGTATTGATAAAGCTCGTTCTTATTCTGAGAAAGATGTAGAAATAACAGAAACAAAAAAGGATCTGGAGAGAGTTCCATTTGGTCAGTTGGTAGAAAGAGGTCTTTTGAAGCCTGGAGATCAGCTGACTTCTGTTAACAAACGATATGTGGCTAGAGTTCGTCCTGATGGCACCTTAATTACTCATAATGCAAAAGGTTCTATACATAGGGTTGGTGCTATATTAGAGGGATCTCCATCATGTAATGGATGGAATTATTGGCACGTCAAAAAAGGTGGTGAACTAATACCAATAGACTATTTCAGACAGAAAGCCAGATCACAGAATGCGAATGCACAATAGCATTAAAGCTTGATAGCTTTAGTGTACACTTTCCGCATTAATGTTGGTAGTGTCATTAAATCAAAACTTTGTTGTTCGACTGCCAAATATTTAGAACCATCAAACTTAGAGTTTCCTTTTTCACCTAACACAATTTCGAGTTCCAATTTAAAATGGGAAAATTGATGTGTAACTAATTGTTTGGTAAAAGTCCAGTTCGCCTCAAAAGGTAAAGTGGGCTTATTTTTAATTACCTCCCAATCAGTTGTGGGGAAGCCCAAAAGTCCTCCTAATATTCCTTCACTCGGCCTTCGTTCAAGTAAGAAACTGTTTGGCTGTACTTTTATGAAAAATACGAAACCCCTTCTTATCGGCTTGTCTTTTTTGACTGATTTTGCGGGAATATTTTCTACTACACCTAGCTTCAAGCTTAAACAGGATGTCGCAATTGGACAATTATTACAGCTAGGTTTCTTAGGCTTGCAAACTACGTTTGCAAAATCCATTAATGCTTGAGCAAAGTCACCACTATGAAGTTTGGGGAAAAGTCGGGAAGCATATTTTTTAATGTCTTTTTTAGATTGTTTTACAGGCTTTTCAATCTTGAAAAGTCTACAAACGACTCGTTCAATATTTGCATCAATTACAACTTCTCTTTCACCAAAGGCAATTGATCTTATAGCTGAAGCGGTATATTCACCTATACCGGGTAATTTCATAAGAGCCTTTTTGTCATTTGGTATTTTGCCATCAAACTTTTTGCTCAGTTCCTTTGCGCATTTCAAAAGATTTCTTCCTCTTGCATAATAACCAAGACCCGCCCAAAAAGCTAAAATATCACCCTCATCAGCATAGCTAAGCTTATCTATACTATCCCATTTTTTTAAAAAACTCTTAAAATATGGAATCACAGTGTTTACAGTAGTTTGCTGTAACATTATTTCAGATATCCAAATTTTATAGGGATCAGGATGTTGCCCTGCCTCTGCGTCTTTAGGTCTTACTCGCCACGGTAATGTTCTACCGTTCTCGGCGTACCACCTTAATAGGATTTTGCTTATAATTGCCATTTCAATTTTATATACCATAAATTATAATGGCCTTAAAACTTGCGTGAGAAATGAAGTATCATAAAAAAAATTTCAAATCCGTTGGAAAGTTAATTGAACCATTATTAAAAAGATATGGTCAACTAAACATAATTAGTTATACCAAATTATTAGACATATGGGATACAATTGTTGGGGAAGAAATATCAAAAAAAACTCGTCCAGTTAAAATGAAAACTTTAAAAGGTGGTAAAAAAAATATTCTTTATCTTGGTATGAAGGGTCCTCATATGGCAGAATTGTCTTTGCAGCTACAAGATATAATCGAAAAAATAAATTCTTTTTATTCAAAAGAAGTGATAGTTCAGATAAAATTGGTACGACTACATGACTTTAATCATAAAAACGTGGTAGAATTAGATAATTCGCATGACTTTAGTGCTACAAAAAGAATAGAAACTACTGACCCCAAAATTGTTGCCATTCAATTAGAGGATGCACTAACCAAAATGAAAAATAACCTTAGTTATTCAAGGAAAAAAAATGAGATTATGGAAGACTGAAAAATATTGGAAAAGCACATGTTTCCTACTTTTATTAATTTTCATGTCAGGATTCGGCTATGCAGCAGACCCCTCAAAAGTTGAAAGCAAGTATATTGAAATGTCGAAAGGAAATGACGAAGCGCCTGTTGTTTTTGTTGAATATGCTTCATTGACTTGTCCAGCATGTGCGGCATTTCATTCTAATGTTTATCCGCAGTTGAATAAGGAGTATATCGAAACTGGTAAAGTAAAATTCATACATAGAGAAATTTATTTTGATAAAGCTGGGTTATGGGCAGCTTTGACTGCACGCTGCACAAATGTGGTAAATCGTTATTTTGGTATGCTTGATTTACTTTATTCCGAGCAGTCAATTTGGTCTAGATATGAATCCAGTGATAAAATTGTAGATTCACTTTTAAAAATATCTGCGAAAGCAGGAATTGAAAAGAAAAAAGCAATTTCTTGCTTAGAGGACCAAGAAAAAGCATTAGATTTGGTGAATGAATTTCAGATTTATGTTGATAAAGATGCTGTTGAGTCTACACCGACTTTTATTATAAATGGAAAGAAATACGCAAACCGGTCCTATGATGAATTAAAGAAAATAATCGATAAAGAGTTAAGTAACTAATTTCTTTAATTCCAATAGCAGTTTTTTATTTTTTGACAAATGTAATTCTATATCTATCGGGTATATATTTTTTTTAAAAGTTATGGGTATTTTTACAAAGTCTTTTTCGGTGGTTACAACAAGCGCGTTATTCTTTATAGCAATATCCAAGATTTTGGTAAGTTGTCGTCTAGAATAAAAATGATGGTCGGGAAATGAGTATTCTTTAATAATTTTGAGATTTAGCTTCCGTAGCATTGAAAAGAACTTTTCTGGTCTTCCAATACCACAAAATGCAACAAGCTTTCGGTTTTTTAATTTTGGAATTATGTTAGGGACAAATTCTCCGTCTATGATCTTTTGGTCATAACTTTGAAAAATAGTTTCTCGTAAATTTTTATTTGAAATTGAAGTACCTATGGAAATCAAAAAGTCGGCTCTGTCAATTGCTAGTCGAGGACTTTCTCTTAAGTTTCCTAAAGGAAAAATGTTTTCATTCTTGAGGCTAACTTCCGCATCAAGTACCAAAATATTTACATCTTTTGCAATCGAAAAATTTTGAAAGCCATCATCCAGAAGGACTAATTCCGCGCCTGCCTTATAGGCTTCTAAAATTCCTTCTTTCTTTTTCTTTGATACCCAAACCTTAGCATGCTGAGAAATTAACAAAGGTTCATCACCCACTTGATAGGCACTATGAGTTCTTGGATCAACAAAAACAGTATCTTTAAATGCTCTGCCATACCCTCGACTGACGACGTGGGCTTTGATATTATTTTTTTTAAAGTAATTTGCTAAAAAAATAACTGTTGGGGTCTTACCAGCACCGCCCAAAGTAATGTTTCCAATACACACTATAGGGATTGGCATTTTTTGATATCTCCCATACTTCATTCTTAAGCGGTGTGCAATAATCCAAACTAAAGACAGTAAATACAATATGGGATAAAGACATACCTTCCTTATATTATTTAAAAAGGGTACCAAGAAAGTTAAATTTCCATAATTTTATGTAGACATTGGGTTAGAATAGAGCGTTGAAACAAAGAGGGATATTTTCTTAATTTTAGATCTGAAGCAGTAAGGGAGTCAGTTGCCCGGCTAATTTGTTGCAAAGACCATTGATTCACATGTTGTTTTGCTTTTTCAAGATCATGTGCAATAAGAAAAGGATATCCACGACGCACCTCAAAACTGGAGGGCCCGTATAACTTTATTAAAGATAACTTATAGAAATAAGCGGATACAAAATGCAGAATAGATATCGGGCTTTTACTGTATGAAAAGAACGTGCTTAGATTTTTCTCTAATTCTACAATGTTTCTTTCGGCCAATGCAACTGCCAGGCTTAATTCTTTAATTTCATAATTTATTGATATTATATCAAAAAAATCGTCTACCGAAAGAGGCTTGTCATCATAAAGCTTGAAAAGCATCAACTTTTCCAACTCATTTTCTAAAATATTTTCTGGCGTAAAGTTAGCGAAATCGATAAGTACATCTAATACTTCCTTCCCAGAAAAATTTATTCCTGCATTGTTCAATCTTTCCACAAAAAAATCTCTATCTATTTTACTATTAGTATAGTTAACGACAGCTATCCGATCACTAGATGCCAGTAAGTTTATAACTTCAGATTTTTTTGATAATGCATTCATGGTAACGATAGTTATAGCATCGTCATTTTGCCATTCCGCGTCTATCTCAGTGATAATTTTGTAATCTTTCTCATTCAGCTCAATCAGCAATATTATTTGACGGCCAGGGAAAAAACTTTTTGTTTTCAGGCTTGTTATTATTTCATTTCTTTTTTCAATTATTTCATGATTGAAATATTTGTTTACTCGCATTTCTTCATCTGCAACTTTTCCTGCGAGTGCATCAGAAATTTTTTTTGCGTCTTTTTGTAATATTGAATGGTTTTCACCGAGTAAAACAATTATGGAGCACTCTTCGAATTTTTCAGTGAAATTGTCAATCTTTTGCCTGTAATAAATCAAGGGGCGTATTCACTCAAATTACTAATTAAAATATCTGTTATCATTTTTTCGGCAACTGTATCTGCAAGTCTCTCATAAGTATCTTTTCTAGCTATTTCTGTGGCGAAACCCGTAAAGGTTACAGCAGCGCTATAATCTGACGTTGCAGAAACTTTATTTTTAAAAACAACTTTTTTTGTCTTTTTGTCATACAAACGATATTCAACATCCAAAGTTACTGAATATCTTGTTATCTCATTTTCTTTTGTAATTACCCCATAAGAATTTTTAATAGATGGCGTTATTTGCAAAGCATTTTGCCCACTTTCTTCAAAAGGTGCCTTCCCCTCAAGCGCCTCTTTAATTAAAAAAGCCAAAGTATTTTCGTCTTTTTGTATATCAATATTTTTAAATATTTTCATTGAATCTGTGTGTTTATATAGAGGTGAATACCCGCAATTGGCGTTTGCGAAAATTATGAAAATTATTAATATGTGCTTGAAGATAATGCCACCCCTCAGATTACAAGATTTATGATTCTTTTAGGGATATAAATGAATCGTTTTAAGTCGGAATTCTGTAAAGCATTTTTTATTATGGTTTCTTTAAGAACAAATTCCTTCAGAGCCTCTTCCGTAAGATCAGAGGCTACCGATATTTCAGTTTTTCTTTTTCCATTGATCTGAATAGGTAGGGTTATAGTTTCTTCTTTATTATTTTCCCACTCTTTAATATCTGGCCATTGCGCTTCAGCGATAAGCCCCTCTTCTCCTATCGTCACCCAAATTTCTTGTGCTAAGTGAGGGGTAAATGGTTCCATGAGCATAGCAAGAGCCTTAATCCCATAAATTCTCTGTTCTGTTCTGGTGTCTTTTTTGGCTAAGAAGTTTGTCAATTCATAAATTTTTGCAATTGCTTTATTAAACGAAAAGCCTTCAATAAACCTTGATGCATTTAAAATATAATCATCGATTTGTCTGTCTTCAGCCAACATCAGCGCTTTGTCAGATTTCTTGAGCTCAATAGCTATCTCTTTTGTCAAGCGCCAAACACGATTGAGATGCCTCCATGCACCCTCAACTCCCTCTGTTGACCATGAAATATCTCTATCCGGAGGGCTATCAGACATTACAAACCACCTTGCTGTATCAGCACCAAATTGATCTATAATGTCTATTGGATCTATAACATTCTTCTTGGATTTAGACATTTTTACTGATGGTCCAACTTCAACCCGTGAACCTTTCTTAATACTTTTTGCTATTCTTTCGCCTGAACTATTTACGGATATTGTTATTTCTTCTGGAGAGAGCCAATTTCCTTCTGTGTCCTTATATGTTTCATGGCAAACCATCCCCTGAGTGAATAGTGCTGAAAACGGTTCTAAAAAATCTTCAGAAATGTGCCCAGTTTTATGCATAGCGCGGGCAAAGAAACGTGAATAAAGTAGGTGTAAGATAGCATGTTCAACGCCACCGATGTACTGATCCACACTCATCCAATACTTTAAGTCGTCGCTTTTAGTAGGTCTATTATGTTTAGGACTTGTAAACCTCATAAAATACCATGAGCTGTCAACAAATGTATCCATCGTATCCGTCTCACGTTTAGCCGGGTTGCCACAAACGGGGCAATTTAAATTGACCCACTCAGTTGCAGCCTCCAGAGGATTTCCAGGATTTTTAAAAGAAACGGTTTCTGGCAGTTTTACCGGAAGATTTTCTTTTTTTTCAGGTACAACCCCACATTTCTCACAATGTATAACTGGTATCGGGCAACCCCAATATCTCTGCCGAGAAATACCCCAATCTTTTAGCCTGTAAGTCACTTTCTTTTGGCCAATTTGTTTTTCAGAGAGCATGGAGACAACCTTCTCCTTTGCATCTTCGATACTCATTCCATTTAAAAAATCGGAGTTTATGATTTTTCCGTATCCCGTATACGCCTCCTCTTTGATTACAAATGTAGCCGCATCTTGATCTGATGGACATACAACTGGAAACACATCCAAGTTATATTTTAATGCAAATTCTAGATCTCTTTGGTCATGCGCTGGGCAACCAAAAATAGCTCCAGTACCATATTCCATAAGAACAAAATTTGCGATGTATAGAGGTACGCTGATATTTTTAAAGGGGTGCTTTATTTCTATTGCAGTCTTAACTCCCTTCTTTTCGAGCTTTTCCAAACTAGCTCGATCTGTCGACAATGAATTGCATTCATCTAAAAAAAGTTTGATGCTCTCATTATTTTTTGCAAGAGCCTTTGCCAATGAGTGGTTTGGAGATATTGCGCAGAAGGACATTCCGAAGATTGTATCAGCTCGTGTGGTAAACACCTCTAGTTTGTCCGAGTGTGGAGAATTTTCCAACGAGAAAATTATAGAAGCACCTTCAGACCTGCCAATCCAATTTTTTTGCATGGTCTTCACTTTTTCAGGCCAGTTTGGCAAGTTGTCCAAGCTTTTCAATAGTTCTTCTGAATAATTTGAAATCTTAAAAAACCATTGTGTCAGCTCTCGTTTTTCAATTTCGGCCCCTGACCTCCAACCTCTCCCATTTTCTACTTGTTCATTTGCCAAGACTGTTTTGTCCACAGGATCCCAATTAACAAGTGACTTTTTCCGGTAAGCAAGATCGTGCTTTAACATATCGATGAATAGCTCTTGCTGGTGCTTGTAATAATTTTCATCACACGTTGCAAACTCTCTTGACCAGTCTATTGATAGGCCCATCGGCTTCAGCTGAGACTTCATCTCGTTTATATTTTTATACGTCCATGTTCCTGGGTGAATACCATTTTCTATTGCAGCATTTTCAGCGGGCATACCGAAAGCATCCCATCCCATAGGGTGCAAAACATTGAATCCCTTGTGCCTTTTATAGCGGGCGATAACGTCTCCCATTGTATAATTGCGCACGTGACCCATATGAATTTTCCCTGATGGATATGGAAACATCTCCAGAACATAATATTTTTCTTTGCTCACATCCAAGTCAGTAAAATAGGTTTTCTCTTCCTCCCATTTTTCCTGCCATTTTTTTTCCGTAGATTTTGCGTTATATCGTTCCATTTTTTACTCGTATTTCGTTAAGTATAGTGATTAAGTTACTAAAATTTCCTTTATCTCTGGTTTCAACTACAATTAATTTAGGAATTAGTAAAGTTTAGAGCATTTTTGTTGCAATTTTACATCATTAAAAAAAAACCGATCCTTAATTTTGAAAGCTTTCTTGACGTTTACGGCGTTAGAAAGAATTATAGATACATATTTGCCTGGACTCTAGTTATTATCATTGTCCAAGCAGGTGCACCTAAATGTAAACATTTAAATTAGAGGAAAGAACATGAAAAAAGTTCTATTAACGACGACAGCGATTGTGGGGCTTACCGCTCCTGCGTTTGCTGCAGATCCGACCGCCGTGTCTGATCAACCATATTTCCACCACGCACATCCAATGACGTGGTCTGGAGGTATGTCTATGACTTTGACTAATCAGTCATCTAAAGATGCTGATAAGACAACAGAAAAGTCCATTAAAAGAGACTTTTTCTTTGACTTTTTAGCGCGAGGTAATGCTAACGCCAATGGTACAGCAGAAGAAGTCGTAGCTGGAGCTGCACTTAACACCTTCGCTACGGATACTATTGCAAATTCTGCAAACTTCGACTACGCGGTTGCTCGGATTGAGGCAATGAGAGTTGCTATCAACGGACACGCAAGCTATAACTTGGCAACAGCAGTTGTCGGTGGTGCCGCTGAAGCTGGTATGTCAGCCGTGGAAGATGTAATCGACGACTTCTTGGGTGGTTCACACTCTGAGGCTATGGACATTCTTATGGAAGTAGCAGGTAACGGTGAGACTCCAAATGCGTCAGCAAACGCTGACCTTGCAGCAGACGTAAAAGCTTTTGCTGATGCGCAAGACGCTGGTTCCGAAGCTACAGAAACGACAGCTTCTATCAATACATCTGCTTCATTGGGCGTTGCAATGTCGGCTGGTGACGGCTGGACAGCAACTACTAGCGGATCAATTAATCTAGGTGGTGGATCCGTTTCCGGAGGTACACTTGCAGTAAGTAATGGAACGTTGACTCTGTCTGTTGGTAAGACACAGCACGCTGCTACTTCTGCTGTATCTGCCATATACGGTATGGATGTTGCGCTTGATACAAACTCAGCTGATACACAGCTTCAGGCCACTATGGCACTAGGTGGAGCTACTGTTCAGGTTGATAATGAGATGGATGGCGATAACTTAGAACCAAAAAGCCAAACAATCGGTATCAAAGGAGCGTACGGAACAATGTCCTACGGTCTTGGATGGCAAGCTGACGGAGATTTAGGTTTCTCAATCGGTACAAGCCTTGGTGGTGTTGGCCTAACTATAAGCAGGGTTAACGCTGGTACTACCTACTCAATGGGTCTTGCAGCTGCAGTAGATCTCGGTGGCGGAATGACGTTGAGTGCAACTAATGCGCAAAACTCTGATGGGCTTCAGGACAAAGTTCTTACCTACAGTGCGGCGTCTATGAGTGCTGATGGTACAACAGCTTCCTGGACTGCTGCGGGTACAGCTGACGCGAAATCTATTACCGATGCGTTTGCTCTTAAAGCAGTGCACAAAAGCATCAGTACTGTCGGTATCAACTACGCAGGTGGTGGTACCTCTGTTGGTATTACTTACCAAGAGAAAGCTGGTACAAGTTCAGGAGGTGATAACCTCGTAGCTAGTGGTTCAATAGCGATGTCACCAACCATCACGCTAACCGGTAGTTACAACAAAGATGATGCGTTGACAACTATTGGTGCTTCTGGACCTCTGGGTTCAGCAGGGACCATAAGTGCTGTGATGACAAGCACAGGTTCTTCAACATTGACAGCGTCATTCAAGTTCTAAATTGAGCAACTGACTAACGTTAAAAGGGCGGGTATATCCCGCCCTTTTTTTTAGTGGAGATCAAATGAGTCAAAAAAAAAAGATAATGTTCTTTCAAGAGAATTTTTGGTTGCCATTGAGCTAGCTAAATCCGGTGCTTATAAAGAAGCACTGAGCATTTGTGAAAAAATAAGATCGGCTAATATTAACAACGCAAAATATTTTAACCTAGTTGGGATTGTAAGCAGACGATTGGGGCGTTTAGACGAAGCCGTTTGGCATTCCAAAAAAGCACTTAAAATAGATAAGAGCCTGATCGCAGCAAAGATGAATATTGCTAATATTGAGTTACAAAAGGGCCATTTAAAGGAAGCAATAAAGCTGTTACGAGTAATAGTAACAGAAGAGCCATACTACCAACAAGCTAAGGCAAACCTAGCTTTAGCATATAAGAATATTGGAAAAATAGAAAAATCACTTAATATCTATAAAAAATTAGAATACCGAGGACCGTGGTCTTCAGCAGCGAGGTTT
>CACBBC010000001.1 GCA_902537415.1 uncultured Alphaproteobacteria bacterium | reverse complement strand
TTATTTACATATGGTTGATGATCTATCCGAAAAGGATAATCCCATACCTTTTTCAATTGTCTCGCAAGAAAAATTAAATGAAAAACTGTCGAGCATTGGGATAAATAATGAAGATGAAATTATTCTTTATGGGTCTGGGTTTCACATGGCTATTACAAGAGCGTGGTGGGTGTTAACAATGTCTGGGGCCAAGAATGTAAAAATTATGAATGGCGGGTTGGCCTCATGGCAAGAACAGAGTTTTCCTCTATCAACAGGAGAAGAAGTGTTTACTAAAGGAAATTTTCAAGGAGCTCGCAGTCAAGAAACAATTTTTGATAAAAATAAAATGAAAAAAGCTCTTAAAGATGACGAATTTATTTTTGTAAATGCCCTAACACGTAAACAATTTTTTGGTGGGGGAACTCATTACGGCAGACCTGGAAGAATACCAAAAAGCATAAATATTCCTGCACTAAATTTACTTAATCATGATACCGGTAACTTCCTTCCTCCATCCGAAATGCATGCTATGATAAAACCCCTAATTGATACTGATAAGTCTATAGTTAGCTATTGTGGAGGTGGTATAGCGGCCACAACTGTTTTTTTTGTTGCCAAGATTTTCGACATTGAAAAACTCTTTCTATATGATAACTCGCTTCTCGAATGGTCCAATGATCCCAACTGCCCAATGGAGCTGGACCAGAAATAAAAGTTTAAAATCTTTATGCTTGCCTATTATTTTTTGAGTGCTACCGTTGATAAAAATTTTTAGGAGATATTTCATGTTTTTTTTAGGACTAATTGGGGTGTTTGGCGTAATGATGTATGCGGCAATCACAGGTGGAAACCCTGGAGCATTTATAGACCTTCCTTCTCTTATAGTAGTTGTTGTCGCATCATTCTTTGCTGCACTAGCTATGAGCAAAGGAAAATTTGATGAAAGAACAATTTCACTAACTGGAGATGCAGCCGTTATGGTAGGTTGGCTGGGTTTTCTTATTGGCTTAGTTTTAATGGCAGGTGAACTTAAAAATCTTTTGGCCAATGACGCTATTGGACCAGCTTTTGGCGTTGCTTTTTTAACGGTACTCTATGGTTACTTTCTGAAACTGGTATGCTTCATGTATAGCAACTCTAAATAGAAATAGGGAAACAACTTTCATCTTTAAACCAGATCATTAATGGATCAGAAAAATAGTGTATCTAAATCGTTACCAGTGCCCAAAGGTAGAGTTAGTAGGGCATCAAGTTTTGGCAAAATAGCAATTAAATTTGCTAGCTCTATTGTTTTTGACGGAACAAAGGAATTATTGGGTGGCAGGTCTCCATCAATAAAAAACCTCCTCGTTCAAGAAAAAAATATCCTAACCTTTATAGAAGAACTCGCAAAATTAAGAGGTGCAGCATTAAAAATTGGGCAATTATTATCTCTTGAAGCAAATGACTTTTTGCCAGAACAAGTTAGTAAAATGCTTGGTGACTTAAGAAATAAAAACTTTCATATGCCAAATTATCAACTTGGTGAGGTCTTGAGAGAAAATTATGGTGATGATTTTTTAGATATCTTCACCGAATTCAATGAAACGCCAATCGCTGCTGCTTCAATTGGTCAGGTGCACAAGTGTAAATACGGCAATAAGGAGTTAATATTAAAAATTCAATACCCAAAAATTAGAGAGAGCATTGAAAGTGATATTAATAATATTAGACTGGTGACTAAAAACCTTGGAATCTTACCAAAATCCTTTGATTTTGATAAACTACTTGAAGCTGGGAAAACACAGTTACTAAACGAAACCGATTACTTGCTCGAAGCAGCGCACCAGAAAAATTTTCATCAACTACTTAAAACAGATAAAAAATTTGTTGTACCAAAGATTAATAAAAAACTTACCACTACAAAAATTTTGGCAATGGAGTATCATAATGGGATAACAATTGATCAGGTCGCACATCATGATCAAAGAACAAAAAATTCAATAATAAATAATTTAGTAGAACTTGCCTTCAAAGAGATATTTGAATTTAATTTAATTCAAACAGATCCAAATTTTGCTAACTTTCTATTTGATGATACATCGAAAAAAATTGTATTACTGGACTTTGGTGCAACTAGTAAAGTCTCTAAAAAAAATATCCAAGTCTTTAAAGATATTCTTAACGG
Source organism: uncultured Alphaproteobacteria bacterium (assembly GCA_902537415.1). GTDB lineage: Bacteria > Pseudomonadota > Alphaproteobacteria > Rhodobacterales > Rhodobacteraceae > CACIJG01. Next base: position 132,743 of record CACBBC010000001.1, on the reverse strand, counting down.
CTTAGCGCTTGATAGAAAGGAGATGGTTGAAAAAGCTCTTATAACTTTGAAGATCTTCAGTCCTAACGCCAGTAATTCGGTAAAGCAGTATCTTCTAGACATAATCTGGAACTTATCTTTGCCTTTAAGGAAAAATAAGGAATTTGATTTCCTAAATTGTATTTCTACAGAGGATCTGAACTTGCTTTCATCAACACTAATAAACCAAAAAGATAAATTTCAGCTACCCGATCCTCAAATCCTCTTTATTCAAAGAAAATTAGGAGGTATTTTTCTTCTAGGTCGAAAATTTAGTGCAAGAAAAAACTTTTCCAAATTAGTCACAAAATATATCTAAATTAAATTCGAGACTTAATCATCAAGGTGCTTTTAGTGAGAAACACTATTTCATTGTCTTGATTGAACAACTTCGCCTCATATCTAACAAAACCAAGTCCGGGTTTGCTTTTTGAGTTTCTACTCTCCAATATTTCTAATTGACCAGTCACTTTGTCATCAGGTCTTACTGGTTTTGGCCAGGTCATTTCCTCATGCCCCGGTGATCCCATTATCGTATCGTAGGATAAAAAACTTTTATGCATCATTCCAAGCCAAATAAGAGCTGTTAGCCATCCACTTGATATAATACCGCCAAATACAGTTTTTTCAGCTGCATCTTTGTTAATATGAAAAGGAAAAGGATCATACTTTTTTGCAAAATCTATTATTTTATCCTCTGAAAAAGCATACTCCCCAAGATCAAAAATGTCCCCCTTTTTAAAATCCTCTGCATATCGCTTTTCCATCTTTTTTCCTCTCTATAGTTTTTCAAATTTAATAAGAGTATAGCGCGATCTATCCTCACCTAAATCTATAAACTCACTTGAAGCGCTAAAACCAAGGTTTAATAGTTGAGTTATGATTGCTCCTTCATCTCTATTAGGGGCAACTTCAATGTCAAAATTCTTTATACTTTCAAACTTACATCCCAAATAACCAATTCCCCCCTTTTTTAATATTCTTTTGAACTCAAGGATATATTCTTCTATTGGCTTTAAGAAATATATTACATTTATCGCTAGAAGTTTATCTATAGATCCATCTGAAATTTCATTGCTTAAGTCTTTTGCATCATTTGCTAAAATAACTATGTTTTTAGGCAGTTGTTTATTAAGTAATTTTTTTCTAAACTCTGCACTTATTTCGATCCCAATTATTTTATTCTCACTAATTTTTGCGATTTCCTTTATTGCCAATCCGTTACCTACGCCTAACTCTAGCACATGATCGGTTTTTTTCAGATTCATTCTATTTACGATATCAATGCTCACCTGCGCATTTGAATAATTCATTAATGTTCTTGCCACCCAGGCCAGTCCTATTGTTTTTGGTGACCTCATATTTTCGGTCATCCATTCGGTGTGTTGGAGAAATTTGTGGATTTGTCGAGCTATAAATATCTTAAAATCCATTAAATACTCTCGGCAGTATTTAATTTTTCTTGGGTTTGATGTATCGTGGTCATGCACTATGGTATTACATTTATAAAGATTTTAAAATGATAACGCTAAGACTTTTAACAATTCAAAATAAAGGTAAAAAATGAACACCTATATAGTTTATGGAAAAACAAATTCAGAATATGCAAGTGGAATGCTTAATAAACCTCAGGACAGACTGCCAATAGTTAAAAACCTCACTGATCAATTTGAGATGAATATAAGAGAGTTTCTTTTTACACACACCGAAAGCTTCACCTTTTTTATGGTTGTAGATGCTAGGAGCGATGAAGACATAGAGTCAGCAATGAATATTGCTAGAGCCTCCGGAACATGGACAAACTTATTTTGGTCCAGAGCGTTTGATTCATCAGAGCATATGAAGATATATGAAAAAGCCAAAGACGGTATGGCATCTTATGTCACAACTATGCAAGCGGCCGAGAATTCTTGATGTACGGAAGGGCAATTAATTTCACCCTATTGGCACCTTCCTTATGGTCTGTAGTCGAGGCGGTAGCTCAGCCTGTCGAAACCGAAGATTTAAAAAGAAATCTTTTTAAATCAAGCGATAATACGGGGTTTATAATTGAAATATTTCCCTCAAAACAAGCAGCGGGATCTAATCTTGATGTGTTAAAAGCTATGCAAAGTTTAAAAGAGCAAGCGATGGCAAAAGTTTCTGTCTTGGAAGGAACAAGGTAAATGAGAAATGACTTTCAAAATTTTAAAATCAAATAATATAGATATACGGGCAAAAATAGAAGGATCAGGACCACTAATCGTTTTAGTTCATGGGTGTCCTGAAAGCTGGTATAGTTGGAGACATCAAATCCCCTTATTAACCGGAAAAGGCTACACCGTTGCTGCCATTGATGTTAGGGGATATGGAGGTTCATCAAAGCCATACGAAATTAAAGCCTATAGCATGAGAGAGCTTACTAACGATGTAATTGGTGTCATAGATGCTCTTGGCTTTGAAAAAGCCATCTTAATGGGTCGAGATTGGGGAGGCCCAATTGTCTGGAATACTGCTGCTTTAAATGAAACTAGAATATCTGCTGTTTTAGGCCTTTCAGTACCATTTTTCCCAAGAGGAAAAATTTCAACTATTGATCTCTTCAGAAAAATATATAAGGGCAAGTTTTTCTATCAACTCTATTTTCAAGAAGAAGGTGTTGCTGAAGCAGAGTTTGAAGAAAATATACGAAAATATTTGGAGCTAACCTATTTTTCGATCGATGCGAGAGGAATGCGGTTTCAGAAAGAGAATGCTATAAATGCTAGCTCAAAAGGCCCCAACGCGAGATATCTAGATGGTATACCTGAATTCGACACTTATCCCTCATGGATGACTAATGAAGACATGGACTATCTAGTCGGCGAGTTTGAGAACAGTGGGATGCGAGGGCCTCTTAATAGATATAGAGCGCAACAAATTGATTTTGAGGATTTACTTGAGCTCACAGATACAAAAATTAAACAACCCTCTGCCTTCTTAACAGGGGAGTATGATCCTGTAAATTTCTTCACAGGATCTAATTATGAAAGCAGTGAAGATCTAAGGAACAGAATTGGTAAAAATTATGAAAACCTTTTATCAGCATGCCTACTGGATGATGCGGGGCACTGGGTTCAACAAGAAAAACCTAAAGAAGTCAATAAGTTCATTTTAGAATTTCTCTCAAGACTATAAAAGAAATGAAAGTTAATAACTGAGTAAATAAATGAGTCTGATCAAAGAGATTGATACCCCCGCAATTATTGTGGATTTAAATATTGTCAAAGAAAACATACATACATATCAAAGATATTGTGATGATATAGGGATAAAATTAAGACCTCATATTAAGACACATAAAATCCCATCCTTAGCTAAATTACAAATTGGAGCTGGAGCGGTTGGAATTACGGCTCAAAAAATAAGTGAGGCCGAAGCGATAATTTCCGAAGGTGGTATTGATGATGTTCTTATCACCTACAATATAATAGGAGAACAAAAATTAAAGGCTCTTCGAAATCTATGTGAGAAAGTTAAAGTTTCCGTCGTAGCTGACAGCTCTTTTTGCATAAAGGGCTTATCAAAGACATTTGAAGGGGCTAAGGAAGCTTTACCTGTGTTAGTTGAGTGTGATACTGGAGCCCACCGTTGCGGGGTCATAAGTCCTCAAGAGGCATGTGAATTGGCAGAATTGATTAATAGAAGCCCTGGACTAATTTTCGGTGGGTTAATGACCTACCCACCTACTTCTCAAGCTCAAAAAATTAACAGCTTTTTAACTGACGCAAAAAAACTAATTGAAGCAAAAAATATTGCTGTAAACACAGTTTCTATCGGTGGCTCGCCTGACATGTGGAAAGTCAAAGATATTCCGGTTGCAACAGAGTATAGAATTGGAACTTACATATTTAATGATAGATCTCTCGTTGAAAACAAGATTTGTTCAGAAAAAAAAATCGCTTTGACCGTTTTAGCAACTGTAGTGTCAACTCCGACAAAAAACAGAGCCATAATTGATGCTGGGTCAAAAGTATTAACGTCTGACCTCTTTGGAATGAATGATCATGGTTCTATAGTAAACTACCCTGAACTCAGAATTACACAATTAACAGAAGAGCATGGCACGATTGTGAGCGAACAAAACACAAATTTAGTAATTGGACAAAAAATCGAAATTATCCCTAATCATGCATGCGTAGTAACGAACATGCTTAATGAAGTAAATCTTATCACTGAAGAGAAAAAAATAAAAAAAGTTAAAGTTATCGCAAGAGGAAAAGTCTGGTGACTTTAAAACTTAACAACAAACTTCTTTTCAAATAAGCGATCAAGTTCACAGGAAAAAACATCAGCCTTATTTATATCGTAAGCGTCTGTAATAGTACCAGTTGTAATTAACCCATCAAGGACTAACCAATCTAAATTTTTTTCACAAAATTCTATGTAAGATCTCAGGGCAGCTAAAGGGCTTTCTTCTAATATATTCTTTGACTTTCCCTGCTCTAGTATTTTAGAATTTTTCCCCAAAGTAAGATTGAAGTTTTTTAATTTATCGATAAGAGCAACTCTATTGTTTTCATTGGATGGGATTGCCATTTCTTCTAAAATTTTATACTGGCCATGCAACCCAAATCCGGCAACTGTATCCGGTAACTTAAAAGTCCATCCCTTATAGATACTCTGAACTAACTCGACACCAATTCCAAAGCTCTCACAGCAAGCGATTAGTTCAATATCACTCATTTCACTATGTGGTTTTTTCTTAAGTCTGAAAAAGATCTCAGGCTCAAACTTCGGTTCAAGAAATTTTTCTGGTGAAAATGATTGCCTGGTGTTCAAAACCGTTGAGGAATACATAAATCCATAGATTGGTGCGTTTACAGAGTATTTGCCCCAAATTGTTTTGTTTGTAAAACCTACTTTTATGCCAGAAGCTTTTTGCTTTTTATTTTCACGAATTTCTTTAATCTCTAAAGCGGTCCTGTAGGCATCTGACAGAGAGAAGTTGGGAATAGTTTTACTTGGTAATTGTGCTTGAGACATATTTTCTAAGCATTCAATTAAGTAATTTGAAAGATCATTTCTGGTAATCAAGGGAAAAATACCGGGTCAGCCGCCGGCCTCCATTTGACAAATTTCTTTTGTGATTTATCAAACATATTTGATCCAACAAAAGCATTTAGCCAATTTTGAAGCTTTTGCCACCCAAATTCATTAAACCACCTTATATCTATGTTTGCAAATTGTCTAACGAATGGAAATATAGCTATATCAGCTAACTTTGGTTGCTCACCATAAAGGAATTCCCCCTTTATTTTTTTGTCTAGATTAATCAAATACTCTATGGCCAAATTCCTGCTGACTTTACTATCATTTTGGGGATACCGAGTAGCGTATTTTGTTTTGTCTAAGTTAGGTTTAAATTTTTTCTCAACCTCATCAATTAAACGGTACCCTTCAGCAGGCATATCTAACCAGTCCTCTGGGTCATTTTTTCTTAAAGCCCAAATCATCATATCAATACTCTCGTCAATTATTTTATTCTTTAATTTTAAACATGGAATGGTGCCAGTGTTTGAAGCCTTCAAGAATTCATGTGGCTTATCCTTCAAAACAACTTCTCTTAATTCCACTTCAATATTTGATGCAAGAAGGGCCCACCTAGCTCTTATGGCATATGGACATCTACGAAAACTATATAGTATTGGAACGTCTTTACCCAAAAAAAACCTCTTTAATTTTTCATTATTTAATCAACACCTAATCCATTTCCATAGGAAGACTCTTATCCATAGCCCATTCACTAAGAGAATTATCGTAAACTTTCAATTTCTGAAAACCAAGTTGGTACAAAACAAAAGCATTCAATGTGGCTGCAATACCACCTCCACAGTAGTTAAGTATCTCACTATCTTTTGTGATATTATGTTTTGCAAAAACCGACAATGCTTCTTTAGGTGATTTTAACATATGCGTACTGATATCCATCAGATCACTAAATGGAATATTTATACTACCCGGGATCCTACCTGGTCTCCCATAACGCGTACTTTCTCCATTGTGAATATCACTTGTCAGTGCATTAATTAAAATACAGCTATCATCTTCCATGGTATCTAGTGTGTGTTCCTTACCCACAAAAAAGCCTTGATTTTTGGAACTTGAGAATTCTGTTTTAGAATAAAAATTTTCTCCAGATTCAAGATCATAATTATTTCGTTTCCACTCTCTTAGGCCACCGTTTAATACGCTAACCTTTTTATATCCCAGCATGTAAATCATCCACCAAACACGGGTGGCCCACTGAAGTCCATTTGTTGAATACAAAATAATATGGTATGGGTCACCAATTCCTAACTTACCAAAACTATTACTTAAGCCCTCAATGTCAGGCAAAGTAAATTTATATTGACTTTCTGGATCTGAAATCTGGATTTGAAGATCTAGAAATGATGCCCCAGGAATATGTTCCCTTAAATAATCCTGATGGCCGCTCTCAACGTCATAGGGTTTAGAAGGATGATCATCTGTGTAGTGCAAAAATGTTGTACAATCATAAATACGTAAATTCTTATTTCCTAAATTTTTTTGGAGCCATTTACATGATATTATAGCTTCAGGATACTTCCAGCCTATTTCTATTTTTTCCATTTTATTGAATCAAGGGACTAAATATATACTTCCCCCGCCCTTTCTAGCTTCTAGAGTGTCATGCGCATTTGATGCATCTTTCAAATCAAATGGCAAAAATTCCGAAACCTTAATTATTTCATCTTCAAAAGCTTTAAATACCGAAGCTGCCATATTTTCATAGTTTTTCCGATTACCAAAATAATGAAAAAGTATAGGGCGAGAAATAGATAGTGATTTCTCAGCTAATGTACTCATTAAAACGGGTTCGACGGGACCTGATGATTGACCAAAATTAATGAGATATCCACAATTCGCCAATGATAATAGAGAAGACGCAAAGGTGTCATTCCCCACAGAGTCGAAAACGATATCCACACCTTTTCCATTAGTAATATCTAACACTTTCTCACTAAAATTTTTGTCACTCGAAACTAAAGTTTCAATACATCCATTCAATTTCGTTTCCTCAATTTTCTCTTGTGATCCTACACTGCCTATTACCTTCACACCCATTGCGGTTGCCCATTGGCAAAGTAGGCGACCAACACCCCCAGACGCGGCTGTTACCAAAATTGTTTTTGATGAGTCAACTAATGTTATTCGATTCATAAGCATTTCTACTGTCATCGCTCTTAGGAAATTTGTCGCAACTAATTCATCACTTAAAAAATCAGGGATCTTAATTACTTTATCATGTGATATATTTATGTGCGTTGCGTAGGCACCATATTCTCTTGTGCAAAACGTTACTCTTTCTCCAATCACAAAGCCTTGAACATTATCCCCAATCTTTTCGACTATACCGCTGGCTTCGCACCCTGGAATACCGGGTAAAGTCAATGTTTTGTAAAGTCCCGATCGTACATATACGTCATGGTAGTTTACACCTATAGCCGTATTTCTAATTCTAATTTCATTAGCAGAAGGTTCCCTGATGTCTCTTTCCTGGTGGGACAAGACTTCTGAGGAACCATATTCACTTACAATGATTGCCTTTGACAATTTTTTCTCCAATTAGCTTGTTAAAATTTATAAATAATTTAAGCTCATATTCTCTGCATGCTAGTTATCGCAATTTATTAAAGCAGGAATTAATATATGAATATTTTACCAGAAATAGACAAAATATCCAATGAACTAAAAAAAATCTTTAAAGACCTTCACCAGCATCCTGAATTAGGGTTTGAAGAGGTAAGAACATCTGAAATAGTAAAAGAAAAGCTTCTAGACTTTGGTGTAGACGAGATACACACGCAAATAGGGAAGACGGGAGTAGTAGCTGTTATAAATGGCAAACAACAAGGTGCTAATAAAATTGGGCTGAGAGCAGATATGGATGCGCTTCCAATTGAGGAAACAACTAACCTAGATTATGCTTCAAAAAATCGAGGCATAATGCATGCCTGTGGGCACGACGGACATACTACAATGTTGCTGGGGGCAGCAAAGCATCTGTGTGAAACCCGCAATTTTAAAGGTAAGGCTATCTTAATTTTTCAACCAGCTGAGGAAGGCCTGGGTGGAGCACGACTTATGCTAAAAGAGGGTTTATTTGAAAAGTTTCCATGCTCTGAAATTTATGGAATACATAATTCTCCAAATGGTAGACATAGTGAGATTTCAATATGCAAAGGCAAAGCCATGGCTGGTGCTTCTTTTTTTGATATCACAATAAATGCAAAAGGAAGTCATGCTGCTATGCCTCACCAATCAATAGATCCGATTATTATTTGCGCAAACATGATTGACCAAATGCAGGCTATAGTTTCAAGAAATACGCCACCTCTAGAAAGCGTTGTCTTATCAATAACTCAGATCCATTCTGGCTCGGCGTACAATGTAATTCCTGAGGAAGCTACCATCTGTGGAACGATACGGTATTTTTCCGAAGAAGTTTATGCGTTAGTTGAAGATCGTGTAAAAGCGATATGCAGAGGGCTTGAAGCAACCTATAATGTTGAGGTAATTCCTGATCTTCGAAATACTTTTGATGTTCTACATAATGATAATAAACTAAGTGATTGTTATATGGATGCCGCAGAAGAAATTGTTGGAAAAGAAAATATTATAAGAACTGCACGGCCAGCTACTGGCTCTGAAGACTTTGCAGATATGTTGAAACATGTTAGAGGGGCATACTGTAGGATTGGCCACAGTGAAACACAACCACTGCATAGCCCTAAGTTTAGACTAGATCCAGATATAATTCCGGTGGGTGCATCAGTTTTAGCTAGGCTAGTAGAAAAGCAATTGCCCACCAATTAAATTAATAAGACTAAATTATTTAGCTAGGACGCCTGTCTTTACATTATAATCAACAGCTATCTGGTAAGTTGGATCGTCATCGCTGTCTACCATAAGCTGACCAGTTTTTGTCAAGAGGTCATGACAATCACGGCTTAAGTGACGTAATTTCACCTCTCTTCCAGAACTTTGATATTTTTCAGCAATATCTTCAATGGCTTTCAACGCCGATTGATCAACTACCTTTGACTTAGCAAAATCTAGAATAACTGTTTTCGGGTCATTATCTGGTTTGAAAATTTCAACAAAACTTTCGACAGATCCAAAAAAAAGAGGTCCTTCAATATCATAAACCTTAGCTCCCTTTGTTCTTATAGAGGGGCGTTCGACGGCTCGTATCCTTATAGCAGAGTTCCAGGCAAATACTAAAGCAGAAACTATAACACCTACTAAAACAGCAACAGCTAAGTCTTCGAGAACTGTGACAACAGTTACTAAGACGATAACAAGAGCATCAGATTTTGGGATTTTTGTGATTAAGCTGATAGAATTCCAAGCAAAGGTACCAATTACCACCATGAACATAACGCCCACTAAAGCGGCTATCGGAATGGCTTCAATAAGCGCACTGCCATACAAAATAAAGAAAAGTAGAAAAAGAGAGGCTGCCGTAGCGGCAATTCTTGTTCTTCCGCCCGATTTAACATTAATCATAGACTGACCAATCATTGCACATCCACCCATACCACCAAAAAACCCCGTAATGGTATTTGCAGCGCCTTGCGCCATGCATTCTTGTCTTGTTCCACCTCTTTTATTTGTGATTTCCCCAACAAGGTTCAGAGTTAAAAGACTTTCAATTAGTCCAATAGCAGACAGCACTATCGCGTAGGGGAAAATTATATATAAAGTTTCTATGTTAAGAGGAACCGTCGGAATAGAAAAAAGTGGTAAACCACCAGCTACCGGGGCGAGATCTCCCACGGATGGAACAGGAATATCAAAATAAATAACAACTAGGCTGACAATTATTATTGCTGCTAAAGGTCCAGGCAATAGTCGTGTTATTTTTGGAGTAAGCCAAATTAAAACCATTGTAATACAGACTATTAAGACCGAAGTGCTTAATAACATACCGCTCATCCATTCCAAATTGCCCTCTGCAGTTTCAAATTGGAATTGTCTTATTTGGGCGAGGCCTATTACTATTGCGAGCCCATTAACAAAACCCAACATCACTGGTTGAGGAACCATCCGAATAAATTTTCCTAGCTTAAAAACACCAGCAAATATCTGAAGTATACCCATAAGGATTACAGTCGCAAATAGGTATTGAACACCGTGCTCCGATACAAGTGAAATCATAACTACAGCCAAAGCACCCGTCGCACCCGAGATCATCCCTGGCCTTCCACCAAAAAGAGCGGTAACCAAACCAACAATAAAAGCGGCATATAATCCAACAAGCGGCTCTACTCCAGCTACAAAAGCAAATGCAACTGCCTCAGGTACTAATGCTATCGCTACCGTCAGTCCAGCAAGTATCTCGACCCTCAGTAGCGAGATAGAGAGCTGGTTACTAAGAGAATTATTTTGATAGCGCTCAGCTAATATCGATATTGCTGTTTTTATCACTGCCTGCCTCTTTAATGGTTTAAAAAAAATTTGTACTATCTAATATGGACTTTAGAGAAACATGTAAAGCATGTTTTCTCTATTTAGATAGAATATAAAAATTTTGTTAGGACTGATTAAATCACTTGCCAATTAAAAATACCTTCAATTGATAAGCTTGTTGACAAAAAAATCCTTGCTTCCCGGCTCCAAAAAGAGGAGCGTTTTCTACATTTTTGGAATGAAAAAGATTTATCAAAAGTCGATTATATAAGAACACTGGTTACCGTAGCATCAGTTTCAAATAATCTTTCGTGGATTTTTTTCTCTGCTTATCAATGTGCAATTAGATATCATTTCAAGCAAAAAATAAGAGCAACTATTTCTCTAGCAGTTAGAGAAATCTCTGATGCCCCTTTGAAAACTACTTTTGATAATAAAAAAAAAATATTGTTACTAAGTGGCAAGAAGTCTTGGTTGGTGAGCACAAATGTGGACATGATCCTATTGTATGTAAAGCTAGGGAAATCTATCGAGTTTCCACTAAACAATAAGACGAATTTTCTAAACTCAGTTTTAGTCCCTCTTTATAGAGAAAAATCCACAATTCGTGAAACGTTTGAGCAAGTAAAATTTCTAAAAAATTTAAATCAAGGCAGTTTAACTTTGAAAGAAACAAAAATTATGTCCACAAATATTTTTTCGGGGAAAAATATCCACGGTTTCGGGTATGTAGAGCAATTTTTTGTTATGCTCTCACTCGGAATATTTTTAGTTACTAAAATTAAGAATATAAAACTTAAAAAAAACTTTTTGAATTTGGTTAAAACGTTAATTGTTGATTTCAACACACGCAATTCTCCTAAATTGACAGTAAGATTTCACAAAAAAAACTTTAAAAAAATAATTCATATTTTTGATAGTTTACCTGAACGAAAAGTGATAATTGACTGGGAATTTGATAAGCTTATTTTCTTAAATCTTCTTAAATAAAAGGTTCAAAATTTATACCTTTCCAAAATATCATTTATTTGATATGATAGAATACGAAAGTTTAAAGGAGTATAGGTATGAAACTAAATTTATTAGGAGCAATCTTGCTTTTTTGTTTTAGTACGACATCTTTTGCTGAAGGGCTTTGGACCCATTCGTGTGATCCTAAATCAGCATGGTTTTCTGAAAAAATAAGTAACGGAATTCAAACTGCATCTCTTGACAGGGAAACCTTACTAAAAGTAGATGAGCTTACAATGCTGTGTCATCATGAGGTTAATCTGGGCCTATCAACATATGAAACAGAAAAATGCAAAAAAGCCCTTGACCTTGTAGGTTATAATTAATTCTTGTTAATGCATTATTCTTTTCCTTATGGAGAGATTACCAATACTCTCCATAAGGACGTAATTCCACTCTAAAGGACCACGTAGATTTGTCCTGCTTGACCACATTAAAAATCTCTTTTGCTATATTTTTTGGGGAAGCAAAAAATTTGTCTGGCTTATTTGGGGCAAGACGAGGTCGTGTTCTTGGGGTATCAATTAAGGCATCTATGATAATATATGCTACATGTATACCCTTTGGCCCAAATTCCCTAGCCATAGACTCTGCTAATATCTTCTGAGCTGATTTAGAAGCAGCAAAAAACCCCCATCCATCTTTTCCTCTTTCCGCCGCCGTATTGCCAGTGACAATAATCGTTCCGCTCTTTCGTTCTAACATTTTTGGAAGTGTCGCTTGTGATAAAATAAGTAAGGCGGTTGTGTTAACTCTAAAATTTTTTTCCAAATCTTCATAGCTTAAATCAAGGATGGGTCCTCGCGTTCCCAGGGGGGCATTATGTATAACAACGTTGGCCGGTCCAAGCTCGGTTTGTATTTTATTTATTGTTTTTTGAAAATCCACTATTTTCCCCACGTCACAAGGATAGGCCGAGGTATTGTCATACTTTCTTTCTAAATATTTGAGATTTTCTTCAGTTCGAGCAATCATGGCAACATGATACCCATTCTCCGAAAAGTAACGTGCAATTTCAGCACCTGTACCAGTTTCTGGTCCAACTCCTGTTAATATACATATTTTTTTATTCATTTAACTTGAACCTTTTATCCAGTTTCTCATGCCACGCTTTGACTTCTTCAAATTCATCGAAATTCATTTCAATAGCAATAGCAAGCTGTACTACCTCGTGGCCGGTTATGTCAGCGATGCTTAAGGCTTCACCGGCTACGTAGGGGGACGTATTTAAATGAGCGTTTAGTCTCTCAAACAAAATTCGGCAAGAGTCTATTCCTCTTTTTGCTATTGCAGGAACTTGTGGTAAATCGTTACGCGTTCCGGGTAAAACTTTTCCTTTGTATCTCTCAAATTTATTTCTGATGCCATTAATAAGGGGAATATACCCATCAATTTCTAATCGTCTATTCCACATTTCAATAGTTGCTCTTTCTTTAGAAGTCTTTCCAAATAACTTTTTTGAAGTGTTATTAATGTCTTCTAAAAATCGACAGATTGCCACACTTTCGGTAATTACAGTCCCATCCTCTAATTCAAGAAAAGGAATGCAATGGAATGGATTAAGTGAATTATAAGGCTCTTCAAATTGATCCCCATCTCTAACATTAAGTTGCACTATAGGTACCTCAATTCCTGTTTCTTCGAGAAAGAAAGTAACTCTCTTAGAGGCTGGAGCTAAATCAAATTGGTAAAGTTTCATTAATTTTTCCTTTTTTTTGAGGGAAAGCTTAGTTCATATTTTGAATTAAACAAAATATATAAATATAAATTTAGTAATTTTTGTCGTTTATAGAATTGGGATAATGGGGTTGGTATGTCATTAACTATAAATAATGACAGTGCAATTGGATTTGCATTGATTGCATTGGGTCGTTCATCAAGTTTGATGGATGAAGCTATGGAACGTTTGTCCACTGGTAAAAGAATTAACAAGGCATCTGATGATCCTGCCGGAATTCATCAAGTAATGAGACTGAATGCGGAGATCCAAGGAATAGAGACCGCTTCGAAAAATGCAAAAGACGGACAATCTTTAATAGACACTTTGGAAACAAGTTTATCTGAAGTGCAATCTATCTTGCTAAGAATGCGCGAGCTTACTATCCAAGCTATAAGTGATACGAATTCTGCCGCTGATAGATTGGCGTTAGACTCCGAGTTATCGCAACTAGAGTTGGAAATTACTCGCATCGGTAGCACTACCTCTTTCGGGGGCAAACCAGTATTTGATGGAAACCTGCATTATCTTCAGATTGGACCTCGATCCGGTAACACGCTGGAAGTTCAAGCCTATACTCTGAGCGCCTCTACACTGGGATTAACACAAGATTTAACGACGAGAAGCAACGCCCAGAACTATTTGGGCATCATTGATACTGCGATAGAAGATATTAATGAAAAAAGGGGTGCAGCCGGCGCATTATCAAATAGACTGGATTTCATAATGTCCAACCTGGATAATAGTAAAGTCAACTTGATTAAATCCAGAAGTACTATTGAAGACGCAGATTTTGCCGCGGAGAGTATGAAATTGGCAAAAGCGAAAATATTGGAACAGGTTGCAATAGCAATGATCGCTCAGGCGAATGCTAGAACGCAATGGATACTAAAGCTTTTGGAAAGTTGAAAAAAAATGTTACATAAGGTACATGAAATCAAATGTTGACAAAATAAGTGATTTTCTTTTTGAGGCGCACGAAGCCGGTGATAGATTTGTAAATCTTGAAAAAGATATGAAACCAAAAGATTTCGATGAAGCTTACAAAGTTCAGACGCAATTGCGGCAAAAGTTACCCCGAGGATCACTTGGAGGGTACAAAATTGCCCTATCTTCTAAAATACAACAAGACTATCACAAAATCAGTCACCCAGTTTATGGTGGGCTTTTTAAGAATGAGATTTTTAATAGTCCTAAGACAATAGTTCTAAAGAACTACCATAGAATGAGTGTCGAGTTTGAATTAGCCTTTGAACTATCCGAACGCATTATAGATCCCTCTATCCAACGAAACTCAGAAAATATTGTTCACGATATTCTAAATGTTTTACCCGCTATCGAGCTCATAGATGATAGGGGTGCAAATTATGATGGTCTAGATCCACTTTCTCTAGCCTGTGATAATGCGTGGTCTGGTGGCCTAGTTTTAGGAGATCCAATAAATAATTGGCAGGAAAAAAATTTCCTAGACATACAATCGACCTGTGAATGGAATAATGAACCAAGATTAACAACTGGCGTGCTTGACGCGAAGCCTTTTGAAAATCTGTGCTGGTTGATCAATGAGCTAAACTCGCGTAAAAGTGAACTGAAACCTGGAATGATTATAATAACGGGAAGTGTCTTTAAAGTAAGACAAGCAAAAGTGGGGGATAAGATAAACCATATTCTTTCTGATCATGGGAAAGTTAGCATTGCAGTGATTTAGGAAGTAACTGTTTAATTTGGAGATAATAAATGGAAAGCGACAGAAAGTTAAAAGATGAACTAACGCAAAAAATTGGAGTTTTAACCCGGCGCGAAACAGAAGCTAGAATCATCGCACCTTTTGTAGATGCCCTAATAAAAACCTTTGGAAAAGAAAAAATAATACCGATTTTAGAAAAAACAGTTATGGAGCTAGCTCGCAATCAAGGCTCATCTCTGGCGAAAGAATATGGAAATGATGTTTCTTCTTTTCTTGAAACGTTAAAGTTCTGGACTCAAGATGGAGCGCTGGAAATAGACTTGCTGGAGAAGAATGATACAAAACTAGATTTCAATGTAACAAGGTGTAGATATGCCGAAATGTATAAGGCGTTAGGAATACAAGACCTTGGGGCTGTTTTGTCTTGCAATAGAGATGCCTCAATGATTGAAGGATTCAACCAAGATGCAAGACTTAATCGAGAAACCACTATCATGAGTGGTGGAAAATGCTGTACTTTTAGATACACTTTTGAAAAGCCCAGCGCGCAAGGATAAGTTGTATTTGTTAAAAAGCTCTAAGAACTCTATATATAAAGCTTTTTGCCTTATATTGATTTTAATAGCCCTATTTGCGTTTTGGAAACTCAATTTTGCTGAAAGAAATTTGACGAGTGTCAGAGAGTTCGTCAACAAAACTCCCGTCACTCTAACTTTCAAGGACAATATAAAAACTAAGGGCATAGTATTTTTAGCACATGGATTTGCTGGATCTACTAGTTTTATGAGACCAATAGCTGTAGCTCTTGCAGAGGCTGGCTATTTAACGGTTCGTTTTGATTTTTTAGGGCATGGGCGTCATCCTTTACCGTACTCAGGAGATATTACAACAATTGAGGGAGCGACGCAGAAATTCGTTAATCAAACGAATGAGATAATCTCTCATTATTTATTAAAACTTAGCCCCAGCTTTTCAATGATAATTGGCCATTCAATGGCATCCGATATAATAATCAGGTCAGCCTCTTTGAATCCTAGTCTTAATAGCGCAGTTGCTATTTCAGCTTATACTGACGCTTTAAAAGCAAAAGAACCTAAAAATGTCCTCATTCTTAATGGTCAGTGGGAACCTCAATTGAGATTGAAATCCTTAGAAATTTTACAAGATATTGGAGTTGATAATCCAAAGGAGGGAAGATTTTATGGAGCTCTTGATGATAATACTATTAGAAAAGTGGATTTTATAGGGAACGCGGACCATGTAGGAGTTTTATATTCTGTTCGCACTCAGAGAGAGCTGGTGGACTGGATTAATTTCCTTAAAAAGGATAAGCAGATATTTATTGGAAACAATATTGGAATATGGACAGGTATTTTATTTTTTAGTGTTTTCTTTCTTATTATATCGCTGACCAAGTTCCTACCTAAAAAAACCTCAGGAAAATATCAGTTTCGTTATATGCGGTTCTTTTCCATAAATATTATCGCTTGTGCACTCCCACCACTTATATTGTATAACTTTACATTTAAATTTGTTAATTTCCCCGCCCACAATCATCTCATTAATCAAATGATCCTAATATCCATAGTTCTGTTTTTCAGCTTACCGCCTACCCAGTTTAAGGAGTTAACAAAATCATTTAATTTTCCATTATTTGCCTTTTTATTTATTTTGTTTTGTATTGTCTTTGGATTCATTTTGGATAACTACGTGAGCT
The DNA here is from genome assembly GCA_902537415.1 of uncultured Alphaproteobacteria bacterium. Classification (GTDB taxonomy): domain Bacteria; phylum Pseudomonadota; class Alphaproteobacteria; order Rhodobacterales; family Rhodobacteraceae; genus CACIJG01. The sequence continues at coordinate 116,138 of CACBBC010000001.1, read as the reverse complement.
CGTTTCTTTTGACCGGAACCAGAGTAACTGTGTTTTTCTCTTGCTTAATTGGATCTATCCCGTTGATGGTACTAATGCAAATGTATTACGATAATTATTCAAATGGTTGGATCGTAGGAAATATATTTAAACTGTTTCTAATAATCTCCTTATCAGCCTCAATCTTATTAAATATTTCCCAACTGTTTATCATGGGATACGCAATACTTCTATTTCTTGCCTTTGCATTAATATTTGGATTTTTAGCAAATATCATAGGTAGAAAGTACAATAATACTCTTTCGTCAGGCCTTGCTAATGGAATTACATTAGCTTGGACATTTTCCACGGCACTACCATTGTACGTTAATTGAGTAGAGACTTATTATGGTTTATATATATCATCCAACAGAGATTTATTTTAAATGACAGTTCTAATATGTGGAGCGGGAATAGGTGGATTGTGTTTGGGACTATCCCTACAACAACTTAAAATACCATTTCAAATATTTGAAACCTCAGTATCTATTGAACCCCTAGGAGTTGGAGTAAACCTACAACCTAATGCCGTAAGGGAGCTTTTTGCATTAGAATTAAATGATAATCTGACAAGAATTGGGGTGCAAACCGAGGAATTTGGATTATTTTCAAAAAAGGGTTTGGAAATTTGGACTGAAGAACGGGGCTTAAAAGCAGGGTACAATGTACCACAATTTTCTGTCCATAGAGGAGAACTCCAAAAGTTACTTTATGATACTCTTATTGAGCGCTCGAAAAAAAGCTCTGTTAGTTTGGGTATTAGAGCTACTGGCTTCAAAAATTTATCCTCTTCAGTAGAATTGCAATACTTTAATAAGAATACAAAAAAAAATGAAGTCTTTAATGGCGATATTCTCGTTGCTTGTGATGGGATAAATTCAAATATTCGAAAACAGTTATTCCCAGATGAAGGCGACCCTCTCTGGAACGGAGCAATTTTATGGCGCGGACTAACATCTGCTCCTCCTTTTAGGACTGGTGCTTCTATGGTGATGATTGGACATGATACGCAAAGATTTGTTTCATATCCAATAACTCAAAAAGACGATCATGGGAATGCAAAAATAAACTGGATAGCGGAACTAAAATTCAATCCTGAAAAAATATATATGAAAAGTGACTGGAGTAAAAAGGTAGATAAATCAAAATTTATAGGTAGCTTTACCGAGTGGTCCTTTGAATGGATAAATCCTTTAAGCCTTATCTCAGAAACAAGCTCAATCTATGAGTATCCAATGGTTGACAGAGATCCATTAGAAAAATGGACGTTTGGAAGAACAACACTGTTAGGTGATGCTGCCCACCCAACATATCCAGTTGGATCAAATGGTGCCAGCCAAGCTATCATTGATGCTAGAAAACTTGCGTTTCATTTAAAAGTAAATGGACTCAATGAAAAAGCTTTATTGAGCTATGAAAGAGAGATGCTTCCCCTAACCGCCAAAATAACATTAGCAAATAGAAGTTCTGGTCCCGATGCTCTTTTACAAGTAGTTGAAGACCGTTGTGGAGGAACTTTTAATAATATCCAAGAAATCATTAGCCAGAGCGAACTTAAAAATCACTCGGAAAAATATAAATCAGTCGCTGGTCTTAACATTGAGATTCTTAATAATACAGATAGTATTTTGAGTTCATTGATTTAAACTTTGAGTGAGAAATTTTCCATATTCACAATAATCTGAATGCTGAGGTCTGTTGCTCTCGTTCAAACACTCGCTTATATCTTGCAAGGTCGGCTCTATCCAGGTGTCGTTAGTTTTATAGTCAATTAAAGTCATCTTAAAATTCATAGATGCGGTAGTACTTGATAAAAAATCATAGTCGCTAAACCTATCGCCATCGCAATATAAGAAGTAACCCACATCATCAACATGAAAGCCTTTTTTTCTTAAAACCCAGACATAGAGGTCCATTTGCCTTTTATAAGAAGCTTTCCAGGGATCATCCAATGTAATAGGTCCTTTGTCCGATTTTTGCGACGTACTTTTATAATCAACTATATGCAAACAATTAGTGTTAATATTTAACCAAACGTCGTCGAGACCACCACCAACTTTTAGATTTGTTTTAGGATCCACAAAGTTAAGCCTATCTTTTGCCCCAAAATGCAAGCTTTGCGTCCATAATTCAAAGTGTTCATGATAGAAGGGAATGAGAAAGTCTAGTCCTTTGGCAACCAAAAAAGGATGAGGCTCTCCAATTTCTCTGTATTTATCAAAATCCCTTTTGAGCAATATATCAGTAGCCTCATTTATATTGAATCCCGGAATAGAAGGGAACTTTATGCCTTCCACTTGTTCCATGAAAAAACAAGCTTTACATTTGACAAAGTTTTCAATTCTGCTTCTACTTAGTTCATAGGGCTCAATCTTATTTTTATCAAATTTTCCTCGATGCCTTGCCATATTAATCCCCTCTTACTAACTCTATACTAGAATTTAATTTAATTTCCTTGCCAACAAGAAAAGGAAATCCATTGGCGCCAAAGTCATATCTGTTAATAGAAGACACTATTTCAAACAAAAGAGTTTTTGCATTTTTTCTGTATTTGTCTTTGGTAAAAACCATAATAACAATATTTTTCTGTACTCCTTTCAGTTCGAGTAGGCCGCTTACTCGATATCCCTTATCTTTTTTAGAAATACTAGTGCTTTTAAACTCCATAAATGGGTATTTGTTTGCATTTAATACACTTTGTCCCAGCATGGCGCTGGTAGCCAAAGGAAAACCTGCAGTACTTTTTCTGATATCTACTTTAATGTAAAACTTAGATTGCTGTTCTTCAGTAAAATCGATAGTGAAATACGATGAGTCTACATAAAACTGACCATATAAAGGAACGCCACTCACATAGTAGGTAAATTTAAGTGCTTTTGAATTTGCAATTGTATATCTTTCACTTGCAAAAAGGTTATTTATAAATAAAGGAGATGCAAAAAAAATTAATACAATTTCAAACCGCAATAAATTTTTTAAATGCATTAATAGACCTTTGATCAAAAGAGAGTCTGTTTTAATATATAACTATGGAGCAATTATTTAAAGACCTCACATTTTCAAACGGTGTAAAAGCAAAAAATAAATTTCTGCTCGCACCACTCACCAATATGCAAAGTCCTGACCAAGGGAGAATTTCTGATGATGAGTTTATTTGGCTTACAAAAAGGGCCGAAGGAGGTTTTGGAATAACAATGACATGCGCCATGCCAGTGTTAAAATCTGGAATTGGTTGGAAAGGACAACTTGGCATATATGATCCTAAACACGAAGATGGCCACCATCGTTTAAATGAGAGATTACACAATTTAGGGGCACTTTCTATAGCACAAATTTTCCATGCAGGGATAAGGGCAGACATAAATTATTCAGGAGATAAAATAGGTCCGAGTATGAATTCAGAAAAGTCTGCAAGAGAGATGTCGATAGCAGAAATTGAAGAAATGAAAGTGGCGTTTGTAGAATGTGCCATTAGAGCACACCAATGTAACTATGATGGCATAGAACTGCATGCTGCTCACGGCTATCTCATCGGTCAATTCCTTTCTAAAAAGTTCAATAAAAGAGAAGACGATTATGGAGGTTCTTTCAAAAACAGAGCCAAGTTTCTAATAGATATTATCGAGGAAATTAAAGAAAAGACTTCCTCCAACTTTCTGATTGGTGTGAGGATTTCTCCAGAAAGGTTTGGTTTAGATACTAACGAAATGATAACACTGTATAAAACGCTTTGTGAAAATAATAATATTCATTTTATCGATATTTCACTCTGGGATTCGTTTAAATTGGTTGATGATGGACCTTTCACAGGTAAGAGCTTGTTAAAACTATTTACAACTATCGACAGAGGTTCAAAGTTATTAACCGTAGCAGGAAAGATTTTTTCTTATGAAGATATAGAGATTTTACAAAATAATAAAGTCGACTTTTTCTGTTTAGGGAGAGCTGCGATTTTAGATCATCGATTTCCAAACCGCCTAAAGGCTGAAGGATCAAACTTTCAGCCCTACTCTGCTCCTGTCACAAGGGATCATCTTTTGAAAGAAGGTTTATCAGAAACATTTGTCAACTATATGGCTACATGGAAAAATTTTGTAAGTGACTTAGTATGAACTACGACCCATCTGATCCAAAAACTTTGGCTAATCCTTATCCCTATTTCTTAGCACTTAGAAACGAAGATCCTATACATTGGCACACGAAATTGAAATCATGGATAATTACGAGATACGATGACGTTAGATCTATACTTTCCAGTGATAATATTACTGTTGATAGGTTAAACAACTTTTATAGTAAACTCCCTACCAAGGAAGCAAAGCTATTAGCAGAAATTGTAAAATATTTAAATCTATGGGCTGCATTCAGAAATCCCCCCGATCATACTAGAATGAGAAAGATAATGATGGTTGCGTTTACAAGAAAATCTATTAACGAAATGCAGCCAAAAATAAATGCAATAACGGATGCCACATTATCTAAACTAAAAAATATAAGGGAAACTGACTTAGTTAATCATTATGCTTCTCCCATTCCTGCACTTACTATAATGCACCTACTAGGCGTTCCAATAAACATGCTAGACGAATTTAAATCATGGTCAGATGATATGTCAAAATTTATTGGCGGCGCTAGGAATGATAAGCATAAGTATGAGAAAGCATCTCGTGGATGTAGAAAAATGGTTTCTTTCTTTAGGGAAATTATCGAAGAGCGGAGAACAAATCCTTCCGAAGGTTTTCTAATGGATTTGATAAATGCATCTTATGAAAACGATAAGTTTTCTGATGATGAATTGATTGCGACTTGCATGTTAATTTTATTTGCTGGTCATGAAACTACTACCAATCTAATATCAAACGGGATTCTCACTCTGATTAAAAATCCATCAGAACTATCAAAACTTCTTAAAAACCCTGATCTACTTGATCTTACCATAGAAGAAATAATGAGATATGACGGGCCAACAAACTCGCTCGTGAGAAATGTGGAAAAAGAACATGAGCTTCATAATAAAACACTCAAAAAAGGTGATAGGGTGTTTGCCATGGTTTCTAGTGCAAACAGAGACGAAAATATCTTTGACAAACCAGATGTTTTTAAAATTGATCGCTCACCGAACAGGCATTTAACATTTGGGTATGGTCCTCATCTTTGTATTGGTGCTGCCCTCGCCAGAGAGGAAGGACGTATCGCTATATTAAATTTCTTCAAGCAATATCCAACAACTAGGCTGAAAGCGGAGAATTCCTTTGAATGGATTGATGCAATGGTGCCCCGTGGTCTTAAAAAGTTGGACGTTAATTTGACCTAAAAAAGGAGGATAAATTGGAAGCCTATCTCATTGCCACCGCATGCACTAAGTTCGAGAAAAAAGCAGATCAGACATTTAAAAGCCTTACGGAGGAGGTTTATTGCGACTTACTAAAATCAGCTAAAGTAGAAAAGGGTAATATGATTGGACAAGCATGGTTTGGTAATTGTGGAATGGGTACTTTCGGACAAAATAATATTAGAGGTCAAGTTTGCTTTACTCCTCTGGTACAAAAAAAACTATTCCCTGAAAGAGTAGGCATTATCAATGTAGAAGGAGGTTGTGCTACGGGGTCAATGGCATTTCATGGAGCTTGGAAAGATGTTATTTCTGGAACAGAGGATGTGTCGTTAGCAATAGGTGTTGAAAAAATATATCAGCCAAATCAACCGGAGAAAATTCAAGAAATATATGATGGAGGCATTGATCAATTTGATCGGAATGACTGGCTAGAATTTTATCAATCAATCGGTAATGAACTTGGGAAACCTTTTGACCCTGAAAATAAAAGAGGGACAATTTTTATGGATACGTATGGTCTTCAGGCCCTCTGGCATATGAAGACCTATGGAACCACTCAAAGGCAAATTGCTTTTGCTGCCTCAAAAAATCATTTTCATGGCTCCTTAAATGAAAAAGCTCAATATCAATTTAAAGTAAGCGTAGAGGATGTTTTAAAAGATAGAGAAATTTCATATCCACTAACAAGGGCAATGTGTGCGCCCATTGGAGATGGAGCAGCAGCAGCTCTTATTTGTTCCGAAAAAGGTCTAAATCACTTTCCAACAGAAATTCAACAAAGGGCTATAAAAATCAAGGCAAGTGTACTTTCTGGTGGAAAGTACCGAACCCCTCAAGAAACAGGATTATCCAGAGTGGCTGCAAAAAAGGCCTATAGCCAGGCTGATCTAGAACCAAAAGATATTAATTTTGTTGAAGTCCATGACGCAACATCGTTTTGTGAAATATATCAGCTTGAAATGCTTGGTTTTTGTGAGATTGGTTCAGGAGGAAAATTTGTTGAGGAAGGTCATACTCAACTTGGCGGCAAATTACCCGTTAATTTATCGGGAGGATTGGTGTCGAAGGGCCATCCTGTAGGTGCAACTGGATTATCTATGATACATGAACTAGCTGTGCAATTAAGGGGAGAAGCAGGAAAAAGGCAAAGCGAACGAAATAAGATTGGGCTTGCAGAAAATGGTGGAGGCGTAATTGGCTTTGAAGAGGCTGCGTGTTCTGTAATAATTTTAGAAGGATCTCACTGAGACCAGTAAGGCTCTCTTAGAACTCTTTTCAAGACTTTCCCCAAGGCATTTCTTGGAAATTCCTCTCTAGTTTCAACCTTAAATAATCTCTGATGTTTGGCCAACTTTTCGTTTGACCAATTTTTTATTTCATCACAATCTATTTCTACCCCATCCCTAGGAATAATAAGTGCTACGCACGTTTCCCCCCATTTTTCATGAGGAACTCCAATGACTGTAACGTCATTTATATCGGGGTGCTTGCCAACCACCTCTTCAATGTCTACGGGAAATACGTTTAGGCCTCCCGATATTATCATATCTTTTTTTCTATCCAGGATGGTCAAAAACCCATCTTCATCCAAGCTACCAATATCTCCAGATTTTATAAAACTTCTACCCCTATTATCAGTCCAGATAAGGCTATTTGTTAGATCGACTTCACTATAGTATTCCTTCATCATTCCGGCTCCATAACCCGCTATCTCTCCCGCTACATTTGGAGAACACTCATTGCCTTTTTCATCAATAATTTTAATTTCAAACCCTAAGACGGGAGTGCCAACAGAACCAAATTTTTTCCTTTGATCATGAGGTTTTAACATTGTAGCGAACCCTTCAGAAAATCCGTAAAGCTCAAATAGGTTTTCACTCATACTGGTTAAAATATTTTCCTTTACGTCAAGCCTTAGCGGAGACCCTGCTGACAAGATCGTCTTTAAAGAACTGAAAATATCTTTTTTTAGGTTTTCTAAAGATAAGATTGCACTAAATTGTGGTGGAACAAGGAACGTATGAGTAATTCTTTCTCTCTGGACCAAATCTACAAAAGCTTTTGGATCAAAACCAGTCATAACATGAAGGGTGCCTCCGACAAATAATGTGGGAAGCATCATTAGCCATGTGCCATTTGAATAAAGTGCTGTTGTCGTGAGAGACTTACATTCTGAATTGAATGACATTTCGATCGCATTAGATGTTGCCCAATGACTTCTTGCCCTATGCGTTTGAACTATACCTTTTGGAACACCAGTTGTTCCTGATGAATAAATGATATTAAAATTATCTTCTGGCTTGCAATTATAATCGAAACCATAGTCTTTCTCTTCAGAAGAAATTTTTTCCCAACAATCTAACTCGCCACCTAATAAAAGTAACTTACCTTCGTCAATATTTTTAAATTGTGATAAATCTGGAGTGACTAAATCTATAAGGTCATTATCTACGATAAATAATTTTGCATCACTATTATTTACTAAAACAGTAATTTGTTCTTTAGTTAAAAGTCCAGAAAGAGGCACGACACACGCTCCCATTTTTACTATACCAAAAATTAGCTCAAGTATTTCGGGCCGATTACTTATTAAGAGCGCGACATTATCTCCCTTATGAACACCCATTTTCTTAAAAAAATTTGCTACCTTGTTAATATTTTGTCTAAAATGTTTCCACAGCCTTGTTATTTCACCACAACATATAGCTGGCTTCTCAGGTTGATAAGTACCGTGGGTCTCAATTACATTTAAAATATCGAAATGGGTATTATCAATCATGTTTAAGACTCCGATTTTAATATTAATAGCAATATTTATAATTTATTATAGGCTCTATAATAATACTGAATTAAAAGTTAAAGAAATCAATTTATGGCGAAATTATTTATTTTTACCACTTTTCTAATTTGTGTCTGGAGTACAATAGCTCTTGGTTTTTCCACGACTGCTAAGACAGCATTGGTTGTTGATAACACGACTGGCGAAGTTTTACTCTCTAAGGATATTGATCGACCGATTCCCCCAGCTTCAATGTCAAAATTAATGACACTGTGGATGGTATTTGAAAGTTTGGACGAAGGCAAAATAGAACTGGATGACACTTTCAGAGTATCAAAAAAAGCCTGGAAAAAGGGTGGGTCTAAGATGTTTCTCAGAGAAGGGGAATACGTCACAATTAAAAACCTAATTAAGGGGGTTATTATCCAATCAGGAAATGATGCATGCATCGTATTAGCCGAGGGAATAGCTGGAACAGAAGCGAATTTTGCAGAACTAATGAACATAAGAGCGAAAGAAATTGGGTTGAGAAGCTCAAACTTTACAAATTCGACAGGTTGGCCTGACCCTGAACACAAAATGTCTTCGAAAGATCTTGTTACCTTGGCAAATAAAATAAGGGAAGAATATCCTTCTTATTATACAATATTTGATGACCTAGAGTTTACCTGGGATAATATTTCTCAAAAAAATAGAAATCCTCTACTTTTCATGAACCTAGGTGCTGATGGGCTGAAGACCGGATATACAGAGGAGGCTGGTTATGGATTAATTGCTTCAGTAAGACAAAACAAAAGACGAGTAACTTTTGTTATTACCGGTCTTAACTCGGTTGAGCAAAGGGCACGCGAAGCTAAAGGCATAACGACATGGGCTTTCAAGAAATTTAAATTGAACACATATTTCAAAAAGAACTCTATCATTTTGGAAGCCCCCGTTTGGAGAGGGAAAAAAGAAAGCGTGAAGATATCTGCGACAAATGATGTTCAGACACTCCTTGCTTCTGATGCTAAAGAAGATACTGAGATTCAAATTGTTTTAAAAGAACCCCTAGTGGCGCCTCTGAAGAAAGGGCAAAAAATAAATGGTCACTTGGTAATCAAAACAACTCCCCTCGCCGAACCGGGTCTTGAGAAAAAACAATTGATTTTCCCAATAGAGGTTGGTGAAGATTTAGAAAGAGGAGGTTTGGCAAATAAATTATCAACTAATCTGGATCTTTTGAAATCTAAACTTTTTTCCCTTCTCGGATCTAATTAATGAAAGGTATTTTTATTAGTTTTGAAGGAATTGATGGTTGTGGAAAATCTACTCAAATAAATCTTCTTGCAAAACACTTTGCAAAGCAGAAAAAATCTTTTGTTAAGACCGAGGAACCGGGAGGCACTGCAGGGGCAAATGAAATAAGAAAAATCCTTCTCAGAGAGAATAATTTTCAGTGGTCAGTAGAGTCAGAAGCATTACTTTTCATGGCTGCAAGAAATGATCATGTCGAAAAAGTTATTAAACCAGCCATTGAAGACAAAAAAATTGTTATATGTGACCGATTCATGGATAGCACGATAGTTTATCAAGGAATGCGAAGCCCTCAGGCTAAAAAATTGAGCCTAATATTATTTGAACTTATAGGCATTAATCCAGACATCACATTTCTGATTGATATGGACCCTGAAATCGCTTTAGACCGTGCATTGAATCGGGCAACTGACGAAGATCGATTTGAAAACTATGGGATTAACTTTCAACGCAAACTACGACAAAACTTTTTAGATATTGCAAACATACATAGTGACAGAATAAAGATAATCGATGGAAATCGATCACCACAGAAAGTAGCGGCCCAAATAATCGAGAACATAGAGACCCTAGTTAAGTGATATGATAGAAAAAAAAAATCATAAGTTTACAAGACCGTCAGATGGGGATAATTCCTTTCTTTTTGGGCATAAAGAACAGATAGCTTTTCTGCTTAATTGTATTAGGACTGACCAAATTCCTAACGCGTGGCTTTTTCACGGACCGGTGGGGATTGGTAAAGCTTCTCTTGCATTAAATGTGGCAAAAGTGTTATCGAGTAACAGCGTATTCAAAAAAGACAGTCTGAGTTATCTTTCTGAAAAAGATATAAGAAATCCAAATGTTTCCTTAAAAGTAACAAATATTTTTTTCTGCAAAAGAAAATGGGATGACAAAAAGAAGCAGTTTCAAAAGAATATTTCTATTGATGATATACGAGAACTCGGTAGAAAATTCTATTTATCTTCGACTGACTACTCATACAAAGTCTGCATAGTTGATACGACTGAAGATCTAAACATTTCTGCATCAAATTCCCTATTAAAGATGCTTGAAGAACCACCAAAAAATACTCTATTTATTTTAGTGTCAAACAATGAGCAATCTATCCTGCCAACCATTCTTTCCAGATGTCAAAAAATTAGCTTCCAAAGACTAAGTGAGGATGACCTTCGGAACATATCTGTGGGCTTATTTGAAGAAAATCACTTTGATCTGCTCAAGAGGACTGGTGCTCTGACATCTTGCGATGGATCTGTAAAAAAGCTTCTTAACTTTCAAGACAAAGATTATATAAAATTTTTTAATGGCATGAAGGAGTTATTGTTTGATCTACCAAACCTTAATAAAAGAAAAGCCATTAAATTGTTAACAGGTAACAAAGAATACCTAGGTAACGACGATCCTGATAAATCCGCGTTTGGCGTTCTTTTAAAGTTACTCGCGTCTCTCGCAAAAAATGAAATCGATTTGTTAATTAGAAATAAATCAGTTAAAGAAGAGATCAATCTTTTAGCAGCTCATTTGTATCCACAAATTTCACTTTTGAGACATCAATCAATAGAGTACAATGTTGAACCTAAAAAAGTTCTCTTTCTAGCCCTAAACATGATAGATTTGGCCTTTGAAAAATACAAAAAATAATAAATCAGTTATAGTGGACAGCCATTGTCATTTAGATTTCAGGACTTTGAACAATGATCTATCTGGTGTTCTGAGCAGGGCAAAGTCTGAGGGTGTTCATAAGATGTTAACTATTGGGACAAACTATAGAGAGATAGATGAAACCATTTCTTTAAGCGAAAGGTTCGAAGAAATATTTTTTGCAACGGGTGTACATCCAAACCGGCCATCAGATGATCTAAAATTTAACAGCGACGATTTACTATCGATTTGTGCGCATAAAAAAATGATTGGAGTGGGTGAAACTGGTTTAGATTTTCACTATTCTCTAGATAGTAAAAAAGAGCAAATAAAATCATTGATACAACATATTGAAGTAGCAAAAGAAGCAGATCTACCAGTTATCATTCATGCAAGAAATGCAGATAAGGAGATTGGGCAAATTTTATCTGAGCAATATCATAAAAGTTCTTTTCAATGTGTTATGCACTGCTTTTCTTCCGGTTCCTATCTAGCAGAGGAGGTAATTGACTTAGGTTTTTATCTTTCAATGTCAGGCATTATTACTTTTAAAAATTCTCAAAATCTTAGAGAAATATTTGCAAAGGTACCGATAGATAAAGTCTTAGTTGAAACTGACAGTCCATATTTAGCCCCTGTTCCACATCGTGGAAAATCAAACGAACCAGCTTTTGTTTCCTTTATTGCTAAAAAGGGGGCAGAGGTTCTTGATGTTGACGAAGACTTTTTCAGAACTCAAACTACAAAAAATTTTTTCACTCTTTTCAAGAAAGCATTTTAGCTGTGTCATATCAATTTAGAATTTTGGGTTGTGGGTCATCTGGTGGAGTTCCAAGAGTCGGTTTTGGTTGGGGCAATTGTGATCCAATGAATAAAAAAAATAGGCGATTAAGATGCTCTTTGCTTGTAGAAAGAACTACAAACTCAAAAAAAACAACAGTGCTCATAGATACTGGTCCAGATATGAGGGAACAACTTTTACAAGCGAAAGTTACTAATTTAGATGCAGTACTATACACCCACTCGCATGCCGATCATGTTCATGGTATAGATGATTTAAGGACACTAGCCTACAGAAAAAGAGAAAAAATTCCTGTATGGGCAGATAAAATAACCCAGGAAAGATTATTACAAGGTTTCTCATATATTTTTCAAACTCCAATAAAAAGTAAGTATCCACCTATTTGTAAATTGAATCTAATTAAGGCAAAAGATGTAAAAATTCAGGGTGCCGGAGGTGAAATCACCTTTCGACCTTTATCAGTTAATCATGGTGATATAGAGTCTTTGGGTTTTAAAATAGATAAGTTGGCATATATTCCTGATGTTCTAAATATACCGCTTACCACTTGGAAGGAATTAGAAAATCTTGACATCTTAATAATTGATGCGCTTCGTAGAGATCCTCATCCATCTCATACTCACCTAGAAAAAACACTCACCTGGCTAAAAAAGTTGGACCCGAAACGAGCTATTTTAACTAACTTACATAATGATCTAGATTATTCTGAACTGAAAAAAGAGCTACCCAAAAACGTTGAACCAGCATTTGATGGGCTTGAAGTAAAACTGAAATAATGCTTCTCGGGATAGCTCTTTTAATTCTGCCAGTTTTCTTATTAGTAACGATGGGCTTCATTTCTTCTTATTTCCAGATATTGAGAAGGCGCTCAGTTGATGGCCTGACGAAATTTTGTCAAGATTTTGGTATACCTTTTCTTTTATTTTTTAACTTAGCAATACTTGACCTAGATAAAGCCTTCGATTTAAGAATCTTAATTTGTTTCTACAGCTCAATGGTAATTTCATTTTTTATAATAAGCTGTGCTAGCTATTTCATATTTGAGCAACCTTACAAAAGTTCCATAATACTGGGATTTTGTGCAATGTTTTCTAATGGAGTTTTGTTGGGTCTACCAATTAGTGAACTTGCCTATGGAGCCGACAGTCTTTTCATAAATTATACAATTATAATTGGCCACGCGCCACTATGCTATTTAGTTGGCATAGCATTTATAGAGGTCGCTAATGCTAATAATAAAAAAAACACAATTCTAGATTCCCTAAAAAGTGCTTTCAAAGCAATTGTTCTAAATAACCTAGCCATCGGAATTTTACTAGGTATAAGTTTTAACTTACTAAAATTAGAATTTTCAACACATACTGAGGATTTATTAAAAAGAGGAACAGTATGGATCATACCTATTTCACTTTTTACAATGGGAGGCGTTTTATATTACTATAGAATAACCAACTCTATCAAAATACCTTTTACAATAATATTAACTTCTTTGTTTATTCAGCCTGCAGTAGTTTATCTACTCGGAGTATATTCCTGGGATATTGAAATAGAATTAATAAGAAATGCAGTAATTATGGCTGCTATGGCTCCTGGATTAAATGCATACTTTTTTGCTAATATTTACGGACAATGCAGAGAGATAGTTGCCACTACTATTTTAGTTTCAACTGGACTTACCATTTTTACTTCGTCTTTCTGGATCTACTTCTTATCCTAGACTAATTTCCATAGTGGGTGTTAAATCCCTGTTGGCACAGTTTATAGGCCAAGCTATCCTTGCCCTCCCCAGCCTTTCTAGCGCAGTGCGTTTCAACAGCAGCTGCCCTATTTCCACCTACATAGTCGGCGGGACTATTGAAATAACTTGGTCCAGAACAACATGCGATCACGCTTAAGGTGATCAAACCACAAATTATTTTTTTCATTTTACTGCCTTACATCCAACTCCGCATAATTCATACACTCTTTAAACTTTTTTTCAATACATTTTCTCGAAAGCTTTTCTGCTCTCTTTATTTGATCTACGGACATCTTAGTTTCTAGCTCAGTTCTTAACTGAATACTTCTACTAATACCTCCAATATCTCTTGAAAGTAAAGTTGCCAAATTGCAACTGACGTGTGCAAGAGTTAAGTTTTTGTCTACGCCACGTCCTAAAATAAAATTTGTAGCTAGCGCTAAGTGTGCCTCTGGATTCCCTAGTTGAGCTGATTTTGAAAACCAGAAGTGACTTTCTTTAAAATTTTTAAATTCTTCTTGTAATAAAGATGCAAGCCGAAATTGAGCAATATCGTGTTGATTAAATGCCGCTTGCGAATACCAATAAAGAGCTTTTTCTTTATCAATCTTTATTCCTTCACCCTTTTCATACTTCAGTCCAACATTGATTTGTGCCTGTATGTGACCAGACGAAGCTGCTTTTGTGAAAAAAAATAATGCTTCTTTATCATTCTGCAAAACTCCATCATACAAGAAGCCCAAAAGAAAATCAGCCTCTCTACTGCCCACTTCAGAGGCAGATTTCCAACTCTGCAACGCATCAGCATAGTTTCCTTCATCATAGAAAGTCAGTCCTTCCCTTATTAAGCTTTTGGGCGAGTCTGCGAGAGTAAGCCCGCTGTACATATAAAGCCAAAAGAATAAAACGATAGTGGTTATCTTTGAAAAGTCATTTTTAGCAAATATTGTTGACATGTATTCGTTATTCCGTTGTGAGGTCCTTTAGTTATATAGATAAATATCTTTAAATCATATTTTTATTTATTTTGTCTTTTATTGAATGTTTTCCATATAATCTGTGGAAAACCCTGTGAATTAGTAAGAAAATATTCCACTAAACCTCTGTTCGATAATAACTTCACCCTATATGCCTAAAACTTAGGCACCATAAAAATTTATACTTGAAAAAGAAAATAATTTTTGTAGTTATGCAATATTTAGATTTGGAGTAGCAATATGGTCAAAGAAATAGAGCATGATGAAATGAGTGAAGCAGCAGAATCTGGCAAGATGCACAATATTACTTCAAAAGCTGGAAGACTGGCTATGGAATTAGCAGCAGAAAAAAAGCGTCTTGCACAAGAACTTGAAGAATTACAGGGAGAATACGATGATATTAAACCCCTGACACCAACAGGAACAAGAGATTGGTATGTGAAATGGAGCTCTATGATATTAGGAGTCATGGGAGTATTTCTTATCTCTGCCGAAGTATACCTTTTTGGACAGCTAGCCTACTTGATAAGCGCTATAGGATGGATTTATGTAGGTATGCAGTGGGGCGATAGAGCCATTATGATTGGCTCTGCGATAAGTGCTACTGCTGTCGCAATGTTTTTAATAGAAAACCCTTTGCTCTTTAGCCAACTTCTTGGTTAAAAAACTAATTAGCATACTGTTACTCTTAAATCGATTTCAGAGACCTATTAATCTTTTTAAAGGACTCACTTGCTACGTTGAGAGGTCGACCAGCCAATAAGCCTCCGTCCACGATAAAATCTTGGCCAGTTACAAATGTACTTTCGTCACTAGCGAGATATATAGCCAAGTTAGCAATATCTTCTGGCAATCCTGCTCGGGATATTGGTTGAAAATCATTAAAGGCTTCACTTGATTTAAGACGCTCATCACTCAAAGAGAGCTTTTCGCCCGATAATTTCTGACCAACACCAAATATTTCGGTTATTATTGCTCCAGGAGAAATTGAGTTAACTCGTATATTATATTTTGCTAACTCAAGAGAGGTAACCTTGCTGAAGTGTATAACACCCGCTTTGGCTGCCGAGTAAACGGAACCACCACAGCCTCCCCAATGCCCTGCAATACTCGCTGTATTCACTATACTGCCATTGTTCTGCTTACTCATAATTCTTGCCACTTCTCTCGTCCCAATAATGACACTGGTCAGAAGAAGATCCAGACTATGCTTTATTTTATCATAAGAAATATCTTCGATATTTCTAACAAAATCTGGTGCGCCTGCGTTATTGAACATAGCATCAATTTTTCCATAGTGACTAGATACTTCTCCAACGAGTGAGCAAATCTGATCTTCGTATAATACATCACACTTGATAAATCGGCACCTCTTTCCTAGCTCCGTTTCTATTTTTTTTCCTTCATCTTCTCTTCTACCAGAAATCACTACTTCAGCTCCTTGAGAGATTGAATATTTTGCTATTTCAAGCCCGATGCCACTTGTTGCTCCTGTAATAACAACCACTTTATCCAGTAATCTTTTTACCATAACTAATCCTATCATTTACCTTTATTTTTTATTGAAGATATTTCTTCTCTTTCATAAATATTTTAATTCTTTCTATACCATTTAATATTTCAGGTGTGCTTCTAGCATAAGATAACCTGATCTTTGAGTTTCCATTTATCGGATCAAAATCTATCCCAGGTGTTATAGCTACCCCCCCAACATCTAGCATTTTTTTTACAAAATCATAGCTATCAGACGAAAATTCACTGATATCTATGTATAAATAAAAGGCGCCGTCTGGCGGCGCTATATTGTTAAAACCAAATTCAGGTAACGCGTTTAATAAATTCTCTCTATTCTCTCTGTAAGTCATGAGGTTTTTTTCTAATTCCACTTTGCCCTCAAACGCTCCAATTGCTAAAATTTGACTGGCGTGAGAAGCACATATAAACATATTTTGCTGTATTCTTTCAACTATCCTTACATGTTCTTTAGGAACAACAATCCAACCTATTCTCCAGCCTGTCATCGAAAAATATTTTGAAAACGAGTTTATGATATAGCAGTTATCACTGAACTCTAAGACAGTTGAAGGTTGCATATCGTATTGTATGCCATGGTATATTTCATCACTTATCAGTGAGATCTTTCTATCTGCACAATAATTCACTAAAGCCTCTAAAGGCTCTCTATCAATCATAGAGCCAGTAGGATTTCCCGGTGAAGCAATTAATAAGCCATTAATATTATGGCGGCTTAGATCACTCGGAGTTGGTTGAAATTTATTTTTTTCAGTAGTATTTATAAGTACAGGATCTAAATCGAGAGTTTTCATAATTTGCCGATAACTGGGATAGCCTGGGTTAGCTAACCCCACCTTGTCAAGCTTGTCAAAGAGTGCAGTAAAAGCAAGGATAAACCCTGCCGATGAACCACCAGTTATTATGATCCTGTTCCAATCGACATCCAATCCATACCAATCGCCATATAATTCAGCAATTTTTTTTCGTAAATCAGGTAGCCCTAGAGCTACTGTATAACCCATTGGATTATCTCCCATAGCTTTCTTTAAGAAATCCTTGGCAGCTTCTGGCGCTGAGGTTCCTGGCTGCCCAACTTCCATATGAACCACCGTTTGTCCTTTTTGCTCAATTGAATTAGCTCTTTCCATGATATCCATCACAATGAAGGGATTTATTATACTTCTCTTGGAACTTTTCATCTTCTTTGATTATTAAAAACCTTCAGTTTCGCCATGATGTATTATATAAATCGGTCATTCTTTAAGTAATTCACAGTTTTCTAGACCAACCGCAATACAAGCTACAGCTAGTTCCTTAGATTTATTTATATTAGCCTCAGAAATGCCAAACTCATCTTCAATCATTAAATGATAACCTATATCAACTTTATTATCGATTAAAGCTGCAAGATAAAAAAAAGTATGTGCGGCAACAGAGTCATTTTTTACCTTTTCATTGTAAGCATAGAGATTGCCCAAAAATTCAAGCGCCGGTAAATAACCAGCTTTTGCAGACAATTTTAAGTAACTGAGCCCTTCAAGAATGTCTGCATCAACAGTCTGATCTATAGGTGAAATAAGCATATTACCTATAAAATAAGTAGCAAATTTATTACCTCTTTGTGCTAGGGGAAATAATACTTCATAAGTTTCCAAATGACTCTTTGCGTAAAAAAGGGATATGATGTCCTCTTCATTCATAATGCACTCGTTTTTACTAACTCTCCGAGGAGTTGTGGTTTTTGGCTATGGTTTTCTCTCGACTTCCCCTTGGATCAATCCAACCAATGTTACCATCCTTCCTATAGTAAACTAAGTTTAATCCTGAATGCGAAGCATTTCTGAAAAATATGCAACTTTCATTTTCTAATTCTAGGCGAATAACAGCTTGTTCAACTGTCATTTCGTCTACCTTGTAAGATAATTCTGCAATCACAGGCATACTATCAACATCGTTACCATCTATCTCATCTTCATCTAAATTCAAAACACTTTGATAAACCCTTAATGGTTCATCAGTTGATGAAATATTTTTATTTGCAATATTCCTGTGGCTTTTCATCCTTCTATGGTAGCGCCTTAGTTTTTTTTCTATATGATCTAAGGCATCCTCATAACTGGTATTTGCATCCTTTCCTCTACCCGTTGCATCTAATTCAATTTTGTTCTTGAGATATACTTTTAACTTAGCTTTGAAGTTCCCAATTCTTTTTTCTAAAGTTATTTGAGTACTAACGGCGTCATATGAATATTTGTGAAGAACTTCGCCTATCCTAGCACTACTGTAAGCTTGAAACGATTCTCCAAGTTCAATATTTTTTCCAACTATTTTTATATTCAAATTTAATCCACGCTCCTAAATTTTATTATATATCAATTCATAAAAAAAAATAGCGTTTGTTAAAAATCAGACGGTGGCTTATACCATGTCTACGCTATTATCATTCTGATCTTCGTAAATAATTTTTCTTTATTTTCAGATTGAAATGGTAAATAAAGAGCTTAAAAACGCTTTGACAAAAAAATGAAAATCAACATTGACACAATAACGCACGCTAGTAAGGAATTGATAGGTAATATAATTAGAACACCTACTATTCGATCTCAGCATTTAAGTAGTGAAATCAATGGAGAGGTTTTTCTTAAACTAGAAAACCTTCAATATACATCTTCTTTCAAAGTTAGAGGAGCTTACACTTCCATAACACGTTTAAAAGAAGAACAAAAAAAAATGGGCGTAATTGCTATGTCTGCGGGTAACCATGCCCAAGCTGTAGCTTGGTGGGCAAGAAAAGAACGCGTTAATGCGACAATTGTTATGCCAGAGCATGCTCCTTTATTCAAAGTAATGAAAACAAAAAGTTTAGGTGCAAACGTTATCCTGAGGGGACGCACTTTAAATGAGTCTCAAACTTATGTTTCCGAATTGGCAAACGATAAAAAATTGACCCTTATACATCCATATGACGATTCTAACGTTGTAATTGGACAGGGCACCCTTGGATTAGAGTTCATGGAGGATATTAAAGATTTAGACCTATTAGTCATCCCTATTGGAGGGGGTGGATTGATATCAGGCGTATCAATAGTGGCCAAGGCTTTAAACCCCAACATAAAAATATATGGAGTGCAAACTGAAAAATTTCCCTCGATGTATAATGTGCTTCACAAAAAGGATCTTGCAATTTTGGGAGATACCTTAGCTGATGGTATAGCTGTAAAAAGGCCCGGGGAAATTACTTCGGAGATAATAAAAGATCATGTTGATGATATTTTGCTCATTAACGAATTTGAGCTTGAAAAAGCGATTAGCTCTTTATTTGAAAACGAGAGAGTTATTGCTGAAGGAGCAGGCGCGGCAGGTGTAGCAGCAATAGTGAACAATAAAGACAAATTTTCTGGTAAAAAAGTAGGAACAGTTATTTGTGGAGGTAACATTGATGCTAGGCTATTTGCAAGCATATTAAACCGAAAGCTCTTGATGGATGGAAGGATGACAAAAGTGCGGATCGATATAATTGATGAGCCTGGAATGTTAGCTAGAATTTCAAATTTAATTGCTAAGTATGGGGGCAACATTATTGAAATCTATCACCAAAGAATGTTTAATGACGTTCCAGTTAAGAATGCAAAAATTGATGCTATTATCGAAGCGTTAAGCGTAGAACATATTGCCTCTATCATCAAGGCACTAAGGGAAGACGGGTTTCAGGTGTCAGAAATAATGGAAAAATCTTAACTTTCTAATTATTTGACATATATCCACTTTTATTTATTTTTAAGGCATGAAGTTAAAAGATATTGTTTTTAAATCAAAAAAAATAAATAAAGCCTTCGCGTGGGCGGCTCACATTTTCACTGCATCAGGACTAATTTTTGGCTTTCTAGGCCTTATAGCTATATTAAATGGTGAACAAACTTTGGCATTTTTGTTTATGGGTTTTGCTTTAGTTATTGATGGCGTCGATGGTACACTAGCTAGATACGTCAACGTGGAGGAAGCACTTCCAGAAGTAGACGGGAGTACTTTAGACAACGTGATAGACATGTTTAATTACTCAATCCTACCTGTATTGATGATTTATTGGTTTTCAATGGTTCCATATAATCTTGTTTATCTAACCTGCATTTCTATTTTATTGGCTAGTTGTTATACGTTTTCTGATAAGAATATGAAAACAACAGATTATTACTTTAAGGGCTTTTCTGCGCTTTGGAATTTGCTGGTTTTCTTTCTTTTTATTTTAGACCTTGGACTTTGGTTTAACTTCGGCACTATCTGTCTATGTTTAATATTAACGTTCGTTCCGATCAAGATCATTCATCCATTCAGAGTTAAAGAGCTGCGTAATTCTTCAATAATGATGGTAGGAGTATGGTCCATAAGCGCTGTTTTTCTGATACTGCACAAACACAATTTCTTATTACACCAATTTCATGCGATGATTTTTGGTCTATGGCTAACAAGCACAGCTTATTTTGTGTGGATCTCCCTCAGGAGATCCTTTAAACAAAATACTTAATTAAGAACCAACTTGACTCAAATATTTTTCGAGCCGCTCTTTAGATTTTTTTGGAACTTTTTGCCCTTTAAGAAAATCAGTAGCATCTGCAGAGTCGCCAACTTGGATTAGAGCCACCATTCCATTCGCATAATGAGGTGTGCACCGTATTCCATAAAGTCCTTCGACTTCGACCGTATAACTAAATTTCTTGTTAATTTTACTCTTGAACTTTTTTGCCCCCTCTGGGATTAATCCTTTTATGGACGCAGCCATATGCCCCTTATCCGTCGGTAGAAAAATTATGTTGTCGCCTACTTGAGCTTTTATAAAGGAAGGCTCGAAAATCATTTTTCCTTCTTCGCCCTTATTAAGCATTTTTACTTCAATGTCAGCTGCGAAAGCAGAAGCAGATACTAAAAAACTAGCCAACAATGTTACCGTTAATGAAAAAAGTCTCATATTATCCTCCTATACAATATGTAACCCACAAGGTGTAACATGGAGTAAATTTAAGTGGTGTCAACCAAAAATATAAAAACCCAAGGAGATTATTTTTAATTAGACTGCAGTTTTTTTTGTCGTCGCACAAATAGGAAACTTTGGACGCAAAAATATACATAAACAAATCCTGTGATCAAAAGCATAAGCTTTGATAATCCAGCATAATAATTATTAAACATGCCTCTAAAAAAATCGAGCCCACCCAAAAAAGCGATTATGCCAATAACTACTGCTATATGCATCAAAGCCTTCCTAAATTTCGGTTTTATCATTGATATAAAGCCAATAAACGCAAGTGGTACCCCAATGAAGGCAGGTATCATAGACGTCATAGAAGAACTCCCAGAAATCAATGATATAGAAATACCCCAAATGACCATAAACAAGCCATAAAGTGTTGTTAAAAGCTCTATAGATAACGAGAAGACCCTAAAATCTTGGGTATTATGAGTATTTTCAGACATCTAATTTCCTCCAGCATGTTTTTTTAAGTGTTCCAAATCGCAAATATCTAGGCATTTGATATTCGTTGCTTCAAGAACAACTTTAGGTGCTTTTCCTGCCATTCTAGCTTCTTCCCACCTCGCTGCACAGAGACACCAACGATCCCCATCCTTCAAACCTTCAAATTGATATTCTGGTCTAGGCGTAGATAAGTCATTTCCTCTTTCTTTTGAAAACTCAAGGAACTCCGTTGTCATTATTGCACAAACAGTGTGACTTCCGATGTCTCTAGGATCCCAGCTACAACAACCGTCTCTCAAAAACCCAGTTAATGGGTCACTAGAACAGGGTTCGAGTGTAGTACCAATTACATTTGTTTGTGATTTTCTTGGGTCAAAGTACTCTTTTTCATCGAACATATTTCATTCTCCTTAAAAACCTATTAAGTTCTATTTTTTGTAACATATAAATAAATAGACCAACCCAGAATTATATCTAGCTGAGCGGAATACTATTGTCATTTTTCTTATTTTGGTACTCTTCCGATAAACTCTCATATGTTGATGATATACGCTCTGACATTTTCAATAAATTATCTCTACTTGCTGGCTCTAGCATATTGATCAGCTCTTTTATTGCATAACATTTCCAAAAATAATTTTCTTTACTATACGCTCCATCCGACCTTCCAAATACTTCCGACAGAATGTCTAAATCATGAGCTATTTTAAAAGCCTTTTTTGTATCTTGGTAATTAAAAAAATAGTAAATAGTATTAAACCCGGCCCAAGTAATAGCTGATAAACACATTGGGCAAGGTTCATGTGTTGACAAAAATATTAGATCTCCTGTGGACCTATTTTTGTTTTCGGCAAAAAATTTGTTTAACGTAGATATTTCACCATGAAAGAGCGGGTTTTCAGTTTCTTGATTAACTCCAATAGTCATGGTTGCATAGTCACTTTTAGTTAGAATAGCGCCTCCAAAAACTTTATTACCTCTAGCAACACCTTTTTTTGTTTCTGGAATTATTTCTTCCTCGATTACCCTCAGAGCTCTTTCTATGAAATTTTTCATAATGGTATGCCTACATAGTTTTCGGCAAAATGCGCTTGTGCAAAATTTGAATGAGACAAATATTCTAATTCACTTATTTTTATTTTCCTATCGAATTCTTTAGTCTCAGGAAACTCGTGCATCAAAGTAGTCATCCACCAACTAAACCTCACCGCTTTCCATATTCTATTCAAAGCCGTTTTAGAGTAGTTAAATAATTTCTTATCACCCTCTCCTCTATAAAAGGCTGTAAGGCCCTCTGATAAATAATGCACATCTGACACTGCTAGGTTCAAACCCTTAGCTCCAGTTGGAGGCACAATGTGAGCAGCGTCTCCAACAAGAAAAAGATTGCCGTATTGAAGCGGCTCGACCACGAAACTCCTCAGCGGAGCAATAGATTTCTCAATTGATGGGCCAGTCCTTAAATTATCCTTTGAATTCTCGGGTAGTCGTTTAATTAATTCCTTCCAAAAATAATCGTCCGAATAGTCCTCTGCTTTAGTATTCACATCACACTGAAGATAGTATCTTGAAAGATTATTATTCCTCATGGAGCATAAGGCAAATCCATCACTAGTGTTGGCATAAATCAACTCATCACTGACTGGAGGGGTTTCAGACAAAATACCTAACCAGCCGAATGGATATATTCTTTCATACTCTTTTCTTTGGTTTAGAGGGATTCGCTGCCTGCTAACGCCATGAAAACCATCACAGCCTACAACAAAGTCAGACACAATTTTAATTTCTTTCCCAATTTCATCTTCGAATATTACCTCCGTCTTTGAACATTTTGGGTCAATTATATTTACGTTTTTTACCTGGAAAAAGATTTTAGCTTCTCTCTCCTCCTGCTTTTGGTATAAATCTTTTGTTACTTCAGTTTGTCCAAAAATTGTAACATTCTTACCCACGGTCTGTGAAAAAGAAACTCTGAAACCTTTATTTTCTGATGAAAGATAAGTACCTTCATGAACAAACCCATCAGTATCTATTCTTTCACCTACACCAGCTTGCTTCAATATTTCTACGGTCCCACTCTCCAAAACACCAGCTCTTATCCTTGATAATACATGGCTTTTAGTGTGTTTTTCCAAAATGATGGTGTCTATACCCTCATTCATAAGCTTCTGGGATAATAATAGGCCCGATGGACCACCACCTATAATTGTTACTTGTGTTTTAAAATTTACCATATTTATAAAAAAGCGAAGGAGGCTGTTAAGCCTCCTTCGGTGACTGACGATTTAGTGTCAGACCCCTTTTTGCCCCTCGAAAATTTTTGTCGAGAGGGTATCTATGTCTGCCACCATCATCGAATAATCACTAGACATTGGACCACCTCCTTTCAGTTGTTAAACTCTAAGTAATAATGTAAGGTACTTTATATTCTTCTCAAACTATAAAATTTTATAATTGGTTCAAAGATCAGAAATAACACTTTAAGAAAACAGCATAGCCCATTGGATAAGTCGAGATGTCTATTGAGAGAGCTCTGATTGACGCAGTTATGAAGGTCTACCAAAGCAAAGGTGTTGGGAAATTTTTCTCAATTAAATTTTTGGTGGAAACGGATGGCGAATTTGTTTTTGAGGTGCGCTTTCCTTCTGATTGTTTAAACCCTAACGGAAATGTACAGGGTGGAATGATCACTAGCGTACTCGATGATTGCACTGCGCTATGTGTTTTGTTTTCTACTCAAGGCAAAAGATTTCCCAACACGACGGACTTCCACACAACATTCCATCGGCCATTGTCTTTAGAACCTGCAACAATAAAGGCATCCATCTTGAAAATGGGCAGAAATATTGTTTCGGTAGAGGGTAAGATTTTTAAAGAAAAGAATACATTAGTGGCTTCCTGTCTTCATACTGGGTTTCTTTTGGATACGCACGGAATGAATAAATAGTTTTAGTAATCTATTTGGGTAATGTTATATTCGTATTTACGAGAACAACACCAATAACTATTAGAGCTAATCCAATCATAGACAAAAAGTTAAGAGATTGATTGAAAGCAAAATAGGATACTAGAGCCAAAGTGAAAATTCCTAATCCACTCCAAGTAGCATACATGATCGCAATAGGAATAAAGTTCACAACAATTGACAAAAAGTAGAAGGAAACTCCGTAGAGTAACACCAGAGATATAGTAGCTTTTACGTTCGTAAAATTTTGAGACGCGGGTAACAAAAGAGTGCCACTTACCTCAAAGACAATCGCAGCTAGCAGGCAGAGATATGCCGTTATTGGTTGCATTTTTTACAAGCTCTTTCCATATATTTTATTTTCTAGCATAGGCAAAAACCTTTTACTATCCTCATTATGGGGATCGATCTGCGCCAGCCTCTTATATGATTTATACGCTTCAAGAAAATCACTATTGTGAATATGAATAAGCCCAGAACCAGATATTGCTCCGAAGTGACGTGGCTGTCTTTTAAGCACCTCCTCAATATCTTTAAGTGATCCATAGAAATCTCCCAATAAAAATTTTACCGTCGCCCTTTTATTCCATCCTTCGACATAATCCGGATCTAATTCAATTATCTTGCTGAATGCAATCTTTGCTTTTTCTAGTTTCCCAGTATTGAATAAGTCTAATGCCTCATCGATCTTGCTCTTATTTGTTTTATCGATATACCCTTCTAACCACAAACTCCAAACTTCTCTTCTTATAAGCCCTGAGTTAGAGGGGCTTGATGAATAGGCTAATCTATCAAGGAGTGTTTCTATTCTGCTTTTCTCATTTGATGACAGAGAAAGTGACATGATTGAAAAGGTAAAGGAGATAGCAAAGCAGAATATGTATATTAGTTTTTTTGCCATTGAAATGTAGGTACAAATTAATTCCTTCTTAAATTAGCATAATATTCTTTTTTTCAAGCAAGAATTTGAAAACTCTATCAACTGTTTACATTTAACTTCAGCTGAGTTAGTTGTACTCATTTTCGAAAACTAAAAAATAAACATTACCGACTTTAACAAAAATGAAAAGATCTATCAAAAATATCGTTCTCATAGCAGGAGGTGTAGGCGGTGCAAAATTAGCAGAGGGACTGCATTCCATAAAAAATATAAATCTCGCTATCATTGGTAACATTGCAGATGACGATGAGTTCCATGGGCTAAGAGTTTCTCCAGATATAGATACCCTAACGTATACACTTTCAGGAATGGTGAACCGTAAGCAAGGATGGGGAGTAAAGAATGACACTTATAAAACGCTCTCAATGTTAAATAAATTAGGCGAAGAAACCTGGATGTCTTTAGGTGACCTCGACTTTGGTCTTCATATTTACAGACAGCTTAGACTATTAAAAGATCACCGTCCGACAATTATCGCGAACGAGATCGCTAAAAAATTTGGGATAACGGCAGATATAATCTTACCGACTGACGACAAGATAAGAACAGAGGTGCAAACTAAGACAGGTTGGATATCATTTCAGGAATATTTTGTCAAAAAACGGTGTTCACCGAAAATTATAAAACTTAAATACACCGGAATTAAATCAGCCAAAATTACCAAAGAGGCAAAAAAAGCACTTTTTAACGCTGAACTCATAATTATTGCTCCCTCAAATCCTTTAGTAAGCATAAAACCAATACTTGAAATACCTGGGTTTAAATCGATCATTCAAAAAAATAATAAGAAGGTGATAGCAATAAGTCCGTTGATCCAAGGAAAGGCTGTAAAAGGGCCTGCAACAAAAATGCTTAAACAATTAGGTTTCAAGCCAAATTCTTTTTCTTGTATGCAGATATACAAGGATATTTGCAAATCATTCATTCTCGATAGGTCCGATAGAGGACTGGAGAAACAATTTGTCTCGCTAAATCAGAAACCTATATTTACCAATACCCTGATGACATCTCTTGCAGACAAGAAAAGACTAGCTAAGTTTATTATTAACCAACCTATTGATTGATTTTCAAAAAAACTTTAGAACTTTTTAGAAAAGGTTAATAACAGATTTGGATCTGTAACTTGCATAATTGCAATTTAGAGTAGCTATTAGAGAAAATGTCAAATTCAACTTTAAATTTAAATATTATTCCGAATATTCCTGACATCGAAATAGGTGACGACATTAGTGGCATCCTAATTTCTGCTCTAAACAAATCTTCTATGTGTCTCAAAGAATTTGACGTTATTTGTATAGCACACAAAATATTTTCAAAAGCTGAGGGATGCATAATAAAATTAAAAGAAATTTCTCCCTCGGGAAAAGCAATCGAACTCGCGAAAAGCCTTAACAAGGACCCAAGAAAGATCGAAGTCGTATTGCAAGAAAGTAACAATATTATTCGCTCCTTTAAAAGAGAGGAACAAAATGAAGGAACTCTCATCTGCCAGCATAAACTTGGATTTATCTGCGCTAATGCAGGAGTTGATGAGTCTAATATAGAATGTCAGGAAACAGTGATTACCGTCCCAAAAAATCCTGATCTTAGTGTTCAGGTTTTAAGAAAAAAACTTAAAAATTACTTTAATTTGGAGAACTTGGGGATAGTTATGAGCGATACCTTTGGAAGACCATGGAGAATTGGACAGGTCAATGTCGCTATTGGTGTGTCAGGACTACCCGCAACAAAAAAAAAGCAGGGAACTAGCGATGCTTGGGGAAATCAATTATACGTGACAGAACCAGCTTTTTGTGATGAAATAGCTGCATCTTCAGGGCTTCTTATGAGCAAAGCAGGGAAATGTCCTGCTATTTTATTGAGAGGACTTAGCTGGAGTGGCAAGCATGGCTGTGCAAATGACATTCTGCGTAAACAAAATGAGGATATGTTTAGATGAAGTTATCAATTATTGGAGGAACTGGACCTCAAGGGAAAGGCCTTGCTCTTAGATTTGCTAAGGCAGGTTTTGAAGTCGCTTTGGGATCTCGCGATAAATCCCGAGCTATCGAAGTTGCAGATAGTTTATCATCACAAAATCCAAGCATCATGGGATCGATAACTGGGCTCTCGAATAGCGAAGCAGTAGCATTCACAGACAAGTTTGTGGTATTTTCGGTACCTTGGACAGGTCACAACAATACGCTTTCTGAAATCAAAGGCATGCTAGCCGATAAGATACTTGTTGACATAGTAGTTCCGTTAGAAGACGGAAACCCTAGAAAAGTAGCTATGCCCCCTGAAGGCTCAGCTACAGAAGCAGCCCAAGCTATATTAGGGCCTGATATACCAGTAGTTGGCACTCTTCATAATGTTTCTGCAAATACACTAAATCACTTAGAGAAGAAAATTAATTGTGATATCTTGGTATGCGGAAATAATTTGGATGCTCGATTAGAAACTATAGAACTGTTGAAAAATTTAGAAGTCCAAGCTTACAATGCTGGTGATGCAACTTCAGCAAGATGTTTAGAGGCTCTAACGCCTATATTAATAAGAATAAACATGTCCAAAGCGGTGCCCTTTTCACATGCTGGAATAAAAATTTGGCCACCAGAGGAATAAAATAAGGAGGAAGAAATGGAATTTGCAATTTGTTTCAAAGGGTTTGTTCAACCAGATCGCGCAAAAGCACTGGTAAGATTGGCAGAAAGCGCTGGCTTCACCTATTGCTGGTTCTATGATAGCCACATACTTTGGAGAGAAAGCTTTGCTCAAATGGCTATGTGTATGGAACACACAAAAAAAATGAGGTTCGGACCGTGTGTAACAAACCCCAACACTAGAGACTGGTCTTTAGCGGCATCAATGTTTGGCTCACTTGCTTTACAATCGAATGGACGTTTTGATATCGGTGTTGGAAGAGGCGATAGCGCTGTTCGCGTAATGGGAAAGAAGCCTTCTAACCTAGCACGAATGGAGGAATTTATTTTAAAAGTAAAGGCAATGGTGAAGGGGGATGAAGTTCAGTATGGTGATGTTCCAAACCCAATTCAATTCCCATGGGCTGAAGGATATGATTTACCGGTCTGGGTAGCTGCATACGGCCCAAAGGCTCTTACGTCTGCAGGAAAAGTTGGAGATGGTTTGGTGCTTCAAATTGCTTCTCCAACCGTTTGCAAGTGGCTCAGAGATCAAGCGGTAAAGGCGGGAGAAGAACACGGACGTGATATGTCAGACTACAAGGTAATGGTGGCCGCACCTGCTTACTTTGGAGACAGAGCGGAAAGTATTGAAAAAGTAAAGTGGTTCCCAGCAATGGTTGGAAATCACGTAGCTGATATAGTTGAAAAGTATGGTGAAGATAATAAAGACATTCCCAACAGCCTTACGGACTACATTAAAGATCGCCGCGGCTATGATTACTCTAAGCATGGCCAGAGCGACAATCCCTATTTAGAGTTTATCACAGATGAAATAGTTGAAGAGTTTTGTGTTTTGGGAACCGCTGATCAACATGTAAAAAAACTAAAAACGTTGAAAGATCTCGGAGTAACCCAATTCAATATTTATCTGGATAGTGGAGACGAGGAAAGAATTATCGCAGAATACGGCGAAAATGTTATACCAGCTTTTTCATAAGATGACTCAGATATTGTAAAAAAGACTTTCTTCCATTCTCAGCTTTAAAAAATTGCATAACAAATAAAGCTCAGGATATCTTTTAGGAAAATTAGCTCTTGATAAAAAAAATATCAGTAGAGACATCAGAGGTTTGGGGACACGGAGCAATGCTCCTTTTCTCCTTATGTGTATCAGTGTCTTATATTTTAGGAGCAATGGTTGCAAATGATATAGAACCAGGAGCTATAACAGCAGCAAGGTTTTTGATAGGGGCAAGTGTAATGGGAACATTATTATTTGTTTCAAAAAACCTAAAGAAAGATGATTTCAAAAAACCATGGCGATTTCTTATTCTAGGATCAAGCATAGTTATCTATTTTGTTTTAATGTTCGAAGCACTAAAAACAGCTTCTTCTCTATCACTGGCTGTAGTTTTCACGCTTACCCCTTTTATTGCACTTTTTTTTGAATATTTTTTAAAGAAAAAAGTGACAGTCAAGGCGTTCCTGGCGATTTCTCTTGGCGCAATGGGAGCAATTTGGGTAATTTTTGAAGGCAATCTAGAAAACCTTTTAACATTTAGAATAGGCTATGGTGAACTACTCTTTTTTTGGGGGTGTGTTGGCCATGCTTTATACGCTATTTTAATCCCAGTTCTCAACAAAGGGGAGAATGCAGCATCGCAAACCTTAGGAACTTTGAGTGCTGGATTCCTACTACTTATTTTAATTTTTACCAATGATGTGGTAGAAACAAATTGGACTAACCTATCTCCATTGATTTGGACAACTATAATTTACTTGGCTACAATTGCGACAGCATTTACTTTTTTCTTAATCCAGTTTGCAGCGAAAAGAATAAGCGCTTCAAAAGTAATGGCCTACACCTATGCTGTTCCTTTTTGGGTTGCATTAGGCGAGATAATTATTAACTCTAGCTTTCCAAATACAAACATAATTTTTGGAGGCTTTATAATTGCCTTTGCATTATTAGTGCTAATTAGTGATAATACAAAAGCGAGGATATAAAATTTGTTAAGAGGATCGAATGTCAACACCAGCAGCTAATTTAAAAATTAACTCATCTCGTCTTTGGGACTCCCTAATGGAGATGGCAAAAATAGGTCCCGGTATCGCAGGTGGAAACAACAGACAAACACTCACAGACGAAGACGCCGAAGGACGAGAATTGTTCCAAAAGTGGTGTGATAAAGAAAATTTGGAAATGGGTGTTGACAAAATGGGAACAATGTTTGCTAGACGTGAAGGAACAGACCCAAATGCTTTACCTGTTTACGTTGGAAGCCATCTTGATACGCAGCCAACTGGCGGTAAGTATGATGGAGTTTTAGGAGTTCTGGGTGGATTGGAAATAATAAGAACTCTCAATGAGCTTGATATAAAAACAAAGCACCCAATTGTAGTCGTAAATTTTACAAATGAAGAAGGGACTCGCTTTGCTCCTCCAATGATGGCATCGGGAGTTTTTGCAGGAGTACATGAACTCCAATGGGCTTATGATAGAAGGGATGCAGCAGGAAAAACGTTTGGAGAAGAAATCAAGCGCATCGGATGGATTGGTGACGAAGAAGTAGGGTCACGAAAAATGCATGCTTTTTTTGAACTCCACATTGAGCAAGGACCAATATTAGAGGCTGAAAATAAAGATATTGGCGTTGTGACCCATGGACAAGGGCTTAATTGGATACAAGTAACTCTTAATGGTCGGGAAAGCCATACGGGATCAACACCCATGCCGATGCGTAAAAATGCCGGTCTAGGTATGGCTAAAATTACAGAGCTAGTTCAAGAGATCGCTATGAGTCACCAGCCATCAGCAGTTGGTGGGATAGGGCAGTGCGATGTGTTTCCTAATAGTAGAAACATAATACCTGGGAAAGTTGTGTTTACTATAGATTTTAGATCTCCATCATTTGATGTCCAAGATGATATGGAAAAACGCTTGTATGAGGGAGCAAAAAAAATTGCTTCTGATTTGGGATTGACTGTGGAATTTGAAAAGGTTGGGCATTTTGACCCTGTGACCTTTGATGAAGGATGTGTAGACAAAGTTAGAAGAGCCGCTGAAAGATTAGGGTATTCACATAAAAATATTATATCGGGAGCGGGGCATGACGCGTGTTGGATAAATAAAGTAGCGCCAACGGCGATGATTATGTGCCCTTGCGTTGATGGTTTGAGTCACAATGAAGCAGAAGAGATATCTGAAAAGTGGGCTTCAGCAGGTGCCGATGTTTTATTGCATGCAGTACTAGAAGCTGCTGAAATAGTTTAATTGGGAGGGTAAAATGACTAAAGTAATAAAGGGTGGAACCATTGTAACAGCTGATCGAGAGTGGAAAGCTGATGTATTAATAGAAAATGAAACAATTAAGCAGATTGGGGAAAATCTAAAGGGGGATGAGGCCATTGACGCCGAAGGCGCTTATGTGATCCCCGGCGGAATAGACCCGCATACGCACCTTGAGATGCCATTCATGGGGACCACCGCTGCCGAGACTTTTGAAACAGGCACCTGGGCAGCCGCAGTCGGTGGAACAACAATGTTAGTAGACTTCTGTCTTCCAGGTGAGGATGGCAGTTTGGTAAATGCAGTTAAGGAGTGGCATAGAAAGTCAGAGCCTCAAATTTGTTCTGACATCGGTTATCATATGGCAGTCACAGGTTGGTCTGAACAGATTTTTGATGATATGCCAAAGGTAGTTGAGATGGGAGTAAATTCATTCAAACATTTTATGGCTTACAAAGGAGCCCTAATGATTGAAGATGATGAAATGTTTGCATCCTTTAAAAGATGTGCAGCTATCGGCGCTCTGCCTATGGTTCACGCCGAAAATGGTGATATTGTTGCGGAGCTTCAACAAAAATACCTTCAAGAAGGAGTGACTGGTCCTGAGGGGCACGCTTACTCAAGACCTCCGGAGGTAGAGGGTGAGGCAGCTAATAGAGCGATAATGATAGCCGATGCCGCAGGAGTACCGCTATATGTTGTTCATGTATCTTGTGAGCAGGCTCATGAGGCTATTAGAAGAGCTAGGCAAAAAGGTATGAGAGTTTTTGGTGAACCCCTTATTCAATTTCTAACGCTAGATGAAAGCGAATACTTTAATAAAGATTGGGAGCATGCCGCAAGACGGGTCATGTCGCCTCCCTTTAGAGACAAATCGCATCAGGAAGGGTTATGGGCTGGTCTTCAGTCAGGATCTCTACAAGTTGTCGCTACAGACCATGCCGCGTTTTCGACGGAACAAAAAAGAATGGGAGTAAATGACTTCACTAAGATTCCGAATGGTAGCAACGGGCTTGAGGAAAGGTTATCCGTTCTTTGGACAGAAGGCGTAGAAACGGGGCGTTTAACTCGACAGGAGTTTGTCGCAATTACTTCAAGTAATATTGCTAAGATACTAAACATTTATCCAAAAAAAGGAGCAATTTTAGAAGGCGCAGATGCAGATATTGTTGTTTGGGACCCAAAGATTTCTAAAACAATTTCGACAAGTACCCACAAATCAATTTTAGACTACAATGTTTTCGAAGGTTTCAAAGTCACAGCACAACCAAGATACACATTATCTAGAGGAGATGTAATATGGGCATGGGGCAAGAACTCTAGTCCACAACCAGGAAGGGGTAGATTTGTCCCAAGACCTGCTTTCCCAGCATTGCATAGTGCAGTATCAAAGTGGAAGGCTCTAAACACACCAAGAAAAATAGAACGTGATCCTTTAAATATACCAGCAGGAGTATAAAATCTACACGAAGGAAAACTTATGATAAGCGTATCTGATGTTAACCTAACTTTTGAAACAAATGACGGTCCTGTAAATGCTTTGAAGAATGTATCTATGGAAGTTAATGAAGGAGATTTTGTATCCTTTATTGGACCATCTGGATGTGGTAAAACAACTCTTCTGAGAGTAATTGCAGCACTTGAGACCCCTACGGAAGGCAGGGTGACTGTAAATAATATGACACCTGATGAAGCCAGAAAAGCTAGACAATATGGGTATGTTTTTCAGGCAGCAGGTTTATATCCGTGGAGAACGGTGAGTGGAAACATTAAACTACCCTTGGAAATCATGGGATACTCCACCAGTGAGAAAGAAGACCGAACACGAAAAGTAATAGACTTAGTAGAATTAAACGGGTTTGAAAAAAAATTCCCTTGGCAGTTGTCTGGAGGAATGCAACAAAGGGCGTCGATTGCGAGAGCTTTGGCATTTGACGCCAACATCCTATTAATGGATGAACCTTTCGGAGCTCTAGACGAAATTGTTAGAGATAGATTGAACGGAGAACTTTTAAATTTATGGGCTAGAACAAGAAAAACTATATGTTTTGTGACGCATTCAATTCCAGAAGCAGTTTTCTTATCAACAAAAATTGTTGTTATGTCTCCGAGACCAGGAAGAATTACTGACATAATAGAAAGTACGCTACCAAAAAAACGTGATTTAAATATAAGAGATAGTAGGGAGTTTATAAAAATTGCACAAAGAGTAAGAGAAGGCTTAAAGGCTGGTCAAAGCGAAGATGTTTTTTGAAAGATTGATAGAAATGAAAACATCTTATCTTGCAAATAAATTTATTCCCGTTTCTACAATTGTAATCCTAATCGGATTATTTTGGTATCTTGTCGCGGTTCCAATGAACTCTGATAAGGTTTCAAGACAATTTAAAAACCTTACAGCCAGTGAGCATATACTAAAGTGCTGGAGTTTAAAAAAACCAAAGCTCCCTACCCCACATCAGATAATTAATGAAATGGTAAATACAACTTTTTTTAAAAAAATCAGTTCAAAGCGCTCTCTTGTTTACCATGGATGGATTACTTTGCAGGCAACCTTAGCTGGATTTTTCTTGGGAACACTCCTTGGAATTTTACTAGCTTTAGGCATAGTACATAATAAGGCAATGGACCTTAGTGTTATGCCATGGGTAATTGCAAGTCAAACTATACCCATTCTTGCTATAGCACCAATGATAATAGTTGTGATGAATTCGGTTGGGGTAACAGGTTTGTTACCAAAAGCAATTATTTCTATGTATCTCTCTTTTTTTCCAGTTGTTGTAGGAATGGTGAAAGGTTTGAGATCACCTGACCAGATTCAGCTAGATCAAATGAAAACATGGTCTGCATCCTCAAGGGAAATCCTATGGTATTTGAGGTTTCCTTCTTCCCTACCCTTTCTTTTTGCTTCATTAAAGGTCGGGGTTGCTGCTTCGCTGGTTGGGGCCATAGTTGGAGAACTTCCTTCGGGTGCCATTGCCGGTTTGGGAGCGAGAATGCTAGCAGGCACTTATTACGGTCAGACAATTATGATTTGGAGCGCTTTGTTTGCTGCCGCTTTTCTTGCCGCACTTTTAGTTTTTACAATAGATTTCTTACAAAAAATCACGCTTAAAAGAATGGCTATAATTAGATGAATACTTTTCTAATTCTTTTTTTCATTATTTGGCTTGGGGGATGGTGGATTAATATAAAAATATCCAACCACAAGGACGCTAATTTGCCTAGATTTATAGTCCCATCTCTATTCGGGATTGTTATTCTCTTAATGTGGGAGTTAGCTGTCATCGGATTACAAATAAATCCTATTTTGTTACCTGCTCCATCGGCAATAGCTCTAAAGTTTTCTCGTTCTTTAGACATTCTGTGGATTGATTTTGTACAGACCTTGGTAAAAGGTGCTCTGTCTGGTTACATATTGGGTTGTGGCGCAGCTTTTCTTACAGCTATTGCGATTGATAAGTTTAATTTTCTTAAACGAGGTCTATTACCTTTAGGTAATTTTATCTCGGCGCTACCAATTGTGGGAATGGCCCCAATTTTTGTAATGTGGTTCGGGTTCGATTGGCAATCAAAGTGCGCTATCGTTGTAGTTATGGTTTATTTTCCAATGCTTGTAAATAGCGTGCAAGGATTAGAGCTTGTAGATCCTAGCCGACAAGACCTTATGAGAACATACAGCGCGTCCTATACTCAAACACTAATTAAACTTCGTTTGCCATCTGCATTGCCCTTTATTTTTAATGGCTTAAAAATATGCTCAACCCTTGCACTAATCGGGGCAATTGTTGCTGAGTTTTTTGGATCTCCTATTAAGGGAATGGGATTTCGAATATCCTCGGAAGTTGGTCGATTTGCATTGGACATGGTATGGGCAGAAATCTTTGTTGCAGCAATTGCTGGCTGCCTTTTTTATGGCTTAATTGCGTTAATTGAAAAACGCACAACTTTTTGGCATCCTAGTCAACAAAAATAACATTGCGTATCAACTGAATTTGATTAACAATTATAGAAACGATTACTAAGAGGGAAAAAAATGAAGAAGATTCTATCTGTATTGACCTGTGCTTTTATATTAAGTGCATCAGCCGTTTTTTCTGCTGACAAGGTCACAATTCAGTTAAAATGGGTTACTCAAGCTCAATTTGCTGGATATTATGTAGCAAAAGATAAAGGCTTTTACGACGCTGAAGGCCTAGATGTTACAATTAAACCAGGCGGGCCAGATATTGCTCCAGCACAAGTTTTGGCTGGTGGTGGGGCCGATGTTATGGTTGACTGGATGCCTTCTGCTCTAGCAGCTAGAGAAAAAGGTCTTCCACTGGTAAACATAGCACAACCATTTAAAAGCTCTGGTATGATGCTTACTTGCAGAAAAGATATGGGCGTTAATTCTACCGCTGATCTTAAGGGAAAAACGTTGGGAGTTTGGTTCTATGGAAACGAATATCCATTCCTGAGTTGGATGAGCCGACTAGGCTTGAAGACCGACGGTAGTGCCAATGGAGTGACTGTATTAAGACAAGGTTGGGGTGTTGAGCCTTTAACAGAGGGTCAAGCTGCATGTGTATCTACTATGTCCTATAATGAGTATTGGGTTGTTAGAGACGCTGGCTACTCTCCTGAACAGCTAACAGTTTTCAAATACCAGTCGGAAGGAGCCGCAACTCTTGAAGATGGGTTATATGTACACGAGAAAAACCTAAGCGACGCTGCGTTCAAAGATAAAATGGTAAGATTTGTTCGAGCATCTATGAAAGGTTGGAAGTATGCAGAAGCAAATCCGAAAGAAGCCGCGATGATTATTCTAGATAACGATGATGCGGGTGTACAAACCGAGAAGCATCAAGTTAGAATGATGGGCGAAATTGCAAAACTTACAGCTGGATCTAATGGGTCACTTGATCCTGCAGATTACGAAAGAACAGTAAAAGTGCTAATGTCCGGTGATTCTGACCCTGTAATAACAAAGAAGCCATCAGGCGCTTGGACTAACGAAATTACAAACGCAGCGCTGAATTAGTGTTACTTAAATAAATTAAAATTTGAAAAGGCGGAAATTCCTCCGCCTTTTCTTTTACAGAAGAACATAATGAATAAGAATATTTCTCTAAAAGAGTGGCAAAGCCGAGCACAGAAGGTACTTCCAGGCGCTGGTTTTGGTAATTTCGACCCTAATATCAGTCTAAAACGAGGTTTAGGTTCACGAGTATGGGACGAAGATAACAAAGAATATATAGATTTTTTAATTGGATCAGGGCCAATGATACTGGGCCATGGAAATGAAGAAGTATTAGATGCAATACGAGCACAACTCAGTGAAGGTCTCACTTTTTTCACCAATAATTCAAAAGGAGTTGAGTTAGCTGAAGAAATTTGTAACGCAGTGAAATGTGCCGAACAGATAAGATTTGTAAGCTCTGGTGGTGAAGCTGATATGTATGCGATGCGATTGGCAAGAGCACATACAGGTAGAAATAAAATCCTCAAGTTTGAGGGTGGGTATCATGGGATGAGTGGAGACTCATTGATGAGTCTTGCACCTAACAAAATGGTAAATTTTCCATTAGCAGTACCGGATTCAGCGGGCATACCTGAAGCCGTTAGAGATGATATCTTGGTCGCACCATTCAACGACCCTCAAGTCGCTACGGAAATAATGAATGAGTATTCAGATCAAATTGCCGGGGTAATTGTAGAACCACTTCAAAGAATAATTCCGCCAATAAGAGGATTTTTAGAGCATCTAAGGGCTGAAACAAAAAGAATTGGTGCACTTTTGATTTTTGACGAAATAGTAACTGGTTTTAGGTTGGCCTACGGTGGTGCACAAGAACTGTACGGCGTAGTGCCTGATTTATGCACGCTTGGGAAGATCATTGGAGGTGGCTTACCTTTGGCGGCTATAGCCGGTGAAAAAGAAATTATGAATCATTTTGATAAAAATATTGTTGGAGAAGAAAAGTTTACTTTCCAAATCGGTACCCTTAGTGGAAATCCATTGGCAGCAGTAGCTGGTTTAAAAACGATGGAGATACTTAGAAGAGATGGTGCTTATAATAGGATAAGAGAAAACGGGCAATTTTTAATCGATAGCATTACAAAACATCTTAAGAGTAACAATATAGAGTTTCAAATTGTTGGTGATCCAACACTTTTCGATATAATTTTTTCTGAAACACCTGTTATTAATTACCGTGATACAAAGAAAAATAAGGCTGAATATTCAAAAACTTTTAATCAAATAGTTAGAGAACTTGGAATACTCAAAGCAGATGCTAAACTTTATACACACCTTGCGCTTACCGAAGAAGATCTTCAGAAAACTGATAGCGCATTTAAAAAAGCGGCTGAGGGCATTGCAGCAATATCCTAGTTTAAACAATAACACATGATCCCTTGCCAAAGACATCTTTTTGATATTCCTGAAGACGTCGCATATTTAAATACTGCATACATGTCCCCCCTTTTGAACAGCGTTGTCACTGCCATAGATAGCGGAAGTCGTTTAAAAGCCAATCCATGGAAACTCAAGATAAGCAATTTTTTTGATGATATAGAAGAGGCTCGAAATTTATTTTCAAACCTTATGCATACAGTTGGAACCAATATAGCTATTATTCCCTCTGCTTCTTATGGTGTTCAGACTGCCGCAAAAAATTTACAGATTTCAGCAGGATCAAAAATACTTGTTCTATCTGATCAGTTTCCATCTAATGTCTATCCGTGGCGTCGTACCGCTAAGCAAAAAGGTGCTGAGATCAAAACTGTAAATGTCCCTGATGGTGAAGCAGCTACAGATCATATAATCGACGCTTTAGATGAACGGGTTAGCGTTTGCGCAACTGCAAATGTATTATGGACCAATGGATCATTAATAGATTTAGAAAAAGTGAAAGCAAAATGCTTGGAATGTAAAACCGAACTTGTTATTGACCTCACCCAATCGGCAGGCGCTTTTGATATTGACCTAAGTAAAATAGATCCTGCTTTTGCAATTGTAGCAAATTATAAGTGGATGCTTGGCCCCTACTCAACTGGATTTCTTTATGTTTCTCCTAAATTCCATAATGGGGAGCCACTCGAAGAAGGCTGGATAACAAGAAAAAACAGTAAGGATTTTGCAAACCTCGTCGATTACCAGGATTATTATGAACCTGGAGCAATAAGGTATGATATGGGACAAAGATCAAATTTTTCTCTTATTCCCGGTGTACTAGCGGCGCTCCGTCAAATACAGAAATGGGGTATACCCAATATTCAGAATACTCTCTATAACTCCAATCTTAATCTTGGTAAAAAGCTTAGTGATTTGGGGTTACAAATTCCGAGGCCTGAAAACAGAGGGCCTCATTTTATAGGTGCAAAACTTCCTTCTAAAGCTCCAAAAAATATTCTTGAAACTTTGGCAGAAAACCAAATATTTGTTTCTGAGAGAGGTGGCAATTTAAGAATTACACCTCACTTATGGAATAATTCAACTGATTTTGAACGTTTTACTGAAACGTTAAAGAAAATACTGTAAAAATAATTTTCATCTTTCCATATGCGTTTCCAAAATGCATCTTTGGTCATTATTTATTGGAGAATTAACATATTTGCTGACTGGGTAAGACTTGATGTTTTCTAATAAATTAGAGGAAGAAATTCTTTGCCTTTTTTTTAACCAATGAGATATTTCCATTCGATCTAAGAACATAGGCTGTCTGTGGTGAATATTAGCCAAGCTTGGGTGGGCATCTATCGTGACTATAGCTGCTCCAGAAGAATTTTTAATACCGGCAAAATAAAAAATTTCATTATCAGCATGTATGAATATTGGATGTTTTTCACCCCTAGAGTTTTTTTGCCATTCAAACCAGCCATCCGCAACAAATACGCAAGTTTCATAATTCTTAAAACTCGGTTTAATATCCAAACTCTCATATTTGGCATTTATTAAATTCATGGGCTTTTTTGCCCAAATAGGAGAATAACCCCAGTCTAAAAAATCTGGCATCATCTCCTGATTTAAAATTAATGTACAGTGTGAGGGGGCAATATTGTAGGACGGTTCAATTAAAACATTATGAAAGCCTTTAACATCTGTAAAATTTGAAAGTACAAACCTTCCACACATTGTTACCCCTAATATTAAACTTTGACCATTTGTGTAAAAGAGAATAACAACAAAGCAGAAAGAAGATAAATGAAAAATCTACAGGCAATTTTTTGGATGGTAGTTACTACTCTGCTTTTTGCAATTGTTACGGGCATAGTAAGATATATTGGTAGTGATATTCCTGCGCCAGTAGCTGCATTTATTCGATACATAATTAGCACGCTATTCTTTATTCCATTAATATTAAAAATGTTCATTTTAGAACGAAATAGAAGCAATAGACGGGTTTATTGGTCTAGGGGTTTAGCACACGGTTTTGGAGTTATTCTTTGGTTTTTTGCAATGGCAAGAATTCCCGTCTCAGAAGTTACTGCAATAGGCTATATAACTCCAATTTTTGTTTCAATAGCTGCATTTATTTTTTTAAAGGAAACCTTTTCTACGAGTATTATTGGTGCATTAGCTATTTGCATGATAGGCATGATTATAATTATAAGACCTACAACTAGTGGCATAGCGACAGGTCAGTTGTCGATGATAATCGCTACACTGTTTTTTGCTGGATCGTATATATTAGCAAAAAAATTATCAGCAACAGAGAGCACTTTGGAAATTCTTGTTGCACTGAATTTCATTGTGACCCTTACTTTAGCTCCATTTGCAATAGCTTTTTGGGTAACCCCAAGCCTTCAAGAAATATTATTTTTGGGTATTGTGGCATTGTTTGCGACTGCCGGACATTTTACAATGACCATGGCCCTAAAGCTGGCTCCTATTACAATTACTCAACCTATCTCCTATGTCCAAATAGTTTGGGCATCCTGTATAGGATTTATTTTCTTTGGAGAAACAATTAGCTTATGGTTCACTATAGGCGCTGCATTGATCATACTATCATCATTGTATGTAACATACACCTCCTCTTCCAATCAGAATAAGGATTTAAATAATCTGATAACCAAAAACTAATCTTTGGATCAGTTAACATCGCTTTTATCATCAAGAAGGGTTATGATTAGTTGATGATAAATTCTAATAAAATTCTTTATTCGGTTAGTGGTAACATAGCCAAACTTACTATAAATAGACCAGAAAGACGGAATGCTCTTGATGCAGAAGCTTTAGAACAGATAAATATCTTGATGGACTCAGCAGAAAGTGATGAAAAGGTTCGGGTTATATTAATTACTGGTCAAGGCGATACCTTTTCTTCCGGATTTGATTTAAAAGATCAAATGGAAAAAGTGCCTCAAGGTAAGCAGTGGAAACCAATCCTTGAATTAGACCATCGAACTATCATGCGTTTTTGGAATAGCCCAAAGCCAACGATAGCAGCTGTAAGAGGTGCTTGTTTGGCAGGGGGATTTGAACTATCTCTTGCCTGTGATTTTACGATTTGTTCGAAAGACTCATTTTTCGGTGAACCTGAACTAAAGTTTGGAGCGGGAATTGTTACAATGCTATTGCCCTGGGTAATTGGCATGAAAGCAGCGAAAGCAATAATTCTACTGGGGAAAGACGATATATCAGCATCGACCGCTTTAGAATTAGGAATTGTCACCGAAGTGACCGAAAATGATCAGGTATTGGATAGGTCGATGCAAATTGCGAAACATATCTCTATTATTGACCCAACGTTAGTCAAAGGAACGAAAAAGGCTATTAACCAAAGTTTTGAGACTGCAGGAATTCATGAGTCTTTAGAAAATGGTCTTGAGATAGATTACCAGATAGAATCTCTTGGATCACCGGACAAAAAAAAATTTATGGAAATAGCGAGAAAAGAAGGAATGCGAAAAGCTATAAAATTTAGAGACAAACGTTTTTCGATAAATGAATAATCCAATTTTTCTGATAGTAGTAGCCCAAATGTTTGGCACTTCGTTATGGTTCAGCACTAATGGTGTCTTGAAACAGATTGAACAAATATGGTCGCTTTCAACCGGTGATCTGGGTTTGTTAACAAATTCTGTTCAATTTGGTTTTATTGTTGGTACACTGCTCTTTTCAGTAACTGGTTTTGCGGATAAGTTTAGACCATCACGAATTGTAATGCTTTGCTGTTTCTTAGGGGCAACATCCAATGCTTTAGTCGTATTTGAAGAAATTTCTTTTACCTTTGTTCTTTTTTCTAGATTAATTGTAGGGGCGGCACTGGCAGG
Organism: uncultured Alphaproteobacteria bacterium; assembly: GCA_902537415.1. Lineage (GTDB taxonomy): Bacteria > Pseudomonadota > Alphaproteobacteria > Rhodobacterales > Rhodobacteraceae > CACIJG01. Next base: position 74,483 of record CACBBC010000001.1, on the reverse strand, counting down.
AATATACCCAATTGGCATGAAACTCATTATTAGTTGGAACCCTCAGAGGGCGCCCAACACGTTGGGGCTCCTTGTAGGCATGTTAGTCCTAGGCTCATCTCTACCTTATCTTATAAGAGCTTTAGGTATTTCATTTGATTGGCAATATACCGTTATACTTACTTCTGGGCTATGCTACATTGCAGGAATTACAATATATCTCATGGGTGACGGGCCTCATTTAACAATAAACAAAAAACCTTCTTTTAGACTATTAGACCAATTCAGCGAACTGTCAAAAAACAAAAAATATGTAGCTTCTGCAGTTGGCTACTTTGGACACATGTGGGAGTTATATGCTTTTTGGACTTGTGTTCCTATTCTAATAGCAATATCAGTCTCCCAACATCAAATTAAAGAGCAAGAGTTTATTGTTTCATTATTAAGCTTCCTAATTATTGGATTAGGTTTTATAAGTTGTGTCTTAGGTGGAATTTTAGCAAAATCTTTAAAAAGCAGCAGAGTTGCGTCACTATCGTTAACCTTTAGTCTATCCATCTGTTTAATTTATCCACTGCTGGGCAATGTTAGCTTTTTTCTTGATCTAGTTCTACTGATGCTATGGGGATTTTTTGTTATTTCTGACTCACCTCAATTTTCGGCTATTACTGCAAGTGTTTGTCCACAACATTTAGTTGGAACCGCTTTAACTACCCAGAATTGTGTTGGTTTCTCGATCAGTATGATCACTATTTTTCTTACCACTCACTTTCATGAATCTCTTGGCCTGTATTTTGTATGGATCTTATTGCCTGGACCGGTCTTAGGTTTAATATTCTTCTCTCGTCAATTTGGATTTTTTAGACTAAAAACATACTCAATATCTCAACATTAGTCACAGTGAGCCGAAATTTTCGCTATTAGACAGTGCTTGCCTAAAAAGCAATCTGATAAAAGGGTCGAGGGTTGACAATTTCTTATCCAGAGTAGCTTTTGGTATAATTAACGCGGATGACTTTTCCAAAGCCTTAGCGGTAAATAGTCGTACGTTATTTCCTAATATAGAATTCCAAACCCCAAAGACCTGCATAGAGTTAATAGTTTGTTTTTCGGCTAGTTTTCCATCGCTAGTATTCTTAAAGAGCTGCACTTTGCCTAGCGACAAAATATACCCATCACCGAGAGGCTCGCCTTCTTCATAGATAATCTGGTCTTTTTCGATAGTTATGGAAGAAAGCACGTTTTTTAATTGTTCAACAGCATTTAAATCCATTTTGGGAATCCATAAAAATGCAAACGTAAATATTGTTGTATTTAAATTCACATAAGTCAAGAAGTTTACCTTGGGGAAACTTATGTGCCTAGTTTATTTCGTTTATGTTCCCGAAAAAATAAAGCCCATCCTCCAAGTATTATTAACATAATTCCTGCTAAAGATAAGTAATCTGGAATATTACCAAAAAAGAAATATCCATTTATTATAGCTAAAATTAACAAAACATACTCCGTCGGCCCATTGGTAATTGGAGACCCAACTTGGTAAGCATGTATCAATGAGGTCATACCGAGGGTCCCAAAAATTGATAATATAGCTATTGAAATTAGAATATTATAATTATCAAATTTTATCGAACCAAATATAAATCTCCACTCCTCTTTATCTATCATGTCTAACGGAAACACTAAAATAATAGTATAAGTAATTACTGAAAGAAGAAGGCTGACAGAATACTGCTGAAATGATTGAAGAAATGCATTCTCATTCTCTTTGGTATATTTAGAAATCACCATTGCAACAGCATAAGAAACCGCAGTGAATAAAGGAGCTAACATAAAAAGGCTGAATTCAGATTCCTTAAAAGGCTTCACTATAAGAAATACCCCAATGAAACCAAGAACTATGATCAAAACTCTAATAAGGCCTATTCGCTCAGATAAAACTAATGCAGATAAAATAGTAATGAAAAACGGAGCAACAAAGAATAGAGCAGTCACAGTGGAAAGTGATAATTTTTCTAAACTTATAAAGAATATAAAGAACCCAAAATGCATTAACACACACCTGATTAATGTTAACTTGGGATAAACTGGGATTACTCCAATTTTATAATTTAGACACTTTAGGCAAGTCAAAGTTACCATTACACCAACTAATGCTCGCGTTATAAAGAGCTGAAATATAGTTGTTTCATTAGCTATCATTTTGACAGCTAAATCATGAAAGCTGTAAATTAGCATACCAATAACAATGAAAATCATTCCTATTTGATTGTTATTTGCTCTCATATATGGCCAGTAGTGTTAAATGCCCGATTATACGATTAATGCGACGATAATCTATTCAAAAACGCTTATTTTAGCCTAACAGTGTAAGAAAAAGAGAAGTTACTTCCGGAAGTAGTTGGCAGAGTGGTAGAAGCATTTAATGACGAATTCAACCTGTTTCGTTGGTCTAATTTATTTAAGTCTCTCTTGTTTTCCATACATAATTTATGCGCGTTCGTATCTAATTGAAACCCCGCTCTTTGGCATTCGGCCGAAAAGGTGTTTTCTAACTGTGCATTATATTCTTCGTTGCTCATACACCCTACCATTCCAATAAAGAGTATAAGTGCGAGTTGTAACAATATGGCAACTTTAGTCATCTTATCTTTTCGCAAAAAAAACCCATCCAATTTTCTTTCTCGCCAGCCAAACCAGTACTAGCACCTACGGAGAAAGTTTTAGTTCGAAAGCTTGCTTTTTCAAGAAGTTTTTCTATCTCGCTTTTTTCATAGTAGCTGTAAAACCTACCTAACTTGTCACGACTTTCGCCCGTGCCTCGTTTGAGGCTAAAAAATAGAATTCCTCCTTCCTTAAGAGCAAAAAATAATTGCTTCAAGATATCACTAAATTTATTCTTTTTTATATGAAGCAAACTAAAGTTAGCCCAAATTGCATCATAAAAATCATGCTCATCTATTTCATCAAAAGATATTTGTTTTGGCTTAATTTCCAATAAGGTTTCTGCCACCTTTACCATCTCGAGAGAAGCATCAATGGGAAAAGGTGTAAAGCCATTTTTCAAAAGCTCGAGTGATGCAGTTCCGGTGCCACAACCAAGATCAAGTACCTTTCCATTTCTTTCTATCATTTTCATAAAAATATCTAAGTTTGCATCTTTCAGCTCTTTTGATATTAGTTTTTCATATTCCGAAATGCACTTGTCATACACATCTATAGTTTTTCGATCAATGCTCATTAAAGTTAAAAATCCATGGGTATAAAAGAGTCAGACCCTTGAGCCTTTTTCCATAGCATTACTGATTTGAAATCTAGCCACCATGCATGGATTTCTAAATAATTTTTACTTACTGCATCATTTAGCCAAGGGTAAGTAAGCAAGTTACTATAGGAATATAGTACGACCGCCCTCTCTGAATTAACCTCAATATTTGCATCATTGTGATCAATGTCTATTTTCGATAAGGCCGGTTTTGCAATATCAACCCAACTATTTATAAAATCGCTCGGATTATCTTTAGCCTCTTCTTTTTTATCATTATTAATGCTTTTACATAGGGCTGCAACGCCTCCGCAGTGAGCATGTCCCATCACAATAATATCCTTTACCCTTAAAATCTTTACAGCGTATTCTAATGCAGAGCCGATGCTTACATTATCTTTTGATGTGAATGGAGGCACCAGATTTGCTACATTTCTGACAACAAATAAGTCACCTGGCCCGGTACCAAACAGAATAGATGGTTCTACGCGGGAGTCAGAACAGCAAATGACCATCGTTTTGGGTGACTGGCCTTTTTTAGCCAGCCGTTGAAGAACTTGACTCCTTTTTTCAAAATAGGATTCCCGAAAATTTTTAAATCCATTCACTAGCTCTTTAACCATATATAATTGTGTCCTTAATCCCACTTTAAATTCTTGAACTCTACTTGTATTCTATCTTTTATTGGTTTTCTTTGTTTGGTGCAATTCTATTTGACATTTATACCTTTTCGAGACATACAAAACTTTCATTGTCAAACGCGTCCAATAAAAAAAAATGATTTTTAGTAATTTCTGGGATCCTGAGTTACAAGTGATTTAAATTACTTTGACGAAATTAATAATTATTTACCAAGGGCATCAGTAATGTTCTCCCAAAACCAAAAATTTTTTTATTTATTGCTGCTTTCTGGCATCTTTATAATATTTTCTTTTTCCTACAACATCTACACGCATATATCAGAATCTGGAACCTGTAATAAATCAACCAATTTTTTTAAGGGATTAGGGGGACCAATAGATTTAATTGATCAGAATGAAACTACTTTTTCTTTAGAAAAACAAAAAGCTTCCCTTTCATTATTATACTTCGGATACAGCTATTGTCCTGATATCTGCCCTTACGATTTAGAAAGAAATGCTTATGTAAAAGATATTATGGATGAACAGAAATTAGATATTAATTTAGTTTTTATTACCCTTGATCCATCTAGAGATACAACAGAGCGATTGAAAGATTTCTCAGAGTACATACATAGATCAATGATCGCTTTAACTGGTTCTAACGAACAAATAGAAGCCCTCAAGAAGGCATATGGTGTTTTTGGAAAATCAAATAAGATTGATTACCAAGATCAATCATATTTAGTTGATCACTCGACTTTCTCATATCTTGTTAACAAGAATGGAGAAGTCCTATCTTATTTTAACAGAAGAGAATCTCCTGAAAAAATCTCTGAAAAAATTAAATGTTTTAATTAGTTTTTTTATTATAAATTGCGCAGGCTGGATCGGTTTTTATTTTTCATGTTTAGAAAAATATGCTAACAATATCGGTAACAATTATTGAGGTAAGGATAATACATAAATGGCTTTACACTGCCCGGGCTGGATACTCTGTATTTTTTGTGCAAATGCCGCTAGAGAAACCCTTCTATACTCAGCCCCTATAAACACAATAGTCAAAAAGTATTCGGTTGCAATAGATGAACATTATTCCGAAATATCACCTGATTTTATACAAGTATGTGCAGAAAAAATGCTTGCATCACTTGTAGAAGTTGATGCGGGAAGCGCGGCGGAAGAGATAATTCGTGGATATATTCATAAGAAAATAAAGTCCAAAGATGATGGTTCGGCTAGAAAGTTGTCGGGAATATTTTCGTCAGAATTTAAAGGTGAAAGAACACCCACAGGAACTGAAAAATATATTGTTACCAACTTTAGAGCTTTTTTGTTTTCAATGAGATCAGGAGCAAAAGGCCTCCCTCCTCCAGGCTGGCAAGTCGATCAGGTTCAAGATATAGATTGGGTTGGCGAAGTCATGATGCAAAAAGTTTCCATAATGGATGTATAGTAATTAGATTTTTAATTTCGTTTCAATATTTTTAGTTCCTTATCAACCAGCTCTCTGGAAAGCCTTTTTTAAAAAAAAATATCTATACTTTATCAATATTAATTGGATTCCTATGACTATAGTGTTAAGTTTTTGTCTTCCAAAACTCGAATATTAGGTTGTTAAGTTATGTCAAACTATTGCCCTGAATGGATATTGAGCGTAGCGGTAGGAGTAATTGTAGGAGACGCTCTAACGGGGAGCACCTCAATCCTAGCTAACTCCCAAAAATTTAGTGATGGCTTATCCAAACATTATGAAGAAATTAGTAAGGATTTTTTGAATGATACCGCAAACGACATAATTTCGGAGTTGAATGATATAGGAATTGATGAATTTACTGCTCGATTTGTTAAATCATTTGTATTTAATAGGATTAAATTTAAGGAAAACGGAAGTACGAGACGATTTAATGTATTTTTTAATCAATTCAAAGGGGAGAGAGCGGCAGTAACCTCTAAAAAACTCGTCAGCTCCTTTAAAGCATTTGTATTTAGATGTAGGGCCCAAAAAGTTTCTTTAGCGCCTAAGAGCTGGAGTATACACCAAGAGGAACAAATTGATTGGCTTTTGACTCTTGTTCAGCAGGACCCACCCAAGTTATCAGGATAAGTTTTAAACTTTAATGATCGGCGTAACTTGAACTCATGTTAAGTATAGACATTTCATTAGTAGAATCTGGTCTAAGTGTAGTAACATTTTGTCATATTAAAACAAGTTCAGGAGAGAATCATGCCTAAATTGATTTTAAACAGGCGAGAGTTCGCCGTTGGAAGTGCTGCTTTGGTTACTGCAATGAGCTCTTTGCCGGTAATGGCGAGCGGTAAACTTAAGGTAGCTGGTATATATACAGTGCCGACACAACAGAAATGGGTAGCTCGATTGCACCTTGCATTAGATGCAGCAGCAAAGCGCGGTGAAATTGACTATGTATATTCAGAAAGCACAGCTAATACAGACTATGTTAGGGTTATGCGTGAATACTGTGACAGTGGCGTAAACATGATTGTCGGCGAAGCCTTTGGTATCAGTAAAGAAGCCAGAAAAGTCGCTGATGATTATCCAGAAATTGCATTTCTAATGGGAGATCCATTTAAGCCACATGGAAATAATTTTTCAGTTTTTGATAATTACATACATGAGCCTTGCTATTTGATGGGAATTGTCGCTGGCCATATGACAAAAGCTAAAAAGATAGGTATGGTTGGTGGATATGCCATCGGTGAAGTTAACAGACTATTTCATGCTTTTATGAATGGAGCAAAATCTGTTAAGCCAGACATAAAATTTAAAGTTACCTTTATTGGATCATGGTACGACCCACCGAAAGCAAAAGAAGCCGCGTTTGCACAGATTGAGGCTGGTTGCGATATTCTTTATGCGGAAAGAGCAGGTGTAGTTGACGCGTGCAGAGAAAAAGGCATTTTAGCATTCGGTAATGTAAATGATATGAACAAAGAAGAAAATGGTACAGATGTAGTTGTCACCTCGGCCCTTTGGCATATGGAAGGTGCGATAGATCATGCTATTGCAAAGGTGAAATCAGGAAACTTTTCTTCAGAAGAATATCACGATTGGACTATGATGGCAAAAGGAGGTGCATCCTTAGCTCCATATTACGAGTTTGAAAGTAAAATACCTTCTGCAGTAAAAGAACAAGTAGCTACCCTCGCGGATAACATCAAGAAGGGTAAGTTCACAGTAGAAATAAATGACGCCGAACCAAAGTCTACCTTCTAAATAAAACACCACTCCCATTCAACAGAGTGGGAGTGGTATTTTGATAATGACTCCACTTCTAAAAGTAGAAAAAATCACAAAAAAATTTGGCGATTTTTATGCCAATGACCGAATTAGCTTTGAAGTAAATAAAAGCGAAGTTTTAGCAGTTCTAGGTGAAAATGGAGCGGGTAAAACTACCCTAATGAATATCCTTTTCGGTCACTATACACCGGATGCTGGAAACGTAAATTTTGAAGGAAATGCAATAGAATTTGGTAATACAAATAATGCTATAAAGCTTGGAATTGGAATGGTTCATCAGCACTTTACGTTAGCTGAAAATTTGACCGTTTTAGAAAATATTATTATAGGTAGACAATCGATCTTCTCTCTGTCATTACCAAAAAGGCAAGCTAGAATAAAGATCTTAGAGTTATCGAAAAAATTCGGGTTACCAATTAATCCTGATGAACTGGTAGCAAACCTATCCGTAAGTGAAAAACAAAGAATAGAGATTTTAAAAACTCTATTTTTAGACTGCAAACTACTTATTTTAGATGAACCCACTGCGGCCCTAACTCCCCAAGAAACAGATGCTTTATTCTCAACTATTCGTAATATGATTGAAACCGGTTTATCGGTAATTTTAATTTCACATAAACTCAATGAAATACTTGCGGTTAGCGATAGGATAATTGTATTGCGAAATGGCTCCTCTGTTGGTGAAATCGAAACCCATTCTGCGGATAGAAAAAAAATTGCTGAAATGATAGTAGGAAAAAAAATAGACTATCCTCAGAAAAAAAAAATACCAAGGAAATCAAAGGTCTTAAGTCTAGTAGATGTTTCATACAATAAAACAGATGCCCCAAATTTAAGCAAAGTCAATTTGGATTTATATGGTGGTCAAATACTTGGAATTGCGGGTGTTGCAGGAAACGGTCAAACCACATTAGCAAAAATCCTTTCAGGGCATTTTAAAGCAACTCAGGGAAAGATAGTATTTAATGAGGCTAAAAGTGTGCTTACATCGCCAAAATCATTTATGGATTTGGGAGTTGCCTACATACCTGAAGATCGCAATAGTGATGGAATAGTTGGAGATATGGAAATATGGGAAAATGCCATAATGACCGAAATGGATGATCCATACTTGAGGAATAGCCTTGGAATTATAAACAAAAAAACATCGTTTGATAGAAGCGAAAATCTCTGTGAAACATATGACGTACGAATGCAGTCGATAAGACAACGAAGCAGATTACTATCTGGTGGAAATGTACAAAAGCTTCTTTTAGGGCGTTGGCTCATGAGAAAACCTAAAATAATAATCGCTTGTCAACCGACCCGTGGACTTGATGAAGGCGCGATAGCTTCTATCCAGAATTTACTCCTTAAAGCCCAACAGAATGGTTCAGCAATCATTTTAATATCAGAGGACTTAGATGAATTACTGACTATGTCTGATGACATTTCGGTAATGTATAAAGGTATGTTGTCTGATCCGACAGAAACTAGTTCTACAGATAAACTTTCTATTGGACTTCAAATGGCAGGTGACGGTTTCCTATGATAAAATTTAGACTTGAAGAAAGAGCTAAAAGCCCCTATTGGCTAATCATATTATCTCCCTTTATAGCCATATTAGTCGCAATAATATTAGCTGGTATTCTGATTGTTCTCGCAGGAGCAAACCCATTTGAATCTTATTATCAATTAATTATTGGGGCATTTGGATCAAAAAACTCATTTGCAGAAACGCTTGCTCGAGCAACTCCAATAATTTTAACAGGTCTTGCTGCTTCAATAGCTTTTAGAGCAAAATTTTGGAATATAGGAGCGGAAGGCCAATTATATTTTGGGGCATTGGCAACAACATTGTTTGGTACTGGATTAGTTGTTTTACCAAGTATACTAATGATCCCCTTCTTATTTATCATGGGAGCGCTTGCTGGTGGGTTACTCCTTTTACCTTTGGTTCTTTTGAAACTTTATTATAAAGTTGACGAGGTCGTAACGACTTTACTATTAAACTTTGTTGTGGTTTTACTTGTAAGCTATTTATTAGAAGGTCCCTGGAAGGACCCCATGTCATTGGGTTGGCCTCAGGGAAAATCAGTAGTTGACGAAGGAGTGTTACCCCAAATTCTTTCCAAAACCAGACTCCACCTTGGTTTCATTATTTCTATCTTTTTTGCTTTCTCTGTTTGGTTTATTTTGAGTAAAACTGTAATCGGGTATCGAATAAAGTCAGTTGGTTTAAATGCTGCGGCTGCGTCGCATGCAGGGGTACCAATTTTTAAAACAGTATTGATTGTAGCACTTCTGAGCGGTGGGATGGCTGGAATGGCAGGAGTAACTGAAACCGCAGGTTTGAAAGGTTATCTTACTTTAGACCTATCCCCTGGCTTTGGGTACGCAGGAATAGCTGTAGCAATGCTCGCAAATCTCAATCCTATCGGGGTCATATTTTCAGGTGTGTTTTTAGCATCTATTTATGTCGGAGCTGATGCAATGAGTAGAGCGATGAACGTACCTACTTATTTGGCAGATGTGATAGTTGCATTAACTGTGCTGTGCATATTATTAAGTCTTGTATTCGTTAATTACAAAATATTGTTTTTCAGGGTAAAAAAAGAATGATTGAATTTATCGAGATTATTTTTACCGCCGGCTTTTGGGCGGCAACCATAAGAATAGCCTGCCCTTTAATATTAGCTACAATAGGAGAGGTATTATGTGAACGTGCGGGAGTTTTGAACCTGGGCATAGAGGGAATTATGTCAATAGGAGCAATGGTTGGATGGATGACAGTGTTTCTTGGAGCAGACCTATATACTGGAATATTGGCTGCTCTTATTATTGGAGGTCTTTTCGGCCTTCTCCATGCTATATTTACTGTCTATTTGGGTGCTTCCCAGCATGTTACAGGAATTGGAATAACAATGTTGGCATCCTCACTAGGATTTTTTTGCTTCAAGCTCATTTTGCCTGCGTCTACCACGCCCCCAAAAATCAAACCATTCCAACCGATTGATATCCCTTTTTTGTCAGAGCTACCGTTTTTAGGTCCAGCATTTTTTCAGCATACACCATTTACTTATTTAGCAATTTTAGTAGTAATATTCGCGTTTTGGTTAATGAACTCCACACCGCTAGGCCTTTCAATAAAAATGGCGGGAGAAAATCCTATGGCACTTGAAGCTCAGGGAATTGATGTGTTTTTAGTTAGAACAATTGCCGTTGTACTCGGCAGCGCTTTAATGGCAGTTGGTGGAGCTTACTTAACATTATCTGCATTTGATGCTTTTTATTTTGGAATGATAAATGGAAGAGGATGGATTGCTATTGCTTTAGTAATATTTGCATCTTGGAAACCTGAACGAGCTCTTTTGGGAGCACTTCTTTTTGCTGGACTGGATGCTTATCAAGTTAGAGCTCAACAACTGGCCGGAGCTGTTATTCCTTATCAATTTTTTCTAATGCTTCCTTTTTTGTTGAGTATTGTTGCAATGGTAATTGCAGCCAAAAGAACAAGGTATCCAAAGGCACTCTTGATCCCATTCCGACGTGGTGAAAGACATTAAAACAGGGAGGAATTACATGACTGATTTATTAGTAAAAAACTGCTTATTATCAAAAAACAAAGACCCTCAAGACATTTTAATTAAGGAAGGGGTTATTAAAGACATAGCTTCAAAAATTAAAGCAGATAATATTCCCATCATAGACGCCGATTTTCACTTTGTTACTCCCCCATTTGTTGACAGTCACTTTCATATGGATGCAACACTAAGCTATGGTCTTCCCCGCGTGAATAAAAGTGGTACTTTACTTGAAGGCATCAAATTGTGGGGAGAATTGAAACCAAATCTCACTGCTGATGCTATAAAGGAGAGAGCCTTGAAGTTTTGCAAGTGGGCGATAGCTAGAGGAACCTTGGCAATTCGAAGTCATGTCGATGTCTCTGGACAAAACCTTGTGGGCGTTGAAGCACTCCTAGATGTCAGAGAAACAATGAAAGATTTTATTGATATACAGCTGGTTGCTTTTCCACAAGACGGATTACTCAGAGCCAATTGTTTGGACAATTTGAATACAGCGCTCGATATGGGAGTTGATGTTGTTGGTGGAATCCCTCACTTTGAGAGAACAATGGAGGAGGGTCATGAGTCCATTCGTATACTGTGTGAGATTGCCGAAAAGCGCGGACTTCTTACAGATTTGCATTGTGATGAAACAGATGACCCTATGTCAAGGCATGTTGAGAAGCTTGCATTTGAAACTACCAGACTTGGTCTAAAGGGACGTGTAGCGGGTTCTCACCTGACCTCTATGCATTCAATAGATAATTACTATTTCACAAAACTTATCTCGTTGCTCGTTGAGGCTGATCTAAACATTATAGCTAATCCCTTAATTAATATAACTATACAAGGAAGGCAAGATAGTTACCCTAAGAGAAGAGGCTTAACTAGAATACCAGAGCAACTCAATGCAGGCCTTAAGGTCGCATTTGGACATGATTGCGTTATGGATCCTTGGTATCCACTAGGCTCTCATGATATGCTCGAGGTTGCACACATGGCTTTACACTGCTGTCATATGACTGGCATTGATGAGATGAAATCATGCTTCAATGCAGTGACGGTCCATGCTGCCTCCATACTTCATTTAGATAATTATGGTATAAATAAGGGATCAAATGGAGATTTGGTAGTTTTGCAATGTAAAGACCCCATAGAGGCCATAAGACTTAAGCCAGCAAGGCTATTTGTTGTTAGACGTGGAAAAGTTATCAGCTCTACCAGTCCAGTACACTGTAAACTAAACTTAGGCTCAAACACAGAGAGCGAAGATTTGCTTTTTAAAGGCTAATCTCCTTTTTGTTCAATGAATATTGGTGTTCTATTTGAGATTTGGCGAACTAAGGCCTTTACAATTTTATTTCTAGCAGGTTTCCTTACAAGTGTTGCCCGATGGTTCGAAGTATTCTTATTTTCAGTAATTGCATGGAAACTCACCGGGAACGCTTCAATAGCAGCACTTTTAATAATGCTCAGGTTGCTAGGTGTTGCAGCAACTGGGGTAACATTTAGTTTTGCTGGCGCATTTGTAGTAAAAAAGAAAGTTGTTTTAGGTGCAAGTTTAATCTGTTCTTTATGCTCATTGCTTGTTTTTGTCTACTCACAAACAGGCCAAAATATAAATGTTTTTTTATTGGGGCTACTATCGACTGTGAGTGGCGCACTATGGAGTATTGATTTTTCATTTCGAAGGCCTATGCTTGCTGATGCCCTTCCCGACGATTTAATTTCCGCCGGTGTTTCTTTAGATGTTTTATCTAGTCACGCGACAAGAATATTGGGACCTTTATTTGGTGGTATTTTTTTGACCTATTTTGATCTGAATGCAGGTGTTTTTTTTCTATTTCTTCTCTATGCCCTCTCGGTTTTTTTAGTCTCTACCCAAAAAGAAGATGCTTTAACAACTAATACAAATAGCTATACTCAGTCGCTTCTAAAAGTTATTGGACAGACAAGAGATGATGTCAATTTGTTATCCGTAATATCTCTAACTTTCGTTTTCAATATTTTTGCCCTCCCATTCATCGCACTGATAAGTCTATTGCTTATTGAAAAATTTAATCCAAACGAGTTATATATAGGAATGTTCACATCCTTGGAAGGAATTGGAGCTCTAATAGGAGGCACTGCTATAACAGTTATTGCGATCAATAAAAAATTAATTAGCTTTATAACCTTCCTTGGAATTATTTTGCTATGTATATCTCTATCCGCGTCAAGTAACTCGATTTACATGTATTCTTTGTCTATATTGATTTTTGGAATGGCTACGGCTTGTTATTCGGCATTACAAAGTACGATAATTTACCTTAATTCCACTCCAGAGCTTCGTTCCTCAACTTTCAGTTTGCTTACAATTGCTATTGGCTGTGGCGCACTCGGTTCGTTAAACATTTATTTAATGTCAACTTTCTTCACAACTGAAGAGATTTCTAACATTATGGCAATCGAAGGATTACTAGTGGGTTTGTTTTTCTTAATTGTAGCCTTAGTACGGTTCCCAATATACAAATTTTTTGAAAAGTAAAATTGGAAAAATTTTATTTTTTATTATGTCTTTCGTTGAAAAATGCTGTATTGCATTCTTTTTTGCTGTAACTTTAAGTTATGGACGTTAACGATAAGCACATAAAATATAAGCCATCAGTCCCAATATCTTTGGATAAACGAACTTGGCCGAGTAAAGCTATCAAAAGACCTCCAATTTGGTGCAGTGTTGACCTAAGAGATGGAAACCAAGCCTTGGTAGAACCAATGGATACATCTCGCAAGCTTAGGATGTTCAAAACGTTAGTCTCTATGGGCTTTAAGGAGATTGAGATCGGGTTCCCGTCTGCTTCTGACACCGACTTTCAATTTTGTCGACACCTAATAGATAATAAACTTATACCAGATGATGTAACGGTACAGGTGCTTACACAAGCTAGAGAACACCTAATTGATAAGACCTTTGAAGCTTTAGAGGGTTGCAAGTCGGCAATTTTACATCTTTATAACTCAGTATCGACTTTACAGCGTAAGGTTGTTTTCAAACAAGATAAAAAGGGAGTTAAGAAAATTGCACAAGATGGTGCGGCAATGGTGTTTGAGAGATTAAAGCATTTGCCGGATACTGCACTGACCCTTCAATATTCTCCAGAAAGTTTCACAGGAACTGAACTAGATTACGCACTCGATGTTTGTGAGACTGTATTAGATTGCTGGGAGGCATCAAAACAAAACAAAGTAATAATTAATTTGCCAGCAACGGTAGAGATGTCTACCCCTAATATTTACGCTGACCAGATTGAATGGATGAGCAATAATTTCACAGATAGAGATAGGGTTATATTATCGTTACATCCACATAACGATAGAGGAACCGGAGTTGCTGCAACTGAGCTTGGTTTAATGGCGGGAGCCGATAGAGTTGAAGGAACACTTTTTGGAAATGGGGAGCGAACAGGAAATGTAGATATAGTGACCTTAGGACTAAACATGTTTACCCAAGGTATTAATCCAGAGCTGGATTTTTCTGATATCAACAATCTTATTGAAACGGCGGAGTTTTGTAATCAACTACCCGTACATCAACGGCACCCTTACGCAGGCCTTTTAGTACATACTGCCTTTTCGGGAAGTCATCAGGACGCGATTAGAAAGGGGATGGAAGCAATTTCAAAATCGAATGAACCTCATTGGGAAGTTCCATATTTGCCTATTGATCCCAGCGATATTGGTAGAACTTATGAGGCAATCATTAGGGTAAATTCCCAGTCAGGAAAAGCAGGCTCTGCTTGGTTATTAGAACAAGAGCATAATATTAATCTACCTAGAGGAGCTCAAATTCAATTTAGTGAGGCAGTTCAGAATATCGCTGATAAGACGGGCAAGGAAATTACTCCAGATATGATTTGGCATATCTTTGAGCAAGAATTTTTAGGAAAAGGTAAGTTTTCTCTTATCAAATTTAAAAGTAAGAAAATTTCAAAAGACAATAACGCCGAATTTGTCGAAGCGACCATAGATAACAATGGGGATAAAATAAAAATTTCCTCCACAGGCAATGGTCCTATAAGCGCTTTTGTAAATGCTATCAGAGATACTTTCAAGCTAAACTTTATGCTTAATGATTTTGGCCAAAATACAAGAAGCTCTGGATCTACTGCCGAAGCAGCTGCTTACATAGAAATCAAAGTTCCAGATGAAAATGGTAGAAGTGTGTTTGGTGTGGGGATTGATACGTCCATTACTCTAGCCCCAATCAAGGCTGTGATAAGCGCTATCAACAGAATATAATTTTAGCTAGGCATTTGACAAACATAGTATTAATTGCAATTTAACAATGTTTCTCTCATTATCTTGAAATGAAAACATATAGCCTTTTATTTTTTATACTTTTTTTCAGTTTCCTCAACCCTAGGGTTAGTGTGGCTGAACCTGGATTTTTTTTTCAAACACTTACTAACAGTTTTGTAGATTGGGTTTTTGGTCAATTAGACAGTTATATCCAGGATAAACCAGATGACAGTGGTGAAACACAAGATGAAAAAATTTCTCCAAAGGCTGGAGTGCCTTCTGAGAAAAAAGTTTCAATTCAGATCGATGAAATTGTCAAAAGAGACGATACTTTTTACAGAAAGTTTTCTAATATTCCTTTTTCTGGACACATTGAGTCCTATCACCCCAACGGTCAACTGAAAATTGTTGGAGATTTGTTGGACGGGAAAAAAGTAGGGAACTGGATCGAATATTATTTAAGTGGAATAAAGAAATCTGAGGGTCAGTTTGCTAACGGAAAGAAGGACGGACCATGGCTATATTATTTTTTAAATGCAAATATTAAGGAGAAACAATTCTTTATCGGCGGTCATAAAGACGGTTTATGGGAAAAGTTTGACGTGCATGGGACTGTAGTCCAAACCGAGTCTTATCAGAATGGAAAATGGATTATTACTACAATTAATTGAAATCATCTTATAAACTTGAGTATATGAGCATCGAATCTTTTGACCTTTACAACCCTCCAAGCGACTTTATTAACAACGTTTATAAGTACTATAATCTACTCCGAGACAAATCACCTATTCATAAAAACTCTGATGGGTCTTATATTTTAACAAGGTACAAAGATCTTGTAGGAGTCTATCGAAATTTTAAAGTTTGGAGCTCTGACAAAAGAACCGAATTTGCGGAAAAATTTGGTTCATCACCCCTTTTTGAACACCATACAACCTCAGTCGTTTTTGTTGATCCACCGGATCACACAAGAATACGAAAAATTTTTCAGCAGGCTTTTACTCCCAAATCAATTCTTGGTTTAGAGAGGAATATTAACAGATTAGTAGATGGTTACTTAATCATGATGCACGCGAAAAAAAAGTTTGATTTTGTTTCGGATTTTTCTTTTCGACTGCCGGTAGATGTTGTTTGTAGCGTTTTGGGGGTGCCAAGCGAGGATCGGCATTTGATAAGAGATTGGGCACACAAGATACTTGGAGCTTTGGAACCAAAACTTACACATAAACAATTCGATGAGGGTTCAACTGCTGTTATAAACTTCAAGCAATATCTAAAGGATCAAATAAAATTTCGAAAAACTCACAAAAAAATTAACAAAGCTAACGAAGTTCTTTCACTTTTGATTGAAGCTGAAGGTCTGGAATTGTCTGAGACGGAATTGCTTCATCAATGCATTTTTATGCTGAATGCGGGACATGAAACTTCAACAAATATGCTATCCCATGGCTTGAATGAGCTTATTAATCATAAGGATCAATATAAATTGTTGCAAAAAGAACCCAGAAGAATTGATACAGCCATTGAAGAAATTTTGCGGTTCCAACCACCAATTCAAATTAATAATCGGCGATGTTCGGAAAAAACAAAGCTAGGAGATGTAGTAATTCCGAAGGGAACATCAGTTCACATGATTATTGCTGGAGCAAACCGAGACCCTTTGCAATTTTTTAAGCCGGAAACCTTCGATATATCGAGATCGCCAAATAGACATTTATCTTTTGGACTAGGTATTCATATCTGTGCGGGAATTAATCTTGCTCGTGTAGAGGCAAAAGTTGCGTTTCAAAGCCTAATGTCCTCATTTAGAGAAATAAATCTTTTAAAAGAACCAGAGGTTGCTAATCGCATTCGATTCAGAGAAATAAAAGAGATGCAAATTGAGATTTCTTCCTTTTGATGCGTTTTCTAAATATATATCCTGTACTAAAAAAGGCCGCGTCCCCCTACAGCCTAGTTAGGGAGGAAAGTACAAAGGTTGCTGCTCGTTTTTATAACCACAAAGGATTTGTTTCGCGAACCCTTGGATCGACACGATACCAAAAAAATTCTATTTTGTATACAAATGCTGAAGGTACACTGGGCATTGAATATAATTGGTAATTAGAAAAACGACAGTAATGAAAGTAACATCAGAGTAATAATAATCGTATAGCCAATAAACTGAACTGCTACTTTGGCTTTCGCGTTAAGCTTGTGATTGAGAACATTTAAAAAGAAATAAGCAAATATGTGAAAAACTAAATACATAACTATGCTTAAAGGGATAAGTATCCACCAATCTAGAAAGCTAATCTGATTTAGGTTTTGCATTTTCATAATATAAGTTTATTTTTTCTGATCTAAAAAACCGTATCAAACTTAAGTGTATCTGTTAAATCACTTTATAGCTGAACTTTTATTTTGTACTCTATTTTGTAATAAATTTTTTTTGGATTTTAATATGCGATTAAGACAATTGGTCATTGCTACAAGCGAAATAGACCCACTAGCGGATAGCATTTGTGACCTTTTCGAACTTAGAAGAACATTCAGTGACCCAGAGTTAATTATATTTGGCCTAAAAAATGTTCTTATTCCTCTGGGAGATACATTTTTAGAGCTAGTGACTCCTGTAAAAGATAATACAGCGGCGGAGCGCTTTCTCAAAAAAAGAGACGGTGACGGAGGCTACATGGTTATTGTTGACTCACTAGATTTAGATAAAGAACGAAAAAGGCTAAAAACTTTAGAATTGGATATTGTTTGGCACGAAAATCGTAAGACTGACGGTATTCATGGACAAGCGCTTCATCTGCATCCAAAAGAAGTTGGAGGCGCTATTTTGTCGATCGATAATATGAAGCCTGCTTCTTCTTGGCTCTGGGCTGGAAGGGAATGGGAGAAAGACATAAATAAATCGCTGGTGAGTCACTTTTCTGGCGTTAACATCTGCAGTCCAGATCCAAATAATTTATTATGCAATTGGGAAAGAGCCCTAGGTAGGAAAAGAGCAGCAGATGGAACTTCGATCGATTTATCAGGATCAAGTATAAACTTTGTTATAAATACTCAGTCACAATCTGAACATATATCAGCCTTTCAAATTCATACAGGAAAAAGGTTGGAAATAGAAAAAAGAGCGGCAAGTAGAGGGGTTTTAATAAACAATAATATTCATTTGGGCGGGGTAGACTTTCTACTAGTTGAATAAATGATTAGTGGTAAGGATATGGCTAAGTTTGCTTTCCATAAATTAAATGATAAACGATCTATTGACGTTCATAAATCTTACCCTATTTCATCGTCAGGAGAAATTCATGATTACAGTATTTTATGATGGAAAGTGTGGTCTTTGCAGCAGGGAAATAGGTCACTATATGAAGATCAGCCCTCCCACAACTTTTATTTGGTGTGACATAGCAAATGAGCCACAGCATCTGAAGAAGATCAATGTGTCTCAGAGAGATGCGCTAAGAAGGTTGCATGTTTCTGACCAAACAGGAACTATATATATTGGAGTTGATGCTTTTATAGCTATTTGGAGAAAACTTCCCAGGTGGCGTCTATTAGCGTTAATATGTGCAGTCCCTGGGGTGCGATCTATACTTACCTTAGTTTATAATAAATTTGCTGATTGGAAGTTTTCGCGATCAGCGCATTGCCAAATGTCCATTTAAAACACATCAATGAAAAATGATTTTATGAAAGCGGTCTTAGTGAAATTGCTCCTATTCTTACTGATAGTTTTATGGGGTGGTTATAATTCTACTGTAATGCATACAAGCGGAAGCGGAGAGTATGTTACCGATGTTGGAAATATTTTATTCCTGGTTTTTTCCATTATTTACATGTTTAATGCATTTTTTCTTATAAAGCTAAAAAATTTAGGTAGATTGACCTATATACCGTTGGTCCTACTTTTTGTTTTTCTAGGATTTATAAGCGAGCTCTTTAATCCAATGCAAATTAAACAAGATTATTTTTACATCTTTACTTTTTACATTATTTCCCCTCTATTTTTTATTATGCAGGGGGTAGTACTCACTATGCTAATGTCAAAAAGTGTTCGGGAAAACTTCCACTAGGCTTAAACCAATAATCAATGATGTTTTCATCACTCTACAAAGTGGGGTAATTAGGTCGTTACTAATATATGATTAGATGGAGCTAATAAATGATAAAATGGGAATACCTAGTATTGGTCGAGAACGTAAGAAGCTTGAAAAGCTTACAGGATCTGGCAAAAGATGATGAATTATATGCCGATCAATTGCGACAAGGAAATTTTGCACCCTCTTTGAATAAATATGGTGACCAAGGTTGGGAATTAGTAAGTGCTAGTCGCGTTGGTGGAGGAAGAGCTTTGACCGAATATGTGTTTAAGCGTCCTAAAGAATAATAAGATAAAAAGAAGTTGATTTAGTTATTGTATAGGCTGATAATTTGTCCATGGAGCTTTTTCAAGGGCATAAAGCAATCGCGGTTCCTCAAAATGTTACAGCATGGGATATTGATCCGTATTCAAAGGAAGTATTACTAAATCCAGAACCATTTTTTAGCGCCCTGCGTGAAAGAGGGCCTTTTGTCTACCTTAATAAATATAAAATGCTAGCGTGCGGGCGGTATAAGGAAACAAAGGAAGTCTTCTCGGACCACAAAAGGTTTGTTTCTTCCAGAGGGGTGGGAATCCAAGATTTCAAGCTGGAGAAGCCATGGAGACCTCCATCTATGGTATTAGAAGTTGATCCGCCTGAGCACACAAAAAATAGGCGTTTTCTAACTCGAGCGCTGTCACCAAATAAAATATCTCAACTTAAAGATTTTTTTAAAAAAAGTGCTGACAAATTGATAAGTGAATTATTACAAAAAAAAGAGATAGATGGTATCTCTGATTTAGCTGAGATGTTTCCAACTAGGGTATTCCCGGAAGCTGTAGGCTTAAAAAAGATCGATAAGGAAACGTTGTTAGGCTACGGGGCTATGGTTTTCAATGCCCTTGGGCCTGATAACGAGTTTCGTAAAGATGCAATGGCTAAAGGACTTTCCGTCCTTGAAAAAATAAATAAGCAATGCCTTGAAGAAAATATTGACGGAGATGGCCTTGCAAAAGATATTTATCGTAGCACTGCAGAAAAATCAGAAGAGGATCAGTTAGCGGGAATGTTAGTGAGATCGTTATTATCTGCAGGCATTGATACCACGGTGAGTGCAATTGGAAATTTATTATGGTGTTTTACAGATAATCCAGAACAGTTTCAATTAGTAAAAGATAATAAATTATTAGTAGGTAATGCAGTAGAAGAATCTTTACGATTAACAAGCCCTGTTAAGGCTTTTTGCCGTACATCTGCTATAGATACGGAAGTATCTGGTGTAACTATAGAAGAGGGAACAAAAATACTTTGTGTTTTAGGCTCAGCAAATACTGATCCTGAAGTATGGGAAAACCCCTTTAAATATGACGTTACCCGAAGAACTATAGGCCACTTGGCTCTTGGTGTAGGTGTTCACAATTGTGTAGGCCAAACCTTGGCAAGAGCTGAGATAACAGCTCTCGTAAGCTCGTTAACAGAACTTGTAAAAATAATAAAGCCCAGTGGTGTAGCCACCTGGAAACCAAATAATGCAATGAGATCGCTGGCAAGCCTTCCAATTATTCTGGAGACGTAACGTCTAAATCACTCCAAACTTCGTACCCCCTATACCCAGAAGCTTTTGCAATAAACTGTCCTCCTACTTTTCCCCACTGACTATGAAATTTTTGGCATTTTTCATATGCATCATAATCTCTGTACGTCCATATAATTGTTATTCTAATTACATCATCACCCTGGACCCTAGTAGCACGTTGTGAAATTTGTCCATTTTCACGAAGAAACCCCATAGCTTTCTTGTTATAGAAAGTTCTAAATTTCATGAGCCAATTATCATACTGGACCTCTGAGGGAAAGGTAACCAAAACTACACTAGTGAAAACATCTGACATTATAAGATTATCTTAGGAATAACAGGAAAAGACAATAGTAAGACCACTAAATTTTAACAAATTTAATTAGTAGGTGTTAGAATTAATTTCATTTGATACGCTTCGTTAGCACACTATCTTTTATAACAACCTTGGTTTAATAGAAAAATGTAAGTGCTCAAAATAGACAAAGTATGCCTCAAATTGACAGAAAATTAGATATAAAATTAATTACTCTCACTGCGGTTTTTTTTTGCATGCTTATGATTTTACCCGCAAATATATGCCTTTCTGAGTCGAAAACGTGGGATAGTTTGGTCGAAAGAAAAAACCAATTTTTCGAAAAATTCTCAAATACCCCCTTCAATGGAAAAATTGAGGTTTATTGGCCCAATGGTCACCTCAAAGAAACTGGACAAATTAAAAATGGTAAGAAGGATGGTCTTTGGGAATATTATCATGAGAATGGAAAAATTAAAGAGGTTGAGTTTTTTACCCTTGGAATATTAAATGGCACAAAAGAGCAGTATGGTAGTGGTGGTCAGCTTTACATAAAGGCAACTTATAAGGATGGTAAGTTGGATGGTCCATGGGTTTTTATAGATCCATATGATGGTTGGCTCTATAAAAAAGGTCAATACAAACTTGGAAAAAAAACTGGCACTTGGACGTACTATACAATTCTTGGAGATATTGAAAAAACAGAAATATGGAAAAATGGGTTGAAAATCTTTGATTCCACCGATGCAGATAGTACTTGACGTAAGCCTTTTAAAAATGAAAAATCCTCAGCGACTTTCAAGGCTAGAAAGTAGAGCATTCAACCTCTCAGGTATTCCATTACCCTCAAAGGCTTCTAAAATACACTCCGATTTTGATAAGAAAGGCAGCTTTTCCTCACTCCAAATTTCAACTTTTGGCGCTAATTCATTTGTATTATTGAAGCATCCAAGTGGAATGCTTACCATGCCTTCCATTACTTCGGGAGCGGGCATATTGTAAACACGTACATTGCATGTTAAGCAAAAATAAGCTTTGTTGATAAATCCACTGCCTCCTGCAAATTCATAGACATTTGTTTCACCTTGAAAATCGACTTCTGTATCCGCATAAAGACACCCAATATTTATTGAGCCCGTGAGACGTCTACAACTTTTGCAGTTACACTGAACGACTAACATTGGGTCAACGTCAGTTTTAAAACTAAATTGTTTACAGTGACAGCCTCCCTGATGTTTCATTGATTAAAAGCTCCCAGAATGTTTAAAAAAGTAAAATATGACTTTACACTAATATATGGTAGTGGTCAGACAGTATATCTCAAGCAAAACTTGATTTTTAGACAAATTAAATTATTTTCTCAGAAGGAAAAATAGATGCAAGCAATATTACAATCCCAAGGAATCCACCACATTACTTTAAATGGCGCCGATAGAAAAACTTCTATTGGTTTTTGGCAAGATGTTTTGGGGATGAAGCTTATTTTTGAGCAGCCCAACCTAGATGATGAAACTGAAAACCACTTATACTTTGATTGTGGTGATGGCCGAACAGTGACCATTTTTACTAACGAATCGCGAATAGGAAAACAAGAGCCATTGGACACCTCTGTAGGGTCTGTACACCATGTAGCGTTCTGGGTAAGTCAAAGTACCATAAGGATTGCAGAGAAAAAATTGAAAGAAAGGGGTATCGGTAGTTCCGGTATAAAAGATAGAGGATTTATGGACTCCATATACTTCAGAGACCCTTTAGGTTTATTGATTGAATTAGCAAGTTATAAATTTGAACCCCCTCTCGGTTATACTTATGGACAGGTTCTGGAAAACGCGTATAAACTCCGACTAGCTAGGGGAGCAAAAAATATAGAGGATCAAGATATTTCAAATTCCCTCATAAGTCTAAGTAAGAGAGGTAATTCATGATACGCTCTCATTTCAGGAAAAATTCTAAGATATTAAGGCTCAGGAAATGAATCCAGCTAACTGGATCAATCATAAACAAAAAGCTGAGGGACCTCCTCCTTCTAATACTCTGAGTTTTTTCCACTGGGCTCTAAGAGGGAGTTTTCCCGTATTATTTTTATCCGGTATTATTTCAATTTTGACTGGTTTTATTGAGGTATCTGCTGTAGTACTTTTAGGACTGGTTATAGATACCGCGTTAGCTTCTTCATCCAACAACCTAATAAGTAACCAGATCTTACTTTTGGCATCAGGTTTGCTGTTTTTTTTAGTAATTAGACCAATAATATTTGGGGCTTTTTCATATACACAAACCGTCATCGTGTCACCGAGCATATTCAATTTAATTTTATCAAGGCTCCATCGATGGACTCTCGGTCAGTCTGTTACCTTTTTTGAAAATGACTTCGCTGGAAGGATTGCACAAAAAGAAATGCAAACTGCTCGAGCCGCAACAGACGTAGTGATAGAAATAATTCATACTATCCTGTTAGCTTTGGCTTCAGTGGTAGGCGCGGCTCTTATGCTTACAACTGTGAACATAACACTTTCAATAGCCCTATTCTCGTGGTTGGTTGGATATATTTTTCTTATTCGATATTTCATGCCCAAGATTAGAAAAAGATCACGTGAGAAAGCTGGCGCAAGAGCATTAGTGACTGGACAAATTGTCGATACGGTTACCAATATAAAGACAGTAAAGTTATTTGCTCATGATAAGAAAGAAGATGATGCAGCAATTGACGCGATGGATAATTTCAGAGACTTTTCTATCCATTATGGTGTAATTGCTGCCTGGTTCAGGTTTTGTTTAAACGGTCTCTCAGGAGTCTTGCCGATAATGTTAGTTGGTGGGAGCCTTTATTATTGGAGCGTAGGTAATGTTTCAGCAGGAGATATTGCTGCTGCAGGGGCAATATCATTAAGACTATCACAAATGACTGGATGGGTAAGTTTTACTCTGATGACGTTATACGCAAACCTAGGAGAGGTTGAAGATGGAGTTAAAACTTTGTCTACGTCATATAAATTAGGTGATAAAGATAATGCACCAGACCTTTTGGTATCAAGAGGCTCAATAGAATTTAAAAATGTTAGCTTTACCTATGGCCAAAATTTAGCTGCTGTAAATAATATTTCTTTGTCTATTGAAGCAGGAGAAAAAATTGGTCTTGTGGGAGCTTCTGGAGCTGGTAAATCTACGTTAGTATCACTCTTACTAAGGCTCTATGAACCGCAAAAGGGAGCCGTCTCAATTGATTCTATCAATATAAACGACATAACTCAGTCAAGTTTGAGAAAGCAAATAGCAATGGTGACTCAAGAAACCGCTCTTTTTAATAGGTCTGCACATGACAACATCATGTATGGAAATCCCAACGCAACAGAAAAAGACCTAATTAGAGCGAGCAGGCAAGCTGAGGCTCATGAGTTCATTCAAGATCTAGAGGATTACAGGGGAAGAAAAGGTTATGATGCTCATTTGGGCGAACAAGGTGTTAAGCTATCAGGAGGCCAAAGACAAAGAATTGCACTTGCACGAGCAATTTTAAAAGACTCTCCTGTTCTTGTTTTGGATGAGGCTACTAGTGCCTTGGATAGCGAAGTTGAGAACTCTATACAAAATGCTCTTGAGTTAGTCATGGAGAATAAAACTGTTTTAGCTATTGCACACCGCTTATCTACCTTGGCGAAAATGGATAGAATAATTGTTCTTTCAGATGGACAGATAGTTGAAGAAGGTACACATAAAAAACTTTTGAAGATTAATGGCTTATATAGACAATACTGGGATAAACAGTCTGGAGGTTTTATCACAACTGAACAGGCTGCTGAGTAACTAAACAATTCATATAAATTATTTTGCATTTTTAGTTTGTTACCAATTAACCGTTAGATGTGAAAGAGATGTTGTACAAATTTAATAAAAAATGGTGGAAGTGATGGATGAGAAAAGATTGAGAGAGATTTACGGCCCGGCTAAAGAAAAAGCTGCAGCTAAAATTTTGGATAAATTAGATAAACACTGTGTAAGTTTTATTGAGAACTCATCCTTCGTTATTATTGGAACACTAAATGATCAAAGCATTGACCTATCGCCAAAGGGAGATCCCTATGGTTTTGTAAAGGTTATAGGTGACCATATTTTGGAAATTCCAGATAGGCCGGGCAACAACCGCATAGATGGATTATTAAATATTGTGAGAAATAATTTTATTTCTCTTTTGTTTTTAATCCCCAGCGTAAACGAAACATTGAGGGTGCAGGGCAAAGCTTCAATAAGTGAAGATATGGTTACTAGAGAAAGACACAGATTAAAAACTAATGTTCCCAAAACAGTTCTGCGGGTGAAAGTTACGCAAGCCCACTTACACTGCGGAAAATCAATGTTAAGAGGAGGCTTATGGGATCCGGTAAAGTGGCCTGGAAGACGCCCAATACCAACACTTTTTGAAATGATAGAGGATCAGACCGGTATTGATTGCGAAATCAAGGATGAGCAAAAGATATTAGCACAGTATAAAAAAGAGCTGTACTGAAGGTTAAATTTAGACTTTTGTTTAATCGATGTAAATTGTTATATTATTGCCCTTTGTGATCAACCGTGTCATAATTTAGTTTATATTTTGGGGGGAAAAATGACGGGTCTGTCAACTCATCTTAACGACAGAGAATTGTGGAAAATAGATAAGGATGAAGTTACCTACTACGGACATATGGTCCTTAATGGTTCTTTAGAAAAACTTATAGATGCCGCATCGAGCAAGCGAGACAAACATTGGGGTAATGTAATTAGTTATTCCAGAAAAATTTTTGTCCCCTTAACAAATATGTGCAGAGACACTTGCAGTTACTGCACTTTTGTAAAACATCCAGATGATCCAGATGCGAAAATAATGTCCCCCCAAGAGGTTCTGTTATCTGCTCGCGAAGGAGAGAACAAGGGGTGTAAGGAGTTGTTATTTAGTTTAGGAGAAAAACCTGAAAAAAGGTATGCCAAACCAAAGCGTGCCCTAGAAGCTCTGGGCTATGAAGCAATGACAGACTATCTAACTGACATGTGTAAATTGGTGATAGAAAAAACATCACTTTTGCCTCATGTAAATGCAGGAACACTCAACGAGTATGAAATTGTGAAGCTTAAAAATGTATGTGCATCAATGGGAATGATGCTTGAAACCACCAGTAAAAGATTAACCCAAAAAGGAGGTCCTCATTATGCATGTCCCGATAAAGTTCCAATCCAAAGAATAAGAACTTTAATTTCGGCTGGTTATTGTCAGGTGCCGTTTACCACAGGTATTCTTATAGGCATAGGGGAAACCCTTGAAGAAAGGATTGAGGCTCTTCTATTGATAGAAAAAATCAATAACAGGTATGGACATATTCAAGAGGTAATTATCCAAAATTTCCAAACGAAACCTAACATCCAAATGTCAAAGCACCCAGAGCCCAAATTAGAAGAAATGCTACAAACTATTGCTTTGGCCAGAGTTATTTTAAATCCTACCATCAGCATACAAGCACCCCCAAATTTAGAGAAAAAGCACTTAGAGTATGTATATGCAGGAATAAATGATTGGGGTGGGATTTCTCCAGTTACTCGAGACTTTATCAACCCTCAACACCCTTGGCCTAATATTAATTCGCTAGAGACCATGATGAATGAAATAGGATTTCGTCTAATGGAACGTCTTACTGTTTATTCAAAATTTAATACACAAAATTTCTTATCCACCACTATTAGAAGCCATATGTCAAAACATTCTGCTTACCTTCATCCTGACAATAAGCTAAAGGAATTAGAAACAATATGAAAGATTTGCAAATAATTTGTCACTCAAAGCGTATTGAAGATACTCTTTCAGACGCTTCAATAGAGACTCGTTTAATATTGGAAAATTGTCTAAAAAACAAACAACCCTCTTTAAATGATATCGAGAAGCTGTTCTTAACAAAAGGCATAGATAAGCAAGTTGTTTTGAATTTTGCTGATTTTTTACAAAAAAAGGTAAACGGTAATAACGTCACCTTTGTAATTAATAGGAACATTAATTTTACCAATGTATGTTACATGGGATGCAAATTCTGTGGGTTTGCAAAGAGAGCAAACGACCTCAGTGCTGAATGGTTGAATTTGGATGAAGTAGTGAGAAGAGCCAAGGAGGCTTCAAAAAGAGGAGCCACTGAAGTTTGCATACAAGGGGGGCTTCACCCAAAACTTCCTGGTACTTATTATCGAGATATCCTAATTGCTATAAAGAAAGTGCTGCCTAAAATGCATATTCATGCATTTTCACCTTTTGAGATTTGGTATGGTGCAAAGAAGAGTAGAATGAGCTATGCAGATTTTCTTGAAGATTTAAAAGAGTGTGGATTAGGCTCAATGCCAGGTACAGCAGCTGAAATTCTTGATACAAAAATCCGAAAAAAGCTGACAAAGAATAAGTTAACTGCCAATCAATGGATTGAAATCATTAAGACTGCGCACCTCTCAGGCATTCCATCTACAGCTACAATAATGTACGGGCATATAGATTCTCCTAAAGAATGGGCTGTGCATCTAGATATTCTTCGTCGCATTCAAGTTGAGACTGGAGGTTTTACAGAATTTGTTCCATTATCTTTTGTCCATTATGACTCACCGCTGTATCTGGAAAGCCCATCACTTGTACGAGCAGGTGCAACTGATAATGAAATAGAGCTTATGCATGCTGTTGCTCGAATTGTCTTGCATGGATTTATAGATAATATACAGGTGTCTTGGACGAAATTGGGAGCTGAGAAAGCAAGAAATCTACTATCTATGGGCGTTAACGACTTAGGTGGCACTTTGATGAATGAAAGTATTTCGCGAGCAGCGGGATCAAAAAACGGGCAAGAAATTACAGAGACGGAAATGGTTGAGATAATTAGGTCAGCTTCAAAGATACCAATTAAGAGAGACACGTTATATAGAAAACTTAAAACCTATGACCCAGCGGTTACAGTAGTTGGTCACGATCCATTAGTATCAAGAAATGGGTCTAACCCACTTAGTTTTTTAAATTGATCGAGGCTCTATTTGCATGAACTTAGGATATCAGAAAAGTAAAACCTCAATCTTAATTCCAATGAGATCACTAAACGAAGGTAAAACACGGTTATCCAATTTACTTTCTCCAAACAAGAGAGAAAAACTTATTAAACTTTTGTTCACGCAACTTTTGAAAAAGCTTAAATCATTGAAAAATCAATTTCCTCTTATCTTTTCCGATATACTGGTGATAACCCCGTGTGAGGAGGTAGAAAAAATATCAAAGAATTTTCATGTACACGTTCTTAAAGAACAAAACTTAAATGGATTAAACTCAGCTGTAAACAAAGGTATATGCTGGTCTTCAGAAAACCTTTATGATTCAAGTCTTATACTTCCAGGTGATATAATTGATCCGGAAACTGAGGATATAAAAAAAATTTTGGAGATGGGAAAAAAATCAAAAGACTCCATGGTAATATGTCCTTCGACTGATTTTGGTACTAACGCTTTGTTCTTATCTCTGCCAACAAGATTAAATTTTAAATTTGGTCCAAATTCATTTTATGAACATCAAAAGGAAGCAAAAAAGATTTCCATAAGATCAATAATAGCTCCAGTAGATAGTCTTAAGGATGACTTGGATACAGGCAAAGACTTAGAAAAATTTAAAATCATACAACCTAAATTTTTTCACTCAATTTGATTTTATCGTAAGCCTAATTCAAAGAGTTCAGTTTCTGTTTACGTTAACGTCACGTTATGCTTGAACTATCTTTGTTTTTATGTAGGGTAAAGATATTCACAGCGTGAATTTATCCTCCCCTAATTGGGCTAACACTCTAATGTTGGCCCATTTTTCTCAAAGAAAACCATCCCATTTATTATTCTTGTTTCTTAGTGATAAAGACACAAGAGCCCTCCCCCAACTGGCAAACATTTTAGGGATGGCTTCCTTGAGTTCTAGAAGTATGGCATGGAAAAAAAAGTTGTCAAATAGTGTTTGCAGTACTGTGACAAAATTACTTTTTTATATTTCTTGATGACCAATACAAATAAGTCACAAAGCCAAAAATCAAAGATACCTTAATCAACATAATGATATCCATTAGTTCCATGTGTAAAGACGGCCCCTCTCTATGCCTATGCCCAAATCTGATGCGCAGCTTTGACTACAGTTGCATGACGATTAGCAAGCTCACGATTGTCATCGGAGTATCCACCTCCCATCACTGTTGCGATAGGAATATCCCTTTTCTTAAAAAAGTTCAATACCGTCATCTCTCTCTCAAAAAGACCTTCATCATCGATACTCAACCTACCCAGCTTATCGTTAGCATGTATGTCCACTCCTGCTACATATAGGACCAAATCTGGAGAGAATCGTTCTATGCATTTATTCAATCCCTCCAGCAAGTGCTTTTTATAACCAAACCAAGACATGTTATCCTCCAAACCGATATCAAGATTACTATTAGCCTTTCTATAAGGAAAGTTTTTTGAAGAATGTATTGAACACGTGAATGTTCTATCATTATTCTCTAATATTCTAGCTGTCCCGTCTCCTTGATGTACATCACAATCGAATATCAGAATATTTTTTACTTCTTTTGTTTTAGTCAAGGTTAATGCAGTAAAAGCTAGATCATTAAAGACACAAAACCCTGACCCAAAATCAAAATGAGAGTGATGAGTGCCCCCTGCCAAATGGCATGAAACGCCGTATTGCAAAGCAGATCTTGCAGCTAATAAGGATCCATTTACAGCAAGAAAGGATCTCTTTGCCAATACTGGACTCCAACGTAACCCTAACCTTCTTTGTTCTGTTTCATCTAATAAACCGTTCGCTATCTTATCAACATATTCGTTACAATGAGCGATGGCAACTTGTTCTGCATTTGCCTTTTCCGGTACTAGAATAGTCGCAGATTCCATAAATTCAGACTTTTTTAATAATTCGAAGAGATCTGAAAACTTTGTTGAGGTAAATCTATGGCCCGGAGGCAATGGAATATCATATTCAGGATGTGTAATCCAAGTTATCATTCAGAAACCCTAAAAACATAAAGCAGCGTTAACATCATTGCTGTTAAGAAAATATATAATATGTTGAACCCTCTTACTAAACTTTTTAATTCAGAAATTAGATAGCTATCATTTATGAATATCTTCTTAATTATAATATTCTTTTTATTAACTATTTCCATTAAGCTAACAAGCATAAATTAAATTAGGAGCTTATCATGACCAATCAAGTTTGTGTTGTTGTTGGTGGAGGCAAGGGAATGGGCGCGGCGATTGCACGTGAAATGAAAAAAAGAAACTACAGGCTTTCATTGATGTCTCCATCAGATAATTGTGAAAACCTCGCTGATGAGCTTAACGGCATAGCATATCGTGGCAGGGCCGAAAACTCTAGAGATACCGATAACCTTATAAAATTTACTATGGAGAAATTTGGTAGAATAGATAGCCTTTTAATTCATGTAGGTGGCCCACCTAAGGGCGATCTTCTAGAAATATCAGAGGATGATTGGAAAAAAGCTAATGAAATGGTGCTAATGCCTGTAATCCGGTTATCTAAATTAATAACCCCTATTATGCAATCTCAAGGAGGTGGCTCAATCGTAAACATAACAACATTTTCAGTGTTTGAGCCTAGCTTAATGTTTCCGACATCAAGCGTTTATAGAGTAGGCGTATCGTCCTACACCAAACTTTACTCTGATCGGTATGGGCCAGAAAATATTAGAATGAATTGCTTATTACCCGGATTTACAGACAGTCTGGATTTGCCAGAAAAACTATCTCAAATGTCTGTATTCAAAAGGTTCGCTAGAGCAGAGGAGCAGGCAAAAACGGCTGCTTTCTTACTTTCAGATGACAGCAGCTATATAACCGGGCAAAGTATAAGGGTTGATGGAGGTGTTACAAGACATATCTAATGAACTATTTAAGAAAATGTTCTTTTAATTGCCGGAATGATAGCACTGATATGTTGGACCTTTTCGGTAATCATTCCCTCTACAAATAAATTTCTAAATCTTCTCTCCGAAGCGTCAATGCCAATAATCGGTTTTCCCTGTGCAAACGTATACCCTATTTCGGCAGAAGTCCCTGAGTCTATGTCCCAACCCGTTATTAATGCAACTGTTAGATCCGACTCTCTAAGAGCGGTTAAATCTGCAACAAATATTTTGTCCTTGGTCTTCTGAGTCATAGATGTTGTCTTTAATTCAGACTGTTCTACACCCGTTAAATCTCGATGTGGGAGAAAACATTTGAAGCCTTCTTTTTCAAGACAGAGTGCTATGGCTTCTAAAAAATTTCTCTCATGATCATTGAATAGTGGTCCTGCGATATAAACCTTCTTTTTCATCATATTATCTACAAATTGTTGTTCAGTATTTTTCATGTAACGTATATTTATCACTCCTACAAGTTTTCCCTTGTTCAGAGGTTATTATCCTGAAATTCTTTGGCTAGTTCAGTTGTTTTTCATTTCTGTGTGAGATTACTTGCGGAATTTCTTAATGAAGTTAGAACTTTTTTCTCTTTTAATAAGAAATAAAACTTTTGCAAAATTACTAAAGAGCGCTATTTATCAGAGGTACAAAATTTTCGGAAGATCCTATTGAAGACGAAAAAGCTTATCCTTTACGAAGAGGAACCATACTTTAGTAATGCTCTGAACTCAATGGCAAAAAAAAATTGGGTCTTAGTGTCTACAAAACGCTTACAAGAGGAATTCTCCTTTAAAACAATAGTTGAATGCACTTTTAGCAAGAAAAACATCTCGCATTGGAAAGCGGAGTATGAAATTGTTTATAGTATCAATTCGGTTTGTAATGGAAAAATTGTTAATGAAAATAGCATATGGATTGTAGAAGCTTGCTCCTTAAATGAGGCAAGGTCAATAGCAACTAAACATTTTGCTAACGTGTCTGGATTTAATATTAGAAATATCAAGAAAGTTTGGTCTTACTAGCCCTATCCAGCGCGTGACATATTGAGAAGTTTTATAAAGGAATTCTAGTTCCATCTCTGCCAAGGATAATCTTTCCAGACCAATGCCTTCTAACAGCCTGGAACCAATCTTCATCATTAAACTCTGCAAATCCATCGGGAACAAAATGATTTAAAGCTAAGCATTTTACTTTAGCGCACTTGGCTATTAATCCTACATTCTCTGCTAGCGTATGGCTTTGCAGGAGATGGTTTTTAAGCTTAGGATCTTCATGCCCTAGACGAGTCATTATTAGTTCAATTCCTTCCGATAACATGACCTCGTGTATTAGGAGATCGGCTTGATTGGCAAAATCTATCATCTCTGGCATGTAAGCTGTGTCACCAGACAACACAATTGAATAATGTTCACACTCAAAACGAAGTGCAAAACTATCCCGTATCGGGGGATGCAGATTGCGCATAACTCGGATATTGATATTGAATAATGATAAGGACTGTCTATCTTCAAAACTATAAAATGCCGGTAGTTTCTCTAAATCAATTCGTCCCTCATCCTCTATTCTTAGCGCAATATCATCAACCATTGACTCAAGAAAAGCTCTCCAGTAATGCTTTAGCCGTTTAGGACCATAGATAGGTATAGGTTTTAAGCGGCCTGATACCCATGCTGTGTGAATTAAAGGTCCAAGCTCGAGGTAATGATCTGAGTGCATATGCGTAATGAAAATAGCGTCTATTTCATGAAGTTCAACGCCCTGGTCACATATAGATCTTGAGACCCCTAAACCTGTATCTACTAACAAATTTTTTCCGTTGATGTGAATTAAAGTAGAGCTAGGCATATTCGACCCCGGTCTTATCGCCGGGCCACCTTTTACTCCTAAAAGGGAAACAAAGTCCACCATTTGATCCCACTCTTTTCTTTTATTGATTAAAATTAATTTTCAGTTTAATGGAAGAACATTGTTCAGCAAAATCTATATTTCTATATTTATTAAGTCCCGTGGTTTAGGCTAACCATGGACAATCCCACAAGTGGTAATTTTTTGTAATTTAATTTAAAGAGCATAAAAGAAATCAATTATTAATTTGGAGCTTGCTACTAAAATCAAAGTATATATAGCATTATAAAAGATGCTTTCTTTTATCACCTTTAAAAGCCTATACCCAATAAATATACCTAATACAGATAAGGGTAAGAGCGCTAGAGAATGAACTAAAGAAGTAGAATTGACCATTGATAGATGAATATAAAAAGGAAGCTTAACCAAATTTATGCAGGTAAAAAACATTATTCTGGTTCCAACATAAATCTCTTTTCGTAATCTTAATGGGAGCAAATATATGCTAGTCGGAGTACCTCCGGAGTGAGCACAGAAAGAGGTGAACCCAGCAACAGAAGAACAAATAGCCCCTTTTAAGAAATTTTCTTTTGCCGGTTTATGAGCATCTTTTTTTAATAAAAAATAATGAAACGCGAATAAAAAACCCATTATCCCTAAGATAAATTTGAGATAATCCTCAGAAAAAAATGAGAACGTAGATGCCCCAATAATTGCTCCAATCGCAGCAAAGGGAACCATCAACTTTAGCGTATTGAGATCAAATTCCTTACGAAATCTAAAGGCTGAAATGAAGTCGGAAAAAATCAGTATAGGTAAAAGAATTGCCAGAGCCTGATTTAATGGCATCATAAAAGTCATCAGAGGTATGGATATCAACGAGACAGACCCGCCAAGACCCGATTTTGCAATGCCAAATAAAATAATTGCAGGCACTACAGTAAATAGAAATATTAGATTTATTTCCAATATTTAAACCCGCTCTTAAAAATAAATGAACATAGCTAGTCAGTGATCGTGCTTATGACTATGACCGTGTCCATGTTTGTGTTTGTGCACCTTTTGGCTTTTCTTTGCACTTTTAAGTTTAAGATCAACATCTAATGACCCCTGCTCCTCAAAAAATAAGGTTACAGGATATTTACTACTCTCATCAAACTCAATTGAAATATTCACAAACATAATGTGGGTTCTCCCAGGCTCAAGTTTCAATAAACCATTTCCTGGAACTGCTATACTTTTTAAGTGCTTCATTTTAGCGACACCTTTTTTATCGACATCGGTCTTATGCAACATAGCGTTTCCAAAATCAGCTGTAACTTTTTTTAAAATTACAGGATCAGAATTTTTATTTGAAATAACCAAATAGCCCGCCCCTGATTTAGCATTTTTTCCAAAAACTACTAAGTGTGGATTGCTAACTGTTATTCCCTTTAATTCAAACTCAGCAGCATTTGCTGGTATAAGACACACTGGAAAGGCAGCTAGAAAAAACCAAAAAATGTATCTCTTCAATGAAAAGTAAATAATTTCACAGCCCTCCAAAAAAGTATTGGATTTAAATGAGTTATCTATTTATTTATCGGACTTGGCAAGAATTTTCTATTTTTTAATACAATTGTAAAACAACGCAATTTAATTACTATCGAATATGCTTACTGTTAGAAAAATAGAGTAATGATGCCCAATGAAATTTACACATTAAGGCGAGCAACTATTGATGATGCATCAGCATGTGCATTAATAGTTGATGACTGGATTGAAAGAACGGTAGAGATGCCGCGCCTTTTTGACAAACACAAGCTTACCGAAATGATTAGAAATACAATTCCACTGAGAGAAGTGTGGGTAATTGGTCAGCCAATTAATGGGTATATTTCTTATAATCCTGACTTATTACAAATTTCTGCATTGTATGTTAACAAAAGAGGCGAAGGCATTGGGAAGATACTTCTCGACCGAATAAAATCTGACCACAAATATTTAGATCTGTGGAATCATGAATTTAATAATTCGGCACACAAGTTTTATAAAAGAGAAGGATTTCAGTTGAAAAATAGAAAAGACCGCGTTTCGTATGGCATACCAGAATTACAATTCGAGTGGATTGAAAAGTAAATAATGAGCAATAAACAAATGATAGGTTTCGACGCCGATGATACCCTTTGGGAAAATGAAGTATTTTTTCACCAAGCACAGATGAAGTTTATCGAATTACATCCCCATATCAAAGATCCTGAAGAATTGATACTTCAAATTGAAAAGGAAAATATTAAGTTTTATGGCTATGGAATAAAAGGGTTTATACTTTCATTATTAGAAGCGTCAGTACGATTCTCCAATAACCAGCCTAATTTCCAGAATATAGATAAAATAATAAATATCGGAAAAGATATGCTTGCCCAGAATATACAGCTTTTACCTGAAGTTGAAGAAACACTTAGACATCTTTCAGAGCACTATATGCTTATAATGATAACAAAAGGAGATTTACTTGATCAGCGGAGAAAAGTAGAAAGATCTGGGCTTTTGAAATACTTTAGCTCAACAGAAATTGTCTCAGAGAAAGATGAGCAAACATATTTGGAAATTTTGGAAAAGTATAATATTTCACCACAGGACTTTTTAATGGTTGGAAACTCATTAAAATCTGACGTTCTACCTGTTAGAAATATTGGGGGAACGGGAATTTACATTCCTCATAAATTTACATGGAAAAATGAGGAAGTTGAAAGTACTTTTGATTTAGAGAGAGTTGTCGAACTTCAAACTATATCGGCCTTAAAGGTATGGTTAAAAAACGAAATTTAAAGTAATTTCTATGCTTTCAGCTAATGCTTTTCAAAGCAAATAACACAATGGAGACCTCTATGACTGTTTGGTATTCACTTATATTAATTATAAACCTTACCCCGAACGTTGGGATTACGCCAAATGCGAATTTTCAGTCTCATATCATACAAAATAACTTATCTAAAAATGAATGTATGAGACAAGCATATGAGCTTAAAAAAGACCCGCGGTTCTATATAAAAAACAATGGGGAGGTCTTAGAGAATTTTCAGAATTCGGATGAAGTACTTGGCGACCACCGGTACTATTGCTATCCAACTCGCAGCAATTGATAAGTATAGTTTTTTTGAGATTAAATCTTTCAGCATTAGTTGCGCTATTTTTAATAATTTTCACCGTTGAAAGTAATACCATATAGTAGTTAAATAAAATATGTTCAAAACAACAATAATAAATACTTTTTCTTCGGAAGATGAATGTGAAATGTTCATTATGGTATTAAAACAGCAGTGGCCAAAATATAAAGACTCAGTTCCTGAGAGCACTCTGGAAATCGTTAAAGATATTGATATGCCTAATAGAATGTTGGCACTCTGGAGCTTTAAACAAAAGGCAGACCAAAAAGTTATTATGAAAATAGGAGAGCAAATTATCGTACCTTTTAGAGATCGACTAGCACCAAAAACAATCACGTATAATTGGGAGGTTGACCAAGTTCTATCACTAGGAAGGTAAAAGCTACTGCGGAAATAGGTATTAATGAATATGTAATAAATAAAAATAAAAATTTTAACAAAATAACTTTTGGGGAGCTAATAAATAAAATTTATTATGAGTGTGAAAAAGGAATTTAGAGGTGCTAATGAACAAATGGAACACAATTAAAAGCCTGATTGAGAATAAAGACTTTGAGGGACTTCAGGATATTTTACATGATGAATATTTATATCTTAGAGAAACTACATTGATTTCGAAAGATGAGATGGTCTCGTTTATAAAAAAAAGATTTGAGGACGGTTTAACTTTTGAAAAGCTTGAACTAATAATTGAAAACAAAGATCTATTGGCTTGGAGGGATTTGTTGATAGAGCACGGAGGTAAAAAATGGGAGACTACCAATGTGCAATTATGGAAAGATAATAAAGTTTGGAGAGATGTTGTCAGCGTTCGTGATTTGGAGAAGGTAGATCGCATCTAGGAATTAAATGAAACAAATTTCCTACATAAATAGTAAAAATGGCTGTAGCTAGAACCAATATTATAAATTTTTTTTCGGAAGAAGATTTCGATAAATATTTTGCTCTTCATAAAGAGTTTGCAAGTTCTCTGAATGAATGTGGTCTTCTTGAAGCGACGTACGTAAGAGCAAGTACAACCTCACTACTATATTTTTCTGTCGTTGAAACCGAAGAAGGCGCTCAAGAGATATTAAGAAGGGCAAATGAATGGCGTAAAAAGTACGACTTTAAAGTTGAGGTAATTACCTTTGATGGAGAAATCCTTTATGAATATGGTAAGATGAAAAATTAGTATGGTTATCTAATCAAGTGACAGGAATAATTTCGCATTATAGTTGTTGGTAGGGTTGGCCAGTATCGTATTCCCAAAGCTGGTACCGAAAGGGATAGCACTAGAAATATGATCAAATAGCGATTTAGCGAGCATTTTTAGTGATTCAATATTAAAAATAAGTTAGAAAAAATATATCTAATACCTTTAAACTTGTTTTTTTTCT
Organism: uncultured Alphaproteobacteria bacterium; assembly: GCA_902537415.1. Classification (GTDB taxonomy): domain Bacteria; phylum Pseudomonadota; class Alphaproteobacteria; order Rhodobacterales; family Rhodobacteraceae; genus CACIJG01. The sequence goes on along the minus strand of CACBBC010000001.1, from coordinate 37,270 downwards.
ATGCATGAGCAAGATGAATCGAAAATTACTGGCCCATCAATCATAGCATGTAGCCAAAGACGATAGTAACTGATCAGTCCGTCTTTCAGTGTAAAAAAGCTAAATACATCCGCTGAAACTTCTTTCCCTGTTGGCTCACGCCTTAACCAGGGCCCCTTATGTATCCCAGTAAAAAACCAATGTGCCATCACTTCATTTTCATTTCCTACTATCTGTTTTATCTCAAGATTTAACTCCGCTATCTGACTACGAAACGTCTTAACGTGAGCTATAAGCCCGTCTCGCCCAACAGGCCCACCAAACGCTCTATTTGCTTCATCAATCATATCTGGTTGCGCAATAGTCTTAATTAAATCTAATCGGCCTTTTTGACCAACCTCTATCAAATAAGTTTTCATTAGTGTTTTTGAATCCATGAACTTAGTGAAATCCTTTAGTAAAGGTCTTAATAACACGAGCTACCCGATGTGCTTCATATGTCACACAAATAATCATATTTACTAAACAAGCTGATTGGAAATCAGTTTTTTGGGAGTTCGAGTGTCTTTAGCTTTGACCTGTATGAATTGGACGAAAGACATTATTTAATTTTTCCCATCAAAACAGTCATTTTATCTAAATCAATTTTTGGCACGCCTACCTCAGTAGCCATTGTTATAATATATTGATCGGCTCCTGCTTCAGATAATGCCTCAATAATCGCACTCTCGCTTTCAGCGTACCAGTGGCAAAAGAAAAAATCTGCTTTTCCAATAAACAATTGGTGTAGTTGCGCATTCTCCCTCTTTGGTACATTTTCAAACCACTCAGCATTTTTTTTTCGATGCTTAACAAACTTCAAATATTCCTTTTTAACTTTGTCTGAATGAAATGTATGGGTCGCAATGAAATGTTTGAGTTTCATTTTTTTTAACCTTATTCAATTGATAATATAATTACTTATAATTACTTGTTATCTTATTAATAAATACTAACAGATTGCAAACGCATACAGTAATACGACGCTTTTTACTCCGTTAATTATGAAAATTAATTTTTACTTGATAGGTGAAGTGACCTTTCCTTAGCTTTACTTTTGTTTTAAGTTAGTCTCGAAAAAGTGTCTCTAAGTCGTTTCGATTAGTGAGCCTCATTGTTGCAAAGAAATTTTTTGCTGAAGTATTAACATCGCAATATTTCGGTAAGAATGTATCGCCAATTTTGTCTATCTCTCCTTATTATGTCAGTAAGAAGTGTAAAGGTAGCGGGTCATTGAAGAGTACTTCAGATAGGGTATTTTTTATGAATAAGATAACTCCAATCCTTTGACAAATAGTTAAACGAACTAGATCCCTCATATGTAAATAAAAAAGGGTTTCAGATGGAAGAAAATAATGAAGGCTTCGGCATAGCATTCGTAACAATAATATTCGTTGCATTTATATTACCTTCGATTGTACTTTTGTCGATTGGAGACACATGGGACCGATTTATCGATAAGTATGGTTCTGCTGTTACAACCAAATGTTGGGAAAATAGTAAGCATGAAAAGGTTTGCCGAAGTGATAGAAAGTGTAAATTTGGGCGTTTGTTTTGTATAGAAGAAGGTTTCAGATGGCAAGCCGATTAGCAACTGTTTTGAAAAATATATTTGGGAAGGCATTTTATTATAATCTTTGGATTGCTATTTCCTTTGGATTAGTTTCCCAAGTAGTTGGTTACACAAAATACGAGGGATATTTTGATCTTTATTGGATAATTATAAAAGATGGTTATCTTTACCTTAATCTGTATCCTAGCATTGATGAACTAAGTGCTGTTTTATTTATCAGGGTATTTTTAGCTGTTTTTGTCTTTCTAACCGTTAAAGATAAATTAAACGGTAGCTAAATTTACACAAGAATTCTCAGGAGATCTAATGGAGTACATTAAATATAAGTTAACCGGAGCCTTAATAGTGGCTTTTCTATTTTTGTCAGCATGCAATGGTGGAGATGGAAGTGGCTACTGAAAAAGCTGTCGAGATTATAGATATATACTCTCACAATGTGGAGAAGAGATTAGATAGACTAGGTACTTACTTAATCTTTATCGTAATACCCTTGTTATTAATAATAGCGATGCAATTAGGTGCTTTAATAATCTACTTGTTTAATTCTTGCTAGAGTGAGGTATAGGAAATATGGAGTTTACTGGTGATATGTTCTTGGAGTATGTAGCAGATGTTTATTGGCAATAACATTTAAAAAGTTCAAAGAAGAGACTGAATTTAATTCATACGATGTTTAAGGAACTTTATGACTAACGAACTTATTTGCTCAAAAGAGACTCTTCAAAAAGATCTCTCTGGAAGAATTTATATTGTAACAGGGACAACGTCAGGAATAGGCCTAGCAACTGTAAAGCAACTGGCAAGGCAATCAGCTACTATAATTTGTGCTTCACGAAATGTTGAGCTTGCGAGAAAAATTGGTGTTGAGATAATTGAAGAAACTTCCAATAAAAATATCCACAATTTTCTACTTGAATTGGACTCACTTGATTCTGTAAGAGATTTCATCAAAGTTTTTAATAAAAAATTCTCGCGCCTTGATGGACTTGTGAATAATGCAGCAGTAATGAACACTCCTCACAGAAGAACTAAAGATGGATTTGAGTTACAGTTTGGAGTTAATTTTTTAGGCCATTTCTTATTAACTGAATTACTACTACCAAAATTAAAAAACGCTAAGGCATCAAGGATTGTGCATACATCTAGTGTTCTTCATGAGAAGGGCTCGATAGATATAGCTGACCTTAATTTTGAAAAGAAAAAATATTTTGGTTGGGATGCCTATAATCAATCAAAATTAGCACAGGTTCTTTACTCAAGGTATCAAGCAAGGTTATTAAAAGGTTCAAATATAACCTCTGTGAGCATTCATCCCGGATGGGTTCAAACTCCTTTGATAAAACACACATTACCAGTATTTTTTCAAAATGTTTTACTTAAACCCTTTTTATCAATGGCTGGCATGACTAATCCAACAATTGGGTCGCAAACCACCCTACATTGCTTACTTGACGATAGTGTAGCCAATAAAAGTGGCTGTTTTTATAGTCAGGTCGGAATTTATAAAGATAAAGAAAGCAGAAAGGGTGGATGGCCTATGAAAAGTCCAAACAGCCAAGTTTATGATGATTTATTGTGCGAAAAACTTTTCAAAGCAGCAAATTCGATGGTAGGCATAAACTAACGACCTATAGAAGACCAGTCTTGCCTTTTTGCTTAATGTTTGCCAAATAAGGTACTAAAATATAACGTAAATATATTTTTGAAAATGTGGCAAATTTACATCTTTTGATACAAATGTCTTTTTGAAGATAAATTTGTCTGAGAAATTTATTGATTTTAAAAAACGATACTATCTAGTATCAGCATCACAAATTTTGCTACCTTATCTTCTTCAATCCACCTGTTAACGATTACTAAATCATTTTCGGGGTCTATGTACAAAATTTGTGTACCCACTCCCATCGCCGTAAATGCACTAGTCGGTGCGCCAGGAAACATCCCAGTTTTTTTATCATTGAGCCACCACATATAACCATAATTTAACGCTAACTCACATGGTTTGGTACTCATTTTGACCCATTTTTTCGGAATAACTTCCTTACCGTCCCAAAGTCCTTGGTTAATCATTAATTGGCCGATACGCGCAAGATCAAGAGTGCTTATCCATAACCCACCACCCCAATGAGCTCCTCCGGAAACAGATTGTAATCGCTTGCTATTAACCTCTTCCCATGAATTCTCATATCCATGCCATTTCCAGGTATTACTTGCTCCTATCGGAACCATTATGTGCTCTCGTAAGACATCAGGGAGTGAGCGCCCAAACGCCAACATAAGAGCATATGAGAGGACATTAACTCGTACATCATTATATTCCCAAAACGTTCCTGGTGAGTTTAAACTTCTTTTTTTTCCTTTTTCTAATCTGTTTTTCTGAGGATCATTTAAATTACGATTATGATCGATCCAATCTGGCTTCCCCCAGAGCTCTCCCTCCCACTCACTCGTAAGTTGTAACATTTGGGACCATGTGATTTTTCTATTTTGTGCTGTTTCAAAAATTCTCATTTCAATCGTATCCGATATGGGAGCATGGAAATCGCTTATAATATTTTGTTTAAAAGCAATTCCAGCGCATAGGGAAAGAAAACTCTTACTTATACTAAATGCCATATCAACATATTCAACATCGCCCCAAACTTGAACAACTTCATGTCCCCGTAATATCGCTCCAGAGTTACCTTTTCTTTTTTTTACCGGCCCTATAGTTTTGCTGATTGGCCATGGTTCATGAAAATGACCATCCCTAAGAGCTTTTTCGATATCACGATCCATTTTTGACTCGTTTTTTTTTGAAAATTCTATTGCTTTAAAAAGCTTTACTTCATCAAAACCTAGGCTACTTGCACTACTTTTCTGTTTCATTTTTCTCCAACTGACTTAGCATCTCATTCTCAAATGAGTAAAATTACTTAACTGTTTCCAACAAACCTATGATTTTCCTAGAATAAGAAGCCTTAAAAGCTAAATAAACATGTTTATTAACTAAAAATTAAAAAGTTTTAAATAAAAAAAACACTACTGTCGTATATCTCATTGATAAAATAATAGCGCAGTAAATGTTTCCTATCTAAGATTTAGAGAGCCTTAATTGTTTCTAATTTTGTTTCATACCCGATTGCATAACCATAATAAATTCATATAAATGAGTGATTTAGGGCAAATGAGATCCAGATTATGGTGCGGCTGAGAAGACTTGAACTTCCACGGGTTTTACCCCACAGCGACCTCAACGCTGCGCGTCTACCGATTCCGCCACAGCCGCGTTTTTAATACCATTTTCAATCTGAAGTTAGATATGATATTTTCCCAGAAAAAGCAATACGATTATATTAATGGCACAGATGATAGAATGGAGGCACGAGAAAAATCTCGTAGATTACAAAATTGCGGAGGAGACAATGTCTTCACGTGTTGAAGATATTATTTCAAACCAAAAAACAGAGCTTATCTGGTTTTTAGAGCATAACAACGTTTTCACACTCGGTACGTCTGCAAAAACGAGCAACTTTAAGAACAAGGTCAATATTCCAATTTATCAAACAAAAAGAGGTGGGCAGACAACCTATCACGGTCCTGGTCAACGCATTGTCTATCTGATGCTCGATTTGAGAAATGGGAAAAGAGACATAAAACAATTAGTATGGAACATTGAAGAATGGCTTATTTTGGTCCTAAGAGATCTAGGCATTTTAGGTTATAGAATACCTGGAATGGTTGGGGTTTGGGTTAAGGATCCTGGTCGTGTTAATCTAGATGGAACTTATGATAAAAAAATAGCGGCACTCGGACTAAGGGTAAAGAAATGGGTCACATTCCATGGCTTAGCATTAAACGTAAATCCTAACCTTAATTTTTTCACTGACATTAATCCTTGCGGTATATCTGGGAAGGGCGTTACTTCTTTGCATGAATTAGGAATTAAAATAAATATGGCCAATGTAGATAAAATATTTAAGCAAACTTTTTCAACAATTTTTACAAAATGAGAAATCTCTTACGTGCGTCGAACGGTCTCTAAATTTGGGGTGGAAAAATTAATTTGTATGTACTATATATAAATGGATTAATCAATTTACTGTCAGTATGCAAGGGGGCTTCTTTTAATGGTTGATGTTACAGATCAAATCTCACACGAACACGAAAAGAAAAATTTCTTCACTCGTTGGTTTATGTCAACAAATCATAAGGATATAGGCATCCTATATATATTTACCGCAGCTCTTTTGGGTTTTGTTGCAGTGGCATTTACCGTTTATATGAGATTAGAGCTTATGGAGCCGGGAGTCCAATACATGACCAATGCCGATGGTGAACCGAATGGGCATATGTGGAATGTTTTAATAACTGGGCACGGTGTGTTAATGATGTTTTTTGTCGTCATTCCAGCCCTTTTTGGTGGTTTTGGTAACTATTTTATGCCGTTAATGATTGGTGCACCTGACATGGCATTCCCAAGAATGAATAATTTATCATATTGGTTGTACGTCGCAGGATCATCGCTCGCTGTATGTAGCTTATTAGCGCCAGGAGGAAACGGTCAATTGGGATCAGGTGTGGGATGGGTGCTATACGCTCCTTTATCAACTTCTGAACAAGGTATGTCCATGGATCTAGCTATTTTTGCCATACATCTATCTGGAGCCTCATCAATACTGAGTGCTATAAACATGATCACAACGTTTTTAAACATGCGTGCCCCAGGTATGACTCTACACAAAACACCTCTTTTCCCTTGGTCAATTGTGGTCACAGCCTTTCTTATACTACTTTCTTTACCTGTACTGGCTGGTGCAATTACGATGCTTTTGACTGATAGAAATTTTGGTACTACATTTTTCGATCCTGCTGGGGGTGGCGACCCTGTGCTTTATCAACACTTACTTTGGTTTTTTGGCCATCCAGAGGTTTATATGATTGTTATCCCAGGCTTTGGAATTGTAAGCCATGTTATTTCAACATTTTCAAAGAAGCCAGTATTTGGATATTTACCAATGGTCTATGCGATGATAGCAATTGGTGCGTTAGGTTTTGTTGTTTGGGCACATCATATGTACACAGTAGGCATGTCAGTTACACAACAAGCGTATTTTATGTTAGCAACGATGGTTATAGCGGTTCCTACCGGGATAAAGATTTTTTCATGGATCGCCACAATGTGGGGAGGATCGGTTGAGTTTAAAACACCTATGTTATGGTCAGTAGGATTTCTATTTCTTTTCACTGTAGGCGGGGTGACAGGTATAGTTTTAAGCCAAGCAGGGATCGATAGAGCATATCATGATACGTATTATGTTGTAGCTCACTTTCACTATGTTATGTCTCTAGGCGCCGTATTTTGTATCTTCGCAGGAATATATTACTGGATCGGCAAAATGTCCGGCCGTCAGTATCCAGAATGGGCAGGGAAACTACACTTTTGGACTATGTTCATTGGATCCAACATCACTTTTTTCCCACAACATTTTCTTGGGAGGCAAGGCATGCCAAGACGATATATAGATTACCCTGAGCAGTTTGCATTATGGAACTATGTATCATCGATTGGGGCCTTCATATCTTTTGCATCTTTTATATTTTTCTTTGGAATAATCTTCTACACACTAATGTGGGGCAGACGTATAACAGAAGAAGCATACTGGGGGAAACATGCTGATACGTTAGAGTGGACTTTGCCGAACCCACCACCAGAGCATACCTTTGAAATATTACCTACAAAAGAAATGTGGGAGTCTAAGTCAACCAGTCACTAATTTACTTTATTGTAATGCTGAGAGTACTGGATACTTTGGGAGATAGGAAAGACCCTACATTTCTGAGAGTGAGATTGGCTCCAAACAGATCTCTAGATTCAAATGGAACCAAGGTGGTTTTTTGCGTAATAGCATTCGGCTTTTTGCTACCAATACTACCTTTTATTGGAAGTCCAATAGGGGTGACACTGACAATATTTTCGGGATTGACATTCTATATTTTTCTAACACTGCTTCAAAAGAATTTTCAACAAGGCAATACTTTTGAAGAAATCTTAATTTCAAAAAATAAAATAATAGTAGTGCACCAAGAAAAAAATAAACAGCAATTGACTTGGGAATGTAATCCCTATTGGACTAAGGTACATCTCGACACTAACAATCGACAATTAAAAAATTACTTAACCTTGGCCGGAAAGGGGAGACATATTGAATTAGGAGCATTTTTGAGTCCAGATGAACGCCTTGAGCTACGAGATAAAATTCAAAATGCGCTAGCTAAAGCCAATAGTACATGATATATCAGACGTAATTGTTATTCTTGAAGTCACATGAAAATAATTGCTAATGAAACCTCTGGATTCCAGTTCAAGCGTTTTGCATTGCTTGGTATGTCTGGACTGGGGAAGACATTTATCTCTCGTAAATTGGTGAATAGAGACAGCTGGTCACACTATTCAGTGGATTATGAGATAGGTAAGCTCCTTTTTAAAAACCAGCATAAACACTTACTTGATGGGTTCGAAATAGGTAATCTAACAAATCTATCTAATTTTCTTGGCAAACCTGGCTCTCGGTCAAAGGGGGGAATATTATTTTCAGAGTATTTAAGACGTCAGCAACTTCATCGCAATGCAGAAATTAAGGCAACGCTCAATGCAAGTTCACTGGTAGAACGCTCGCCAAAGTTGTCGCACTTTATGTGTGATACATCCGGTTCTATTTGTGAACTGGTAAATCCTCAAGACGAAAATGATAAAATACTATCATCGTTGTCCAAAAACTTTCTTATAATCTGTCTTGAAGCACCAGACACTATGTATCAAGTATTAATTGACAGATTTTTGGCCAAACCTAAACCCATGTATTATGAAGAAAATTTCTTACACTCTCTATGGAAAAGTTTTAGAGATGATACTTCGACTACTTGTGATGAAATAAATCCTGACGACTTCATGATTTATGGATTTAAAGCACTTATTAAAAGAAGAAAAGCTATATTCGATACAATCTCTAAAAATTGGGGTATATCATTAAATTTCGAGCAACTACGTGAAGTAAAATGTGCCGCCGATTTAATAGGGGCTATAGAGAGCAAAATCAGAGTAAAATAAAGAGCCAATAATGCCGATAAAAATTCCTAAAAATTTACCAGCCTTCGATATTCTTCAAAACGAAGGTGTTATGGTAATGTCTAGTCAATTAGCTGAAAAGCAAGATATTCGTCCTCTACAGATAATATTACTTAACTTAATGCCAGAAAAAATAAAAACGGAGACTCAGTTTGCGCGACTTATCGGAGCAACGCCTCTTCAAATAGAGTTTACCTTATTAAGAGTATCATCTCATGTTTCAAAAAATACTTCTAAAGAGCACCTTGAAAATTTTTATAAGACTTTTGATAATGTGCGTAATAACAAATATGACGGACTAATTATTACAGGCGCACCAATAGAGCACCTTCCATTTGAAGCAGTCGATTATTGGGGAGAATTGAAAGATATTTTAGATTGGGCAAATGAGTCTGTACACTCTGTATTTGGTGTTTGTTGGGGAGCGATGGCTATGCTTAATTATTATTACAATATAGAAAAACTGATGCTCCAAAGAAAAGCCTTAGGACTATTTCGGCATAAGAACAGAAAAGTCAACTCGCATTTTTTAAGAGGCTTTTCAGACGATTTGATTGTGCCTGTGAGTCGCTGGACAGAAATATCTAGAGATGAAATAGTTGAGAAAAAAAATCTAGAAATACTTCTGGAATCTGATGAAGTTGGTCCTTGTCTCATAGAAGATAGGGAAAAAAACTTTTTATTTTTACTTAATCACTTGGAGTATGATAGCAATACTCTTAATGATGAATATTTGAGAGATAAAGATACTGAAAAAAAATTTCAGGTTCCCAAAAACTATTTCCCTAATGATGATCCGAAAAAAGATCCGATAAATAGGTGGCGCAGTCATGCGCATCTTTTATACGGCAATTGGATAAACGAGATATATCAGACAACTCCTTTCGAGATAGAAAAGATTGGCTTGAAATAGCCATATATTTAAGGTTATTCTTAGCTATGCGACACACTCTGCCTCAAAATCCACAATTTTATGTTACCGCTCCACAAGATTGTCCTTATTTAGATAATCAGGTCGAAAGAAAGCTCTTTACAGCCTTATATGGAATTAACTCTAAGCGCCTTAATAATTCTTTATCAAAACAGGGCTTTAGGAGATCACAAAATGTATTGTATAGGCCATCTTGTGCAAACTGTACAGCTTGTATGTCAGCAAGAATTTCAAGTAGAGAGTTCAAACCTTCAAAGTCACAAAAGAGAATTATGTCAAAAAACTCAGATATTGTAAGAGTTGTAAATCCCCCACTGGCAACCGATGCCCAATTTGAACTTTTCAAACAATATATAACCGCAAGACATCCCAATGGGGGAATGTCAGATATGGATGCGGACGACTTCACAGCAATGATTGAAGAAACAAATGTTGAATCCAAGTTGATTGAATATTATGTGAAAAAAAATGGAGAGTTAGAACTTATTAGTTTTTCATTAGTTGATATTTTGGATGATGGTATCTCTATGGTTTATTCAGTATTTAACCCAGATTTTAAGGAGAAAAGCCTTGGTACTTATATGATTTTAGATCATAATAACTTGGCGCTAGAGATGAACCTTCAATATGTTTACCTAGGTTATTGGGTTAAAGGTAGTTCTAAAATGGACTATAAAAAACGCTTTAGTCCTCTTGAAGTCTTTACAAACAACAAATGGCTCTGTGCAAGCAAATCTAAAATCACTAACATTAATACCAACAAACTCGATAAGCAGAAACATAGTATGCCAATCTATCTACCATCTGAAGAATAGTGGATCTAAAAATTAAGTGACAAATCTCTGTGGTTGGCATTACAACGGGCTAGATATAGCGCTAGATCTTCGTCAAATCTATCCTGGGCTCTTATACCTAAAGATCCCCTTGTCTTCTGTAGGTATGTATTCAGACTTTCTTCGAGAGGTGCTTTAGATGCACTTACCCAATCGTTAAGATCAGTTATGACTGTTAAAGCAGCATCAAGATTCTTATTTACTTTTTCTTCCTTAACATTCTTTTTCTTTAACTCTCTTATCGCTTTTGATAACTTACTTTTAAAATCGCTTGTTCCGTTTACCTGGCTCACTTTCTTTGAAAAATCATTAAATATTTTTATTCTTTCCTCCTTGGGTAAGTCAGCACTTTTTTGAAGGATTGTTTTATACTCCGCCTCCAATTGAGATATTTCCTTATTTGAAGCAAGAACTAATGATAGTTCTTTGACGGCCTTGAAAGAGTTTTCGCCTGCTCGCCTATACATGTTTCTTTGCTTCTGCTCCTCTTTCATTAGGCTTTTGAATTCTTCATAGATCTGATCCCAATTCTCTGGCTTCTGTTGATCTATTTCATCAATCTCTTTTTGAACTTCTTTTATCTCACTCGCGATATCTTCTACTGCACCATCATTTTTTAAAGTTTTTTGAAGGACTTGTTCCTTCTCCAGCTCCTTTATTTCACGTTTTTTTTGATTTATTCGGCTTTCCAATCTTCTAACCTTATTCAAAATTGGTCGATATTCTATTGCTTCCTTTTCAATTATACTTTCTTGTTCTATAGCGTTTTTTAGCGAAGCTAAAGCGAGTTCAGCATCTCCCACAGCATTAGTCAAGTTAGCCTTTACTTTTTTTGGTAGCATGCTCATATCAACCACACTAAGTTCTCTAACCGCACCTTGTACAAAGTTGTCATCAGAAAAAAGAACATTTGCGCTATATTGCTCAATACAATATTGGAGCCGTGGGTTTTTGGGAGGTGGAGAGTTTTCCGATAAGAAACTAGTTCTATTTGGAAGATAATTTACGAGTGCAGGATAATAGCCAACTATAAAAAGTGCTAGTAGCTGGAGCATTATAAATGGCACAACGCCTTTATACATTTGTACTGTTTTGACAATAGCGGGCGCTACTCCTCTCAAGTAAAATAGCGCAAACCCAAAGGGTGGTGTAAGAAACGATGTTTGTATATTTAGACCTATCATCACGCCAAGCCATACAGCCGTTATATTAGCAGATGGATCAGCCAATAGTATAGGAGCAACTATGGGAACCACGACAACAGCAATTTCAATAAAATCGAGGAAGAACCCTAGAATAAAAATAACAGCCATAACAATTATAAATTTCGCCCAAAATCCTCCTGGCAATGAGTTCAGGAATTCGCGCACAAGGTCCTCTCCCCCAAATGCTCTGAAGGCGGCCGTAAGAACGGCAGCTCCCAAAAGAATAATAAATACGAGTGAGGTGGTTTTTGCTGTCTCTAACATTACGTCATTCAAAGTACCCTCGATCTTATAGAGCCTGAGAGAACTCCAGACAAGCGATATAATAAACGAAGTAGCTCCTATAATACCGATGAATATTCCCGTCAAATCTCTTCCATCCTGAATGAGTAAAATATTCATATCAAAGTTAGATAGGGCAAATGCCATTATTAGAATAGAAATCAACAAAATAATAGCAGGCAAATATGCAGTGTAATCTTGTTTTGGGTTTAACCTATAACCGGCCATCACTAGAGCACCTGCCGCGCCGATCGCTCCAGCCTGATTAACAGTTGCGATTCCAGTAATGATCGATCCCAACACTAAGACAATAAGTGTAAGTGGTGGTATTAAAATAAAGCCAACCCTAAACCAGAAGCTAGCATCCATTTTTCCGTTATATGGAACGGATGGGGCCAAACGCGGGAAGAACAGCGCTAGAATAAGAATAAATACCATATATAACAACACCAAAACAACTCCAGGCACAAATGCACCTAAAAACATTTCCCCGGCACTCGTCGAGGTAACATCCATCACCGAAGGCATTGAAAGGTCTCCTGTCGCCTCTTTATGTAAGGACTTTCGTATTGAGCTCGCTTGATCTGCTGCAGACCCAAGTTGATCAGCTAAAATTATGAGTACAATTGAAGGTGGGATGATCTGTCCTAACGTTCCGGATGCCGCAATTGTTCCAGTAGCAAGTGCTGGAGAGTACTTGTTGCGTAACATAACAGGCAGAGAAATTAAGCCCATCGCTACGACTGTTGCTCCCACAATCCCTGTTGTAGCAGCTAATAGAGCTCCAACAAATACAACAGATATCCCTAGCCCTCCTGGCACTGGGCCAAAGAGATTAGCCATTGTAACCAATAAATCTTCCGCGATCTTAGACTTTTGAAGCATTATTCCCATAAATATAAATAAGGGAATCGCAATCAAAGTATCTCTTTCCACATCCCAATAGACGAACCTCAGATTGGTAACTCCTGCTGACAGCCATTGGTAGGGACTACCGCTATGGAAATAAGCAGCTGAGTCGCTCTCAATCAAATAACCAAATAAAGCAGCCAATACTATAGAAAAAATTGCCGCCCCCGGCAGTGAAAATGCCACTGGATAGCCAGATCCTAACGCAAAAGCCATGGTTAAAAATAAAACGGCCAGAAAAAATAGTTCCATCTAGTGACCTAACTGTATTGATGTGTCGCGTTTCCCTGGTTCTCCATTTATGTCAGCAATGCTGTCAAAAAATTGGACTATAAATTGTACCATCATTGTAACACCGAATATTCCTAAAAACATGGCCATCTGATATTTTATAAACATTCCGTTTATGCCTTGGTTCGTAATCTCGAACACTAATAAGGGGGAATTTATAATTGATGTCTTTCCGTTAAATCCAATAAGTACAATTACAACCATAGTCACAACGCCCAGTATGTATGAACCCCACGCATTCACATATGCTTTTACTTTTTCACTAAGACCTGCATATACTACGTCCACTCTAACATGACCCTCATCGTATAAAGTATAGGCAGACGCGAATAAAAATAGTGCCGCATACCAGTATCTGACTAAATCTGCCATAAAAGACTGTTCGTACGAAAAAAGATACCTAGAGATAACGATCACAAGCTCAGCGAATACAATTAAGAGGGCCAACCACGTCCATCCCAATGTCTTTGAGAAGTTAGCGACGATAAAACCTAAAACTATCAGAGGAACGTGTATATAAGGACCTACGACATTTCCGAGCCCCAATGCTCTGGACGTGGTTTCACCAACAAGCAATTTTAACACATCTATAGATCTCAACAAAGCTAGTAAAAAATCGATACAACCTATGAATAAAACTGCAAAGAAGCATCCTCTCAAAAAGTATACATTAAAACCATGCAATTTTCTTGCTTGGTCTCTGTAACTCTCGTTGACTGAACTATTTACATACCACATTCCCAATGCAATGAAAGCAATATAGATAAATAAGGTGATGCTACCGGTGTAGCTAAATCCTGTGAACAAGGATGATAATCTCTCAAAACCAAAATAGATGTTAAGAAAGTTGTTAATTAAGAATGCAACCAACAAAGAAACAGTAGTCCATCCTAGGTATCTCTTCCATACCCTATCTACTGCTTGTCCGTTCATAGCACTATCAGTCATAAATTATTCCGTTTTGTGGTTGGCGAGCACAAAGCGCGCCAACCAACAATAATACGTCTTAAGCTTCTATGCCCAACACTCTGTTTCTTTGGTTAACAAAAGTACCTTCAAACTGCGCCATTGTACCACCAATTTCCCTAAGAGCCTTTTGGAAAGCGTCATCAATCTTTTTAGCCAACGCGCTGTGATCTCTCACTTCTTCATAGACCTCAGCAGAGGCATCACCAAAAGAGTCCCAAACCTCATCACTAAAGGCTTTCACTACTACGCCCTGCTCATTAACGAGTTTGCCAAGATACTCACCATTCTTAGCTATACCTTCTTCATACTGAGCAGCCTGTTCTTCAAAGGCAGCAGCGGTTATAATGGCCTTTTCCCACTCTGTCATGCTACCCCAAAGGCTCGCGTTGAATGCAAAAGAAAGACCTCCACCTGGTTCATGCATTCCACCAGTGTAGTAGAATTTCGCGGCTTCATAAAACTTCATGAAGTAATCATTGTATGGACCAACCCACTCGGTCGCATCTATTGAACCAGATACAAGGTTCTCGTAAATTTGACCGCCTGGAAGTGTAACGGTTGTGCCACCAAGTTTAGATATAACTTGTCCACCTAACCCTGGGATACGCATTTTTAGACCCTTAAGGTCATCAGCACTGTTGATTTCTTTGTTGAACCATCCGCCGGCCTGCGTACCTGTTGAACCACAAGTGATGGCCTTAAGACCAAACTCTCCGGACACTTCGTCCCACAGAGCCTGGCCACCGCCAAATTTTACCCATGCACACCACTCAGGACAAGTCATGCCGAAGGGAACCGATGTCCAGTAAGCGAAACCTGGGTGTTTCCCCGTAAAATAATAGTCAGCCGAGATGTAGCATGATGAGTTACCAGAGGCTACTTCATCAAAAACATCAAGACCACCCACTTTTTCTCCAGAAGCAAAATACTCCATGGTAATCCGACCTTCTGAAAGCTGCGTTATTCTTTCCATTAACCTTTGAGCAGAAGTTCCTAGACCTGGAAAGTCCCTTGGCCAACTTGATACACATGTCAGCACTTTTCTCTCTTGAGCTACAGCTGGTGCTGCTAGTGCTGCTCCAGCTACTGCGGCAGTTCCAATACCTGCCTTTGTAATAAAATCACGTCGTTTCATATTTCCTCCAACTAAGTTTATTTAAATACTATTCAACTACATAAATAACCTCCTTATATAGCCTAGTTACTTGTCAATATCAAGCACATAAAAAATATAAAATTCAAACACATTAAAACCCACCCTTTACAACCTTTAAGCAAGGCAGTAGTACTTTCGTACTTTAGATAGGCTCAAAATCAAAATTTAAATAAACTCTTTAAAAAAAAGAACGATTGCCTTACAGTCATAGTCTAAACAACGTTTTTTAATCAAAGAGACTTTAATATGACACAGGCAAATAAAATTACTGGTGCAGAGATAGTGATAAAAGCTTTGATTGATCAGGGTGTGGATACAGTCTTTGGGTATCCTGGGGGGGCGATTCTGCCAATTTATGACGAACTATTTCAGCAAAAGAAAATCAAACATATTCTTGTTCGACACGAGCAAGCCGCTACTCATGCTGCTGAAGGATATGCAAGATCTACTGGAAAAATTGGTGTAGTTTTCGTCACCTCTGGACCTGGCGCAACAAACTCAGTCACGGGGCTTACAGATGCATTAATGGACAGTGTCCCAATAGTAGTTATAAGTGGTCAAGTGCCTACTTTTATGATAGGAAATGACGCCTTTCAGGAAGCGGATACCGTGGGTATCACTAGACCCTGTACGAAACATAATTGGCTTGTAAAAGACACAAACAAGCTAGCTGAAACGATACACAAAGCCTTTGAAGTTGCTGGTAGTGGTAGGCCTGGGCCCGTTTTGGTAGATGTTCCAAAAGATGTTCAGTTTGCTTCTGGTTGCTACACTAAGAAAAACGAAATTAAAAAGAAATTTATTAAAAAAGAGTCCTCGATTGATCTCAATTTGTTGGATGAAGCAATAAGTAGATTAGAACGAGCAGAGAGACCTATAATTTACAGTGGAGGCGGCGTTATTAATTCTGGTCAATCTGCAGTAAACTCACTCAGGAATTTGGTCGCTGGTACTAATTTCCCAATAACATCTACTCTAATGGGGCTTGGGAGTTATCCTGCTTCAGGGAAAAACTGGTTAGGAATGTTAGGTATGCATGGGACTTATGAAGCCAATATGTGTATGCACGACTGTGACTTTATGCTTTGTATTGGCGCTCGTTTCGATGACCGGATAACAGGACGAATTGACGCTTTTAGTCCGAACTCTTATAAGGTTCACTTGGACATTGACCCTTCTTCGATAAATAAAAACATAACTGTAGATGCGCCTTTAATTGGGGATGTTTCGCAGATACTAAGCGTGCTAATAGCTAGGTGGAAAGAAAGAGGTTCTAAAGTAAATAAGAAAAAATTAAGCGCTTGGTGGAAATCCATAGAAAGTTGGAAAGCGGTGCAATCACTTGGCTATGAAAATTCTTCCAGTGTTATTAAGCCTCAATATGCTGTTCAAAGATTAGAGGAACTGACTAAGTCTTACAATAGATTTGTATCGACTGAGGTTGGTCAACACCAAATGTGGGCTGCACAATTTATGGGATTTGAAGAACCTAATAGATGGATGACGTCCGGAGGATTAGGAACAATGGGGTATGGTTTTCCAGCATCCATTGGTATTCAAATCGCCCACCCAAACTCTCTTGTAATCAATGTCGCTGGAGAGGCGAGCTGGCTAATGAACATGCAAGAGTTAGGGACCGCAGTACAATACCGATTACCTGTAAAGCAGTTTATTTTAAATAATGAGAGACTAGGCATGGTAAGACAATGGCAGGAATTATTACACGGAGAACGGTATTCTCACAGCTGGTCTGATGCTTTACCTGATTTCGTAAAGCTAGCAGAGGCATATGGGATAAAAGGCATAAGATGTGAAGACCCTGCTATGCTAGATGATAATATCAGAGAAATGATTGACTATCCTGGCCCAGTAATATTTGATTGCTTGGTCGAAAAACATGAAAATTGTTTTCCTATGATCCCATCTGGTAAAGCCCATAACGAAATGATTCTTGGGGAACAAACGGAAGAAAACAGTATCTCAGATGATGGTGCTGTATTGGTCTAACTAATACGGAAAGAGCTTGGAAAATGTCTTTAAAATTGAAAAAAGGGGTAAATAAACAAAGCGCTTACAATCTCAGGGATCCTAATCTTGACTATGAAGCTGCACATACTCTTTCTATTATTGTTGATAACGAATCTGGTGTTTTAGCAAGGGTTATTGGCTTATTTTCTGGCAGAGGTTATAACATTGACAGCTTAACAGTTGCGGAGGTGGATCCCGATGGACATAGGTCCAGAATTACGATAGTTACAACTGGAACTCCAAAAGTAATAAACCAAATTAAGGCACAACTCAACAGAATGGTTCCTGTTCACGAGGTAATAGATCTCACTCTTAAAGGTAAGGCTGTTCAACGAGAGCTTGCAATATTCAAGGTTGTTGCGAATGGCAATCAGCGAGTAGAGTCTTTGAGGCTTGCAGATGTGTTTAGGGCAAAAGTCGTTGACAGCACTTTGAAAAGCTTTACGTTCGAACTCACGGGTACTTCAGAGAAGATAGATGCATTTGCAGAGCTAATGGCTCCTTTGGGTCTTAAAGAAATAGCCAGAACAGGAATTGTTGCATTACTTAGGGGCGACAATTCTAGCTAACGTTTTTAGCTGCAGCCAGAGGTACTCCCGCACGTGTTGCATTTCAAACAAGTTCCATTTCTCACCAACGTGAAATTACCACATTCATTGCAGGGGTCGCCTTCATATCCTTGCATCTTTGCTTTCGTTATTTGATCTGAAACTTGTAGAGATCCTTTTACATTAGCACCTGTTAAATTGCCTGTGGTTACCGCTTTCTCTTGAGGTTTATCTCTCACTGTTGGATATCTTTTTCTTAGATATCCAGAGCTGGAAAGCTCTTTAATCATTTCGAGAGAACCCTCTGCTTTCCCTATGCCATCGTTTTTAATGGCTCTACCAGCCTCTACTTTTTCGCCTAAAGTGTCGAGGTTATCTTCAGGTATGGAATGAGCCAAATCTGTTCTATCTAAGTAAGATATAGCTAACTCTCTAAAAATATAATCCAAAATTGAAGTGGCATTTCTAATTGTGTCATTACCTTGCACAAGCCCAGCAGGTTCAAATCTAGTGAACGTAAAAGCCTCCACAAACTCATCAAGGGGTACACCGTATTGTAACCCCACTGAGACTGCGATAGCGAAGTTGTTCATCATAGCTCGAAAAGCAGCACCCTCTTTATGCATGTCTATGAATATCTCCCCCAGCTTCCCATCACCATATTCGCCTGTACGAAGATAAACTTTATGTCCTCCTACAACTGCTTTTTGTGTATAACCCTTCCGTCTCTCAGGAAGCTTTGACCGCCCTTTTACTATTTCTTTATAAACAATCTGTTCCAACACTTTTTGAGCGCTAGCTTCTTGGTTCAGATTTTCTTCTAACTCATCAGCTTCATCGTCAATTAATGCTGATGATAGAGGTTGAGAAAGCTTTGAACCATCTCTGTAAAGAGCGTTGGCCTTAACGCCTAGCGACCAGCTTAATTCGTATGCATCCTTACAATCCTTAATAGATGAATTGCCGGGCATATTTATTGTTTTTGAAATAGCCCCAGAAATGAATGATTGCGCAGCAGCCATCATATAAATATGGCTCTCCACTGAAAGATATCGTTTCCCTTTCTTTCCACAAGGGTTGGCACAATCAAAAACTGGCAGGTGTGCTTCGTCTAGGAATGGAGCGCCCTCTAAAGTCATTGTTCCACAAACATAATCATTTGCCTGAGATATATCTTCGTTACTAAAGCCTAGGTGTGCTAGCAAACTAAAGCTTGGGTCATTAAGTTTGTCCATCGGCACTCCTAGCGTATCTCGGCAAAACTCTTGCCCCAATGTCCATTGATTGAAAACAAACTTAATATCAAAAGCAGTTGGCAGAGCTTTTTCAATTTTTTCAATTTCTTTCGAGGAGAACCCGTGTCCTAATAAGGAGGTCGAGTTTATTTTTGGGCAGTTTTCTAAAGTGCCATTGCCTACAGCATAATTGACTATTGAGTCGATTTTTTCCTGGTCGTACCCCAGTACTTTTAGCGCGCTGGGAACCGATTGGTTTATTATTTTGAAATATCCGCCTCCTGCGAGCTTCTTGAACTTGACTAGCGCAAAGTCAGGCTCAATTCCTGTTGTATCACAATCCATTATTAGACCGATCGTTCCAGTAGGCGCAATCACAGAAACCTGAGCATTTCTAAACCCAAACTTTTCTCCAAGAGACAATGCTTGTGTCCACTCATCTTGAGCAACAGCAACGAGACTTGGGTCCGGGCAGTTCTTTGTATCTAGAGGCACCGGATTGACGTTCACCTTATCGTAGCCGCTATCCTTGCCAAACGCTGCCCTCTTATGATTTTTTATAACTCTCAGCATATGTTTTTTATTTTTTGTGAATCTTTTGAACGATCCGACCTCTCCAGCAAGTTTTGCTGATGTTTTATAAGAGGTGCCTGTCATTAAAGCCGTTATTGCTCCGCAGATAGCCCTGCCCTCTTTACTGTCATATGATAGACCCATATTCATGAGTAACCCCCCAAGATTAGCATAGCCTAATCCAAGCGTTCTATAATCAAAGGATCCCTCTGCTATCTCCTTGCTGGGAAATTGTGCCATCATGACGGAAATCTCTAAACTCAGAGTCCATAGTTCTACTGAATGCATAAAACTGTCATGATCAAATCTTCCCTCTTTTAAATACTTAAGAAGATTAATTGACGCCAAATTACAGGCAGTATCATCAAGAAACATATATTCAGAACATGGATTGGAGGCGCGTATATTTCCATCTTCTGGGCAAGTATGCCATGCATTTATGGTATCGTGATATTGGATACCCGGGTCCGCACAGGACCACGCTGCGTGTGATATCTGATCCCACAGTTCTCGTGCTTTGACCTTTTTAAGAGCTTTACCATCTGTTCTTTTTAAAAGTTCCCAATCTTTATTTTCTTTTACAGCTTTTAAAAATCTGTCTGTCACTCTCACTGAGTTATTTGAGTTTTGGCCAGATACAGTCAAATATGCTTCAGAGTCCCAATCGGTGTCATAGGTTGGAAAAGATATCTCTTTATATCCTTGTCTTGCATATTCCAATATCCTGTTTATGTAAGTATCGGGTATCATACTTTGACGTGCTTCTCTAATTGCCTTTTTTAGCTCCTTGTTTAACTTCGGGTTTGTGCTGTTTTTTTTATCGACGCCTTCAGAGTCTACTGCTGCAAAGATCTTATTAAGCATTTTTTCGTGTAACTTTGACCCTGCAACCAACGCAGCCACTTTTTGCTCTTCGATTACTTTCCAGTTTATAAATTCCTCAATATCAGGGTGATCTACATCGCATATTACCATTTTTGCGGCTCGCCTTGTGGTTCCCCCCGATTTTATCGCGCCTGCAGATCGGTCACCTATTTTTAAAAAAGACATCAGTCCTGAGGACTTTCCACCGCCTGTTAAACCTTCGGCGCTCCCCCTCAATGTCGAGAAGTTCGTTCCCGTTCCTGAGCCATACTTAAATAGTCTTGCCTCTCTTTTCCAAAGATCCATTATTCCGCCTTCGTTCACCAAGTCGTCTTGGATTGACTGAATAAAACAAGCGTGGGGCTGGGGGTGCTCATATGCAGATTTGGACATTGTTAATTTGTGTGTCTTATAATCAACATAAAAATGGCCCTGACTAGGGCCATCAATCCCATAGGCCCAATGCAACCCAGTGTTAAACCACTGAGGAGAGTTAGGTGCTCCCATTTGATTGGCAAGGATATACCTCATCTCATCATAATAAATTCTTGCATCTCTTTCACTGTCAAAATAGTTTCCCTTCCAGCCCCAATATGCCCAAGCGCCTGCCAAGCGATCGAAAACCTGTCTAGCTGTCGTTTCACTAGAATATCTTTGGTCGGGGTCTAATTTCTCCAACGCACCTGTATCCTCGATGCTCCGTTGAAGAAAAATCGGCACTCCTTCCTCATGTACTTTCTTCAGTATTTTTGGCACACCTGCTTTTCTGAAATATTTTTGTGCTAACACGTCAGCGGCAACTTGACTCCAAGCATCTGGAATTTCAATATTCTGTGCACTAAACACAATTGAACCATCAGGATTTCTGATTTCTGAATCAGTCGTTTTGAAGTCCATGTTCTCGTAGATTTCTCTGCCTTCAATAGTGTTTTTTCGTTCGAATTTCATTATGCTCGTCCCCAATTTTTTTCTACAATGGTTATTTGACCAAACAACAAAGCAACTCTGAAACAACTGTCGTGTTGTTATCTCGCATACTACATCTTGATGTTTTTTACGCCTGACATACAACTTGCGCGATAAAGCACCCCCTGGTCAACAAAAATTTTTTAAAAAAAGAAAAATTTTTTTGTTGACACCAATTCTTGGGGAATGGCTGTTGGTTTTTTCTGGACTATAGCCAAGTATCAACTTGCTCTCACCATTGGATGTGGTCGGGGCGGCGAGATTCGAACTCACGACCTACGGTACCCAAAACCGTCGCGCTACCAGGCTGCGCCACGCCCCGCGAATCATCGGAAAACACGCTAACTGCGTGCACCATTGTTGGACCAAAAATAGCTATCTTTCAAGAAATATTATCCCAAGAGTGTACAGCTCCGGCCATTTTTCCTCTTGGGCCGTCAACTACTTGCAGTACCACCGCTTCTCCGGCTTGCAAATCAGAAAAACCGAAATGCCTAAGGATCTCCATGTGGAGAAAGATGTCTTCATGCGACTTATAAACATTTGCGAAGCCGAACCCCTTTGATTTATCAAACCATTTAACACGCGCTGGTACCATTTCAACTCCAGACACATCTGGTATACCAAACTCCTCACTCTCTTCTAAACCCTCACTAGTCTCATTAGGAACATTCAAGCTATGAATGATTGATACCTGTCTACCCTTGTCGGTATCCTGAACTTCAAACTCTACTAATGAACCTTCAACGACCGACCCTCTTCCAAAATTTCTAAGTACATTAGCATGCAGAAGGACGTCGCCGTTACCATCATCAGCAAGCAGAAATCCAAAACCCTTCGTAGTGTCAAACCACTTAACTGTTCCCTTCAATTTAACACTCAATCAACCACTCCTACGCTACAAGCACACTCAGAACAGAGTATAACAAAATTTTAAAAAAAAACAGTAAAAGAATTAAGGATACAACCTACGAACACTCCAAGACTTTTCTCCTAGCTCTCTTTCCCAAAGAAACCTATCATGCAGTCTATATTGTCCATCAGCCCAAAATTCAATTTGAATTGGTTTAATGCGTATACCTCCCCAAAAATCTGGCCTTCCTACATTTGTCCCAAATTGATCTTTATAAGATTGCCATCTTTCTATGAGCTCCTGTCTATCATTTAATGTCTCGCTCTGTTTAGAGGCCCAAGCCGCAGTTTGAGAACCAACCTCTCTCTCAGAAAAATATTTATCTGCAGTTATTCCATCTTCTTTCTCAACATAACCTCTAACTCTTATCTGCCTTCTTAATGACTTCCAATGTATATTGAACGCTACTTTATTAGTTAACAAAGCTTCTTGCGCTTTTTTCGAACCGTAATTAGTGAAAAAAACAAAAGCATCTTCCTCAATGATTCGCAGCAAGACCATTCTCACGTTAGGCAAGCCTTCCTTATCAACAGTAGCTAACGCAATCGCATCAGGGTCATTAATCTCTGTCTCTCTTGCTTCTTCTAACCATCTACGGAAGATCCTAAAAGGTTCCTCCCCCGCAAATAACTTTTCATCAAACGTACTTTCCATTTTATTCCCAATTTTTTTATCTCAGTTATGGCATTTAAAAAAAAAATCACTATCCTTTATATAATTTTATTTCAATAGATTCACAGGGAGATTTAACAAATGGGTCTGCTATCTGGTAAAAAAGGCTTGATAATGGGCGTAGCAAATGAGAGGTCGATTGCATGGGGTATAGCAAAATCATGCAGCTCCCAGGGGGCAAAATTAGCTTTCACCTATCAAGGTGATGCTCTAAAAAAGAGAATAATACCATTAGCCGAAAGTGTTGGGTCTAGTTTCATCTTAGAGTGTGATGTCGCGGATCAGAGCGCGATAAAAGAAACGTTCGCAAAAATTAAAGATGAATGGAACGATATCGACTTCCTGGTTCACGCTATTGGTTTTTCAGATAAGAATGAATTGAGAGGAAGATATGTAGATACGTCAAAACAGAATTTCTTATCCACAATGGACATTTCTGTATACTCTTTTACTGCCGTTACTCAGGAGGCAGAAAAAATAATGACACAGGGAGGCTCAATAATAACATTGACCTACTACGGCTCTGAGAAAGTGTTACCTCATTATAACGTTATGGGTGTTGCAAAAGCAGCATTAGAAGCATCCGTACGATATATGGCGATGGATTTAGGTAAAAAAAATATTAGAGTAAACGCGATAAGTGCTGGGACAGTAAAGACATTAGCTGCTTCTGGAATCGGGGACTTTAGATATATTATGAAATGGAATGAATTAAATTCGCCTTTGAGGCGAAATGTTACTCAAGATGAAGTGGGGAACGCTTCGCTTTTTCTTTTATCGGACCTATCTTCTGGAATTACTGGTGAAAATTTGCATGTCGATGCCGGATATAATATCGTGGGAATGAAGGCGGAAGATGCCCCTGATATAGATGTGGTTACCGGCAGAAAAGAGTAAAAAATATGGAAACGTTACCTCACGAAAAAGGATTTCATATATCTTGGGAGCAAATCCATAGAGACTCAAGGGCGCTTGCGTGGCGCTTGGAGAAAATATCTCCTCAAAAGGGTAGTTGGAAAGCTGTAGTAGCTGTTACAAGGGGCGGTATGGTTCCTGCAATGGTTGTAGCGAGAGAGCTGGACTTAAGAGTTGTGGAAACAATTAGCGTTAAATCTTATGACCATCAAGTGCAGTCTGAAGCTAAAATTCTAAAGAGCCCTGCAGAAGTTTATATAGGGAACGGAGATGGAATACTTATTGTTGATGACTTGGTCGATACGGGAAAAACCTTTTACACCATAAGAAGCTTATATCCAAAAGCACACTACGCAGCCGTATATGCTAAACCATTGGGCAAAGATTCGCTAGACACTTTCATAACAGAAGTCAGTCAAGATACGTGGATATTTTTCCCATGGGACATGGCCCTACAGTATGTGGCCCCTTACAAAGGCGAAGGGTAGATAACAGGATAAATATTTTCATGGATAAACCAAAAAATGACAAAGTCTACAACCGTAATATTGGAATACAAAGACTAGAGTCATTAGTTGAGAGACTGAGAGATCCTATATCTGGGTGCCCTTGGGATATTGAGCAAGATAACAAAAGCATAGCACATTATTGTATCGAAGAAGCGCACGAACTTCAGCACGCCATTTCTTTGAACAAAAAGGACGCAATAAAAAGTGAGCTCGGAGATCTTTTATTTCAGATAGCGTTTCATTGCCATATAGCTGAGAAAGATTATGGCTTTACCTTTGATGACGTAGTCCAAGATATTTGTGATAAAATGATCTTCAGGCATCCTCATGTATTCAACAAAGAAAAACGAGACGGAAGCAGTATTTCAACAAAGGAAGTGAAAGATAATTGGGAAAAAATTAAATCTCTGGAAAAAAATAATACAAAAGATCCTGAGAAATTTTTTGAAGACGTGCCCCTATCACTTCCTGCACTGGCTCATGCCGCAAAGGTTCAAAAAAAAGCCTCACAACTAAATTTTGATTGGACCAATTCATCGGAGGTTCTCAGCAAGATAAACGAAGAAGTGAAAGAACTTTGGCATGCTTGTGAAACTAATAAGAAAATTTTCATAGAGGAAGAGTTTGGAGATGTTCTGTTTTCTATTGTTAATCTGGGGCGAAAACTTGATGTAGACCCGGAGAAAAGCTTAGATGTTTCAATCAAAAAATTCAAAAAAAGAATAAGTGAGTCAATTAAGTTAATCAAGGCTGAGAAAATATCTGATAAACATCTGACGGATAAAAAATTACATGAAATATGGGAGCATGCTAAAGACTTGCTCAAAAAAAATGATAATTGAAACAATATCTTCAAGATGTAAAAAAGTTGGCATCAGAATGACCGGGCAGAGGCGATTAATCATTAAGGTGCTAGAAGACTCTGACGATCATCCGGATGTTGAAACTTTATTCGAAAGAGCAAACAAAATCGACAGTAAAGTATCAATAGCAACGGTGTATAGGACGGTTAAAACTTTAAAGAATGCTGGTATTCTTGAAAAATTAGAATTTAACGACGGTCGATCAAGATTCGAAGATGCGGTGAGAAAACATCATGATCATTTAATCGATCTAGATACTGGTAAAGTCATAGAGTTCATTGATGAAGAAATTGAGCATATACAAAAGAAAATAGCTAAGAAGCTAGGCTATAAGCTAATCGGACACAAACTAGAACTATATGGAAAAAAAATTGACAAGAACCATTGATCGAATAATAGCACGTGAGATAATTGATAGCAGAGGGCACCCTACCATTGAAGTTGATGTATTTCTGATAGATGGTTCTTTTGGTAGAGCTTCAGTTCCCTCTGGGGCCTCTACCGGCAGCCACGAAGCCTCAGAGTTGCGAGATTATAATTCAACAAGGTATTTGGGGAAGGGGGTAAGAACAGCTGTTAAAAATATAAATGAAAAAATAACTCCGTACTTAAAAGGCCAAGATCCATTAGACCAAAAGAAAATCGACGATATGCTAATTCAATTGGACGGCACACCAAATAAGTCCAATTTAGGTGGTAATGCCATGTTGGGAGTTTCTCTAGCAACAGCTAGAGCAGCGTCTATTTTAAAAAATCAGTCGCTCTTTAAGTACCTAGGATCCGTCAAGGAGTATAAACTCCCAGTACCTTTAATGAATATAATTAACGGGGGCAGTCACGCGGATAACACCATCGATTTTCAAGAGTTTATGATTATGCCCATTGGGGCAAAAACTTTCAGTAAGGCCATACAAATGTCATGCGAAGTTTTTCAAACACTTAAAAATAATCTAAAGACAGATGGATTTAGTACAAATATCGGCGATGAAGGAGGTTTTGCTCCAGCTTTGGAAAGTACTGAGAGAGCCCTAGATGCAATTGTGAAGGCAATCAAATCTTGTGGATACATTTTAGAGAAAGATTTTTATTTAGCTCTTGATTGTGCATCAACAGAATATTACGAAAATCACAGATATAACTTGGTGGGTGAAAATAAATCTTTATCAGCGGACGAAAATGCAGCAAACCTAGAGAGCCTATGCAAGATGTATCCTATTTTCTCTATTGAAGATGGAATGGCTGAGGATGATTGGGAAGGGTGGGAACTGCTCACTGAAGCCCTAAGTCCAAAAGTACAATTGGTGGGAGATGATTTATTTGTTACCAACAAAATCCGACTCAGAGAGGGGATAGAAAGACGTGCAGGGAATGCAATCCTGATTAAACCAAATCAAATAGGCACATTAAGTGAAACTGTAGAGACAATTTCACTAGCTCAGGAAAATAATTATTCCTGTATAATGTCTCACAGATCTGGAGAAACAGAGGATACATTTATAGCTGATCTAGCAGTGGCTACCGGGTGCACTCAAATAAAGACTGGATCATTATCGAGAAGTGACAGGTTGGCAAAATATAATCAACTTTTACGTATAGAGGAAGAAATTGGGCAAAATGCTCAGTATATTGGTACTGATATCCTAAAATGAGTTTTCTGAGCTTACTAAACCATTCTTAACCGCTTTGTAACAAGCGTAACTTAAATGCTTTCGGTCACCGCATGTGTTGAATTCAATTGGATTATGGAATACTAAGCGGACCCTGCCGTGGCGTACTTTCTTGATGATTTTTTTTATGTTTTCAAAGATTGTATCCTCTTCTCTCCAAAAACTATAAAAAC
The DNA here is from genome assembly GCA_902537415.1 of uncultured Alphaproteobacteria bacterium. Classification (GTDB taxonomy): domain Bacteria; phylum Pseudomonadota; class Alphaproteobacteria; order Rhodobacterales; family Rhodobacteraceae; genus CACIJG01. Next base: position 10,069 of record CACBBC010000001.1, on the reverse strand, counting down.
CAGGGTCATTTTGTATTGGTGACTTGTAGATAATTGTCAGAGGCTGAACGGACGCTAAAATCTTTTCTTTAAATGTTTCACCATAACAAACTTCAAATAGGGATGATTTAAATTGCTTAATGATTGATCCGTCGGTACTTGTGCCCTCTGGAAAGAAGAATATGCTTTGGCCTTTTTTTAAACATTCTTCCACAGCCCGCTTATGCGAAAGTGCATTTAAAGATTTTCTTTCTATAAATATTGTTTGCCCTAAAGCTGCAAGGACCCCCAAGCCTGGCCAAGATCTAACCTCTTTTTTTGCAATAAAGACCACATCGAGAATGCTATTGATAGCCAAAATATCAATCCATGAAATGTGGTTGGAGACAAAAACATGAGCCTCGCTCTTTAGCCCTACTAACTCCCATTCTATGCCAATTGTCTTCATCACAGCTCTAGACCAAAACTTTTTGATAAGCAAAACAATAATCCTTTGTCCGAATAAATAATCTAGCGCTAACCCAAGCAGATACATAGGCATAAGCGTTATTGTCAAAGCTAAAACAATTGAAACTCTAAATATAGCAATTGAACTCATTTAACTTTCCAATTGCTTATAATTTAATAGCTTTCATGTCTGAGTTGAACCGTCTCATGTTTTGTTGGTACCATTGTGCAGACTTCGTGATCCCCTCAATCTCTTTTTCTGTTAGTTGCCTTACAACCTTTGCTGGGGCTCCCATGATGAGAGAGTTTTCTGGGAACGTTTTACCCTCAGTTACTAGGGAGCAGGCACCTACTAAACAATTTTTTGCTATTCGAGCACCATTTAATATTGTCGACCCCATACCAATAAGAGTGTTATCTTCAATAATGCATCCATGAAGCATTGCTTTATGGCCTATTGTGCAGTTTTTTCCTATTTCAATCGGGAATCCTAAGTCTGTATGGAGAATTGTGTTTTCTTGTATATTGCTGCCATCCATTATTGTCACTGTCTCATTATCCCCTCTTATAGTTGTTCCAAACCAAACAGATGTTCCTTCTTTCATTATTACATTACCTATAACAAATGCACTCGGAGCAATCCAAAAATCATTACTTTCTGGCAGCGTAGGTTTCATATTTCCGAGCTCATAAATAGTTGTCATGACTTCAATTCCTTAAATTCGTATGTAAGTGTTTCAATAAACTTCTCCATTTGGCTATTTCTAACGCGTCGCAACTTTTCAGATGTAATTATCGATTTTACCTCATGAAGGGTTTGCCCAAAATTATTGTTTACAATAACATAATCATATTCTTTCCAGTGCATTATTTCACCAATAGATTTTGTCATTCTATCTTTTACAGTTTCTGAAGAGTCTTGAGCTCGCTTCATGAGCCTCTCCTGTAGCGCTTTGATTGATGGGGGTAAAATAAATATAGAAATAACAAATTTACTTAGAGATGAACTGCGAATTTGTTTACCGCCTTGCCAGTCAACATCAAAAATCAAATCTTTACCATTATTAATAGACTCCATTACAGGTTCTAATGGGGTTCCATATAAATTTCCGAAAACTTTCGCATGCTCTAAAAATTGCCCGTCATTAATTTTTTCTCTGAATTCGTTAACGGTTAAAAAGTGGTACTCTCTGCCATTTACTTCACCTGGCCTAGATTTTCTAGTAGTAGCCGAAACGGAAAATAAAAAGTTTTTATTTTCTTCAACCAAAGCACGCGCAATGCTTGTCTTACCTGCTCCCGATGGAGAAGACAAAATCACTAGTACGCCTTTTTTCGACAAGCTCAATTTCTCCACAAATTAAATTTAATAAACAAACTGCTCCTCTCTAAGTCCAAGCAAGTATAGGATAGCCGATATATCTGAATTCTTTAACACATGTTTTGCAGAAAAATTAAGATGATCACTGCCCTTGAACGATATACCCACTCCAGATTCTGAAATCATTCTTATATCATTGTTTCCATCACCTATCGCCACAACTTTAGAGCTGTTTTTTCCTTGCCGAGCAATTAATTGTTTCATCAATTCAAGCTTTTTCTCTGCGTTTACTATAGTTCCTAATGCTTTTCCAGTTAAGCGACCCTCTTTATATTCTAAAACATTTGCAAAGGAGAAATCTGCTCCTAATTTTTTCTGAATATGATCAGCAAAATAAGTAAATCCTCCTGAAAGAATAGCGGTTTTTCCAAAATGTTTTTTAAACGTTTTAAAAAGAACCGAAGCACCAGGCCTGACATTGATTTTTTTGGACAAACAATGCTCTAAAACTTCTAATTTCGTACCCTTTAGTAAAGCTAATCTTTTCTGCAGAGCTTCTTCAAAATTCAAACCTTCTTGCATTGCTTGTGCCGTAATGCTTCTAACTTCGGACCCTTTTCCAACAAGATCAGCAATCTCATCAATGCATTCTTCTTCTAAAATAGTTCCATCCATATCAGAAGCTAATAGATACACACTTCGTTCATCCTCAGTTATGAAATTTATGTCAATTTTTTTACTTCTTTCTGGCCCAAGCTCCTTTGTGATGTTTTCTGGGTGAACTTGAAATTGAACTCCACACGAACCTAGCACATCTACTCTTTCGGCGTTCAAATAGTTCTTCAGAAAAGCTATTTCAGAGTTTGGTATTTCTTTATGTGATGTTACTACACAAAAATTTTGCATTACAAAAGTGGGTATTCGCCTTGTTTTATTTTTCCAATTGTTCCGCTACTAAAAATGCTAGCTCAAGGGATTGAGAAGCATTCAATCTGGGGTCGCATGCAGTGTGATACCGCAAGGAAAGGTCTTCATCATCAATTAATTGAAGTCCACCGGTACACTCGGTCACATCTTTTCCTGTCATTTCAAAATGAACACCTCCAAGGTATGTCCCTTCTGATCGATGAGCTGTGAACGAATTTTGCACCTCAGCCAATACATGATCAAATGGTCTGGTTTTGAACCCACTGGTTGACTTAACAGTGTTTCCATGCATGGGATCACAGCACCAAACAACATTCAGCCCTTCTGATTGAACGGTTTTTATCAGTCCCGGTAGATAATCCAAAACTTGATTATGACCAAATCTTGTTATTAAAGTTAGCCTACCCATTTCATTTTTTGGATTGAGCTTTCGAACTAGTCTCACCAAATCATCTTTAGATAGACTTGGTCCACACTTAAGTCCTATTGGATTCTCTACACCGCTACAAAAGTCAACATGAGCCCCATCTGGATCTCTGGTTCTATCCCCGATCCAAAGCATATGGCCTGAACCAGCAATTGGATTACCTGTGAGGCTGTCAATTCTGCAAAGTGCCTCTTCATATTCCAAAAGCAATGCCTCATGGCTTGTATAGAAATCGACTTTTCTAAGCGTCTGAGTATTATTGGGTGAAATACCAGCCGCTTCCATGAAGTCAAGAGCTTCAGAAATTCGTTCAGCTAGTTCTGAAAACTGCGTATATCTGCTTCCTGTCCTTGTGTTCTCTAGGGTCCAAGAATGAACTTGACGTATATCAGCAAAGCCTCCTTGAGAAAATGCTCTCAATAGATTTACAGAGGCTGCTGATTGTGTGTATGCTTGAAGCATTCTCTTCGGATCAGGCTCTCTACTTTTCAAGTCCGGCGCAATATCGTTGATAATATCTCCTCGATATGATGGTAGTTTTTTATCATTTATTGTTTCATAGTCTGCAGACCGAGGCTTCGCAAACTGCCCTGCCATACGACCAATTTTTACCACTGGCTTTTTTGAGCCAAAGGTAAGCACAACGGCCATTTGGAGCATTACTTTGAACGTATCTCTTATTAAGTTTGCCGAAAATTCTGAAAAGCTCTCGGCGCAATCCCCTCCCTGCAGTAAAAAAGCTTCGCCCGTGCCTACTTTAGCAAGCTGTTCCCGTAAATTTCTAACCTCTCCAGCGAAAACTAACGGGGGTAATGCTTCAAGACTACTCTCGACGAATGCTAAGTCATCTAGATTGCCATAAGTAGGCATCTGAACTCTTGGTTTCCCACGCCAACCTTTTTTATCCCAGTCCATTTACATTCCTTAGTGACTTAAATTAATTGCCAAGGTAGGTCTTACACTTATTGGGCCTAAAAAACAACCGGAACAATACTAAAAAAAACGAAAAAAATCGAGTGTTCTTATTGACTACTGAATATTCAATACATAAATAAGATCAACGAATTCAATAATGAAGGAAATTTCTCAATGAAAAAGGCTTTTGAAGCAGATACTGGTCGCGTTCTAAACATTGTAATTAATTCACTCTACTCGGAAAAAGAGATATTTCTTAGAGAATTGATATCTAATAGCAGTGATGCGCTTGATAAACGCCGTTTTCTTTCTTTGACCGACAAAAATGATAACGTTGGGACAGACGATCTTAAAATTGAGATCCAAGCAAATAAAAAAAATAGCACGCTCATAATAAAAGATAACGGCGTCGGTATGAGCAAAGAAGAATTAGAAAATTCTTTAGGGACCATTGCCAAATCCGGAACCACAGAATTCTTGGCAGAGCTTGAAAAAAACACGGGCAAAGACAAGAAAAATAATGATGTTAATCTTATAGGCCAGTTTGGTGTGGGTTTTTATTCTGCTTTTATGGTTGCTGACAAAGTTGAAGTTGTAAGCAAGGGTGTTGGGCAAACAAAAGCTAACAAGTGGGAATCCGATGGTATTTCAGGATACGAAATTTCTGAAGCTAATAAAGAAGAGGTAGGAACTGAAATCACCCTCTACATAAAAAAGAGCGAAAAGGAATATCTTGATAAAGAAAGGATAGGTTTTATAACTCGAAAGTATTCGGATCATTTAATGTATTCTGTAAACTTTATTGATGGAAAGAATGAACCTGAATTGCTTAATAAAGCTTCAGCTATTTGGACAAGAGAGAAGAAAGATATTTCAGCCGAACAATATGAAGAATTTTACAAACAAATAGGTGCTGGATTTAATAAACCTCTACTCACCTTACATAACAAGGTTGAAGGAACATTAAGCTACATAAATCTTCTCTTTATACCGGATTCAAGGCCATTTGATTTATTTCAAATGGATGTAAAATCTAAGATAAAACTTTATTCAAACCGAGTTCTGATAACCGATGACTCTGAAAGCATCCTACCAAGATGGCTTAGGTTCGTCAAAGGTATAGTCGACACCTCAGACGTTGATCTCAATGTTAGTAGAGAAATGCTACAGCATAATGTCACCTTGAACAAAATCTCTAAGGCATTAAAGAAGAGAGTAATTAACGAACTGAAAAAGATGAAAGATAAAGACCAAGAAAAATATTCATCTTTTTGGAATGAATTTGGCATCGTTCTTAAAGAAGGAATTTATGAGGATTTTGACCTAAAGACAGAACTTCTGGAATTATCAAAGTTCCAGTCCATGAATGAGAACAAGCTCGTGTTTTTATCAGACTATATCGAAAAAATGAACACTGAACAGAAAGATATATACTATTTGGCAGCAGAAAATAAAGAGATGGCTGAAGGCAGTCCGCATCTCGAAGTATTCAAGAAAAAGAAGCTTGACGTCCTATTTCTAACGGACCCGATCGATACATTTTGGTTATCTATGGCAGGCGAATTTCAAGACCGAAAGTTTGTTTCAATTACCAAGGGTGATATAGACCTAACAGCTTTTTCAGACGATAAAAAAGAGAAAGAGAAGAAGCCACTGGCAGGCATGAAGGGCCTTGTCGAAAAAATAAAAGAAATACTAGGTGAAAACGTACAGGATGTTAAAGTGTCTACAAAACTGGTTGACAGCGCATGCTGTCTAGTAGCACCTGATACTGGAATGGATGTTCAAATGGAAAGAATAATGAAGATCCAAAATAAAGATTTCAAGGGTATGCCCAGAATATTAGAGATAAATCCTGACCATAATATTATTAAGAAACTAAATAAGATTAAGGATACAGACAAAGATGCTTTAAATGATGCCTCTTTTCTACTGTTTGATCAGGCAAAGATGGTGGAAGGAGAGCTCCCTAACGACATAGCAAAATTTAACCAAAGAATGTCAAAATTCTTGGGTATAGCTCTAAGCTGATCAAATTATGTGCTTTGGTAAAGCGTAGTTACACACGCCCCGCCCAAGCCTAGATTATGCTGTAGAGCTGTTTTAGCGCCATCAACTTGCTTTTCGCCTGAATTCCCACGAAGTTGCTGGGTCAACTCAAAACACTGAGCTAATCCAGTTGCCCCCAATGGATGTCCCTTTGAAAGTAATCCTCCGGAAGGATTGGTGACAAACTTGCCCCCGAAAGTATTATCTCCATCTTGAACAAACTTTTGCGCCTCGCCTTCTTCACATAAGCCAAGAGCTTCATAAGTTATAAGCTCATTGTGGGCAAAACAATCGTGTAGTTCCACTACGTCCACATCTTTAACATCAATCCCAGTTTGCTGATAAACATTTTTTGCCGCCTCCTTAGTCATGTCGTAGCCTACTAATTGCATCATATCTTTCTCTGAAAAAGTAGACTCGTAATCAGTTGTCATCGCTTGCGCTAAAATCTTCACACTGGAATCGATATTGTGTTTATTCGCAAACTTTTGAGAAACTAAGACAGCAGCAGCCCCACCACAGGTTGGTGGGCAAGCCATTAATCTGGTCATAACACCTGGCCACATAATTGGAGACTCCATTACTTCTTCCTCACTGACCTCTTTTTTGAATAGGGCTAACGGATTTTTAGCGGCATGTCTGCTTGCCTTAGCTCTAATTTTTGCAAAATCTTTCATGGTGGTACCATACTTATCCATATGTGATTTTCCAGCACCTCCAAAGTAACGTAACGCTAATGGAATTTCTGCATTCCCTACTAACTGTTCGCAGGTTTCATTAAATTCACCAAAAGGACTTGGCCTGTCAGTGTAGATGTCACCTAGCGCTCCAGGTCGCATTTGCTCAAAGCCCAGAGCCAGAACACAATCACTAGAACCACTTTCTATCGCTTGCCTTGCCAAATAGAGTGCTGTGGAACCTGTGGAACAGTTATTGTTTACATTTATAATTGGAATACCTGTCATGCCAACATGATACAAAGCCCGCTGACCGGATGTGGAATCTCCAAATACATATCCAACAAAGGCACTTTGGATATTTTTATAGTCTACACCACTGTCTCGGAGCGCTAACTTAGCTGCTTTTGCACCCATAATATCATAGGTCTCTGAAGCTCCAGGCTTAGCAAAAGGAATCATTCCAACTCCCGCTACTATTACTTTATTTCCAGTTGATTTATTTGTCATTTTGGGCTCCGTCATTTCTAAACATCTATCATTTTATAATTTACACTTAAAGAGGTCAACTGTCCGATTATAAACCAAGAAAATAAACAATCTAATATTTGGCCAGTAAGCTCATAAGGATGATCTATAGCCATATGTGTAAATTTTGTTCCTGGGTATAAAAGTCATTTACAATTTTGCTTTTCGGAGAGTAAACTTATTGTGTGGTAAATATTGTTTTTAAATTTTTTATAGCCATTTCTTGTTTGCTGATATTTCGGGGACTATTAGCAGAACCGTTGCTTGATGGAGCTGACTTTGATTATGGTGAATATTTATCAGGACAATGTTTAACATGTCATCGAAACTCATCTGATGAAGGTATTCCTGCCATAAATGGTGCTGAAGCCCTATACATCGCTAAGAAGCTAATATTATATAAAAATAAAGAGCTGGAGAACGAAGTAATGCAATTGGTTGCTGGTGCTCTAGACGAAGAGCAAATAGCGTCTTTAGCGATTTATTTTAATAGCTTGGAAAAATAAACTGACCTTAATCAAAAATATGTAAAGAAACAATTAACACTTGTTCAATTTTATTTTCAAAAAAATAATAATCCTGTTACACTTAAAAAAAATAACATAGGGAGGACACGATGAATAATCTATCTAGACGTTCCTTTGTATCTTTTGCTCTTGCTTCAACATCTTTGTTAGCTATGCCTGCTATTTCTACAGGATCAGCTCGACCTAAGGTCGTTGTTGTTGGCGGTGGTGCAGGTGGAGCAACGGCTGCAAGATACATTGCAAAAGACTCGAAAGGCGCGATTGATGTGACTTTAATTGAAGCATCAAAACATTATTACACATGTTTTTACTCGAACCTTTATTTAGGGGGTTTTCGAGACTATGATTCAATTGGTCATTCATACGATAATTTAAGCGCTAATCATGGAGTTAATGTGGTACATGATTGGGCTATATCTGTAGACTCGTCTGCACGCAAAGTGAGATTAGGCTCCGGGGCCACTGTCAGTTATGATAGGTTGGTATTATCACCAGGAATCGATATAAAATATGACAGTATTGACGGGTACTCGGTCGAAGCACAAACAAAAATGCCTCATGCTTGGAAGTCTGGAACTCAAGTCAAGGTTTTGAGAGATCAAGTCTTAAATATGCCTAAGGGTGGTACCTTTGCTATGGTTCCTCCACCAAATCCATACAGATGTCCTCCGGGGCCTTACGAGCGTATTTCTATGGTTGCTCATATACTTAAAGAAAAAAATCCCACTGCGAAAATTGTTGTTATAGATCCAAAAAATAAGTTTTCTAAACAAGGTCTATTTATGGCCGGCTGGGAAAAGCACTATCCTGGAATGGTTGAGTGGATTGATAACGATACTCACGGTGGCATTAAAAACGTAAACCCGGAAACAATGGAAATTGAGACTGATCTTGATACATTTAAAGCGGACGTTGCTTGTGTGGTACCAGCCCAGAGGGCGGGTGCTATAGCAATGAATGCCGGTGTAACAGATGGAGATTGGAGCCCAATAGTTCCTGCATCTATGCAAACCAAGGCAGATGGTAATATTTACGTTCTGGGGGATGCATCAGTTGCGTCTGCAATGCCAAAATCTGGTTTCTCTGCGAATAGCCAAGCAAAGGTTGCAGCAAATCATATAAGGGGCGAACTAACTGATAGCAGAGTATTTCCTGCAAAATTCTCAAATACATGTTGGTCCTTGGTAGCAACTAATGACGGAATAAAGGTTGGAGCGAATTATAAAGCTGGAGAAGAAAAGATCGAAGTAGTAGATAAGTTCGTCTCTAAAACAGATGAGGGCAACGCTAAGCGTAAGAAAACCTACGAAGAGTCTATAGGGTGGTACAACGGTATAACTACCGATATGTTCTCATAGTTTTTGTTGAGGAAGGCAGTCTTTCAACTGCCTTCCTATCTACATTCCAATGACCCTTACTGGTGAGGGCTTTTCTGGTTTTATTTCCTGTTTATCAACGATGTAGTTTTCTAGTACATCGTATATAGGAGGACCTTCTACATTTTCATTTACGGATCCCCAGCCAGACACTATATACTCTTTGGTTTTCTCAATATGTTTACCATTTCGTATTAATTTTAAATTTTTTATGCGATGCCCCATCTTTTCTTTTGGGTAGCACTCATATGTCATGCCACCCACTCTGACCATATCTCCACCTTGCTGAAAAAACGGATCAGGATTAAAAATATTATCGCAAACATCTTCTAGTAATTCTTTGATTGCTTTCCCGGTCATTTTAATTCTATAGACTTCCGGATAGTTTATAGCGGTTTGACTGTAAATATCCTCAATAGTTATTTGTTGGTCAGGTAAAAGGGTCGTTCCCCATCGAAAACCTGGACTTAATGAAATTTCACTATCTCTTTGTTCAATTATTGAGTCACAAATCACATCATCCCAGGTTCCATTAAAATTACCCCTCCTGTACAATAGTGATCCCGTTCGGCCGATAACTTTCTGAGAATCCATTTCGAAAGGAGCTCTTACCTCATTTATCTTCTCTATCATCTCTTGGTCTGACTTTAATATTTCAGAAAAAACTGGAATTAATGATGATGAGCTATCGACAACTTTTCCGTTACTAACCTTTAAATCTATTCGCCCCAAGTACTTCCCATGAGACCCCGATGATAACAAGAGAGTATTGTTTAATCTTATTGCATGTGGTATGGCATCATGAGTATGGCCTGTCAGAATGACATCTATACCACTAATAATTCTGGCAAGTTTTTGATCTACATCGAACCCATTATGCGAAAGCAAAACCACTA